>NZ_JBWQQI010000006.1:0-387593 GCF_056619545.1 Paraburkholderia sp. SSBN10T
CGGCCGCAGACAGTCCGCTCGCCGCGCGGGAGCAATAGCAGAGCGCGCGGCGGACGCATAACAGGATTGGGACAGACCTATGTTGAAAGCAAAATGGCTTCGGCAAGCAGCGGCCGCCGTGGGCGTCGCGCTGTTTGCCGGCCAGGCCGCGCAGGCCGCCACCGAAATTCAGTTCTGGCATGCGATGGAAGCCTCGCTCGGCGAGCGCGTGAACGCCATCGCCGACGATTTCAATGCATCGCAAAGCGAGTACAAGATCGTGCCGGTCTTCAAGGGCAACTACGACCAGACGCTGGCGGCGGGTATCGCGGCCTGGCGCAGCGGCGATGCGCCGGCGATCCTGCAGGTCTACGAAGTCGGCACTGCGACGATGATCGGCGCGAAGAAGGCCGTCGTGCCTGTGTGGAAAGTGTTCCGGGACGCGGGCGTGCCGCTCGATACGCATGCGTTCGTGCCGGCGATTGCCAGCTACTACGGCGAAGCGAAAACCGGCCGCCTGATCTCGATGCCGTTCAACAGCTCGACGCCGATCCTGTACTACAACAAGGATGCGTTCCGCAAAGCCGGGCTCGACCCGAACCGCGCACCGCAGACGTGGGACGAAGTCGCCGCCGACGCGGCGAAGCTGAAGGCGAGCGGCATGGCCTGCGGTTTCTCGACCGGCTGGCAGAGCTGGATTCAGCTCGAAAACTACAGCGCGTGGCATGGCGCGGCGTTTGCCACGAAGAATAACGGCTTCGACGGCCTGGACGCCTCGCTCGAATTCAACAAACCGCTACAGGTCAATCACATCGCCTTTCTCGCCAACATGGCGAAGCAGGGCACGCTTACCTACGCGGGCCGCAAGGACGAAGCGAACTCGAAGTTCTATAGCGGCGATTGCGGCATTGTCACCAACTCGTCGGGTGCGCTCGCGACGATTCGCAAGTCGGCCAAGTTCGAGTTCGGCACGGGCATGATGCCGTACGATCCGTCGGTGAAGGGCGCGCCGCAAAACGCGATCATCGGCGGCGCGAGCCTGTGGGTGCTGGCCGGCAAGAACCCCGAAGTATACAAGGGCGTGGCGAAATTCCTTGCGTATCTCTCGAGCCCGGCGGTCGCCGCCAAGTGGCATGAAGACACCGGCTATCTGCCGGTCACTCAGGCTGCTTACGACCTTGCACGCGAGCAAGGCTATTACGCCAAAAACCCCGGCACCGAGACCGCCATCAAGCAGATGCTGAACAAGCCGCCGCTGCCGTACACGCAGGGCCTGCGTCTGGGCAACATGCCGCAGATCCGCACTGTGGTCGACGAGGAGCTAGAGCAGGTGTGGGCCGGCACCAAGACCCCGCAGCAAGGGCTCGACTCGAGCGTCGCACGTGGCAATGAACTGCTGCGTCGTTTCGAGCAACAGCAGAACTGATCAGTCACGCTAACTTTTTCATCTGGGCTTCTCCGTTGGGCGGCTGCGCATCCGTGCGACCGCCGTTTTTTTACTTTCTACAGGAGCTTGTCTTCGATGTCAGCCAGCTCCACGGGTCGCTCCCGCATCAGCGGCCGGACCCCGGCGCGATGCTGCAGGTGTTGCTGCCGCCTGCGCAGATGCATTTCTTCGACGCCCGCAGCGGGCGCCGGGTGGTCTGAGCGGCTGTCTTACTCGCAGGTGCGCCGCACGACGCTCGAGACGGGCACTGCGCGCACCCTTGACGCGCCGCGAAACGAATCCATCCGCTCCATCAGCATCTCGACGGCGACGTTGGCCAGTCCTTCGGTATCCTGCCGAATCGTCGACAATTCATAGTTCTCATAGCTCGCTGCCGGGATATCGTCGAACCCCACCACGGCGATATCCTGCGGCACGCGCAGATTGAAGCGCTGCCGGGCGATATCGATAAAACCGAGCGCCAGCAGGTCCGACGAGCAGAATACGCCGTCGGGCCGCTGGTGCGGCGGCAGAGCGAGCAACTCCAGCGCGGCGTTCACGCCGCTTGCGTAATCGTCAGCGGGCGTGATGACCGTGGCAACCGGCTCGCCGCGCGCGCCCACCGCCGCTTTTACCGCGCGCAGGAACGCTGCGCGGCGCGACTTGCCGCTATAGCTGGTCTTGCTCGGACCGATGAAGGCAAGGCGCGTCGCGCCCGTGTCGAGCAGCATGCGGGCGGCCATCGCGCCGCCGCTCGCGTTGTCGCTCACCACCACGTCCGCTTCGTCGAGCTCGGCGCCGCGGTTGATCATCGTGACGGGCACCTTGAGTTTCAGATACTGGCGCGCCAGATCGAGCGGTGGCGACGCGGAGGTCATGATGACACCGGCGATCCGGTAGCTCAGCAGCATCTCCAGCGAGTGCTTGGTTTGCGCCGGATCTTCCGCGTTCATGACGAGCGGCGACAGGTTGTGCTGGGTCAGGGCGAGCGAGATATGCGCGAGCAGCCTGGCGCGAAACGGATTCTCGAAGCCCGCCGTCACGACTCCGACCAGACTGCTGCGCTGCTGAATCATTTCGCGCGCAATCATGTTCACCTGATAGCCCATCGCGTTGGCTGCTTTCATCACGCGTTCGCGTGTTTCGGGTGCAATGCTGGCACCGGGAGTGAAGGCACGCGAAACGGCCGAACGCGACACGCCGGCGCGGCGCGCGACCTCCGACGCCGTGACCCACAGTCTCTGCTTTTGCGTCATGTCATGATGTAAGTACGTGATGGCAACAAGCTTACCGCAACTTACTCGCCGCCATGGGCGCAAAGGGCAGCCACGGCGGAGTTTATTGGTCCGTAAACGATTTCAGCGATGATTAAGCTTTCGGATTGCAAGGAGAGCAAGATTGAACACGCCTGTCCAACCCCGTGAGCGCGCTCACCTCCACCGGAGCGTACGACCATGAGCGCTCATCTGCTGCAAGACGAGCACGCGCTGGCGCGCTGGATGTCGGCGCTGCCGGATCAGCGCATGCTCAATCAACTGACGCTGCCGGGCAGCCACGACACCTGTGCGTACACGGTGGACGATTCGCTCGCCCGCACGCAAGGGGCGACGTTGACCCAGCAACTGGCGCATGGCGTACGCGTGCTCGATATCCGCTGCCGTCATGAAGACGATGTCTTTCACATCAATCACGCGCGCATTGCGCTCGGCCTGATGTTCGACGACGTGATCGCGGACTGTGCCGGTTTTCTCGCACAGCACCCGGGCGAATGCATCGTCATGTCGGTCAAGGACGAGTGCGGCACGCGGGCCTGCACGCGCAGCTTCGCGCAGACGTTCGAGGCGTATGTGCGGCGCTACCCGGAGGTTCGCTGGCATCTGGGCGATACGACGGCCCGCCTCGCGGACGTGCGCGGTTCGATCGTGTTGCTCAGGCGCTTCGAAAGCGCTGCACCGCTTGGCATCGATCTCTCGGCATGGCCCGACAATGCGACTTTCGATCTCGACATCGACGGCGCGGCGTTCGCGATTCAGGATGAGTTTCGCGTGCCGGTGCGGGCGTCGATGGAGTACAAGTGGCGGGTCATCGAGGCGCTGCTGGCGCGGACACCGGACGCGAGCGATGTGCGCTGGGTGGTGAATTTTTGCAGCGGCACAGGTATGGCTGCCAATCCGCATGTGGTGGCCTGCGGAGATCAGCAGACGCGCGGCATGAACGACCGCTTTACTGAGCGCCTGGGCCAGCACGACGGCCCGGCCGGAACCGTCATGATCGACTTTTGCGAGCACGCCGACTGGGCGCTGGTCCGCGCTCTGGTCGCGCGTAATCCGCTTTAGGCCATGCTCGCTCGATGAAGGGCTAGTTGCTGCTGGCCTGCTTGCTGCTGACGAGCGTCACGGTGATCGACGATGCGTATTGCGGCACCGTGATCATCGCATCCTCATCGTCGTCACCGGTGCCGCCCGCGGCGAAGCGGAATTGCGGACGCGGAATCTGGGTCTTCGAGGCTTTGATCGTCGCCGAGACCGGATCGTAGCCGGGCTTCTCGCATTTGATCTGCAGGTCGGAGTCCGAACGGCGCACGTCGACGCTATCGGGAGCGGTCACGGACCAGTCGCCTTTGGCGTTGGTCAGGCTGCATTTCGCATCGGCGACGGGGCCGTTGCTGTCCACTACCGCAATCGACACTGTTTCGCGGTCCCGGTTGGCGCCGCCGTTGTTGGCGTTCGATGCGCCGGTCACGTTGACCGTATTGGCGGATTGCAGGGCGGCGTTGTTAGCGCTGCCGAGGCCGGCAGCGCCTGCGTAGATCGAGGCTAAAGAAAGCGTTGCGGCGGCAACGGCTTTTAGAGTCTTGTTAATTTTGTTTCTCCTTCAGCTTGGGCGGCGGGATGGGCCGGATGGAAAGGGCCTTTTATAGCAGCCGCCTTTTGAGCGGCACCGCCGGACTTTATCACGCCGATTTGCGCCTGAAATCACCTACCGTCAGGGAGAATGTGCCTTTCGATGCGTGATGCATGGCGAGGCCGGGCCGCCGCATTTTGTGCCGGTCGCGCTCAGATACCCGTACGCACTCCGACGCGATACTGCGTGACCTGCCGGTATTGCGCACCGGGACGCAACACGACCTGATCCTGATCGGCTTCGGCCATATTGATCTGGTTGGGAAAGCCGCCGGCCTCGAGACACAGCCCCGCATACTTCGAATAGGCGACGCCGCCGCGGCCCGGCTCGCCTTCGAGGTGATTGCCGGTATAGAACTGCAGACCCCATTGATCGGTGAGCACAGTCAGTTCGCGTCCGCTGCCCGGCTCGTAGACGCGGGCCACTTCGCGCACCGGCCGTGGTGCGTGAGTTATGCCGCCTGCATCGTGCAACACGTAGCAATGATCGAAGCCGCCCGCGAGCGCGAGTTGCGTATTCGGCCAGTCGAGCCGTGCGCCCAACGGGGCACTCTGGCGAAAATCGAAGGCATTGCCTGCCACCTCCGTGCGCCGGCACGGAATCATTGCTGCATCGACTTCGAAGAACGCGTCCGCATCGATCGACACCACGTGCCCGCGGACATCGGAAGCCGGGTTGCCGCTCAGATTGAAATAGGGATGGCTCGTCAGGTTGAGCGGTGTCGGCGCATCGGCGATCGCCTCGTAGGCGATCGTCAGCGTGCCGTCATCGTCGAGCGTGTAGCGCACCTGCACGGACAGATTGCCAGGAAAGCCGGCATCGCCTTCCGGCGATTCGAGCCGCATCACGAGCGCGCTGTTGTCTTCGCTCGCTTGCCAGTGCAGGCGGTTGAAGCCGCTCGCGCCGCCGTGCAGCAGGTTGTCGCCCTCGTTGCGATCGAGCGTGTAGTCGATGCCGTCGAGCGTGAAGCGCGCTGCGGCGATGCGGTTGGCCCAACGGCCGATCAGGCCGCCCATGTAGGTCGTCGAGTCAAGGTAGCCGGCTGGCGTATCGTGACCGAGCAGGATGTCGGCAAGCTTGCCGGTGCGATCCGGCGCATGCCACGACACCAGCGTGGCGCCCAGCTCGCTGACGCTGATCTTCATGCCATGCACATTGCGCAGCGTGAAGAGCCGGACCGGGTCGCCGCCCGGCACGGTGCCCCAGGGGGCGGTCGAGAAGCATGCTTGACTGATCATATCTGCAAGGGAGAAAAAAATTCCAAAAAGGGCTGGCGCGGATTACGCCGGACCTAGCCGGGCCCGGCGGTTGCCTTCGTGCGTTCCTGATATTCGCGCGGCGTGCAGCCGAGCTCACGGCGAAACACCGCATACATGTACTGCAGCGAAGTGAAGCCGCAACGGATCGCAACCTCCGCGCTCGAGGCGTCGCGTTTCGCGAGCAGCGCCTTCGCCGCATCGAGCTTATGCCGCAGGATCTCCTGATGCACGGTACATTGCAACTCGCGCCGAAAATATTCTTCCAGCGAAGAGCGCGACACGCCGACGTAATCGGCCACCTGCTCGGTGCGAATGCCCTGGCAGCCGTACTGGCGGATGAAGTGTCGCGCGCGCATCACATACGGGCTCGCGAGCGGCTGGTGCCGGGTGGATTCGAGCACGTTGATGCCGACCGGCGGCACGCGGATGCGCCGGCCCGGAAAACGCGCGCCATGCAGCATCTGATGCAGCAGGTGGGCGGCGGTGCGGCCCATTTCCTCGGTCCCCTGGATCACGGATGACAACGGAATACGGGTGAGGGTCCGGGTCAACGGATCGTTGTCAATGCCGATGATGGCAACCTGCTCGGGCACCGCAATGCCGGCGATCAGGCAGGCCTGCAGCAGATGGCGGGCGCGCGCGTCGGTCACCGCGATGATGCCGACCGGCTTGGGCAGCTTTTCCAGCCAGTCCGTCAATTGTTCGATGGCCTGATTCCACACTGGCGCGCTGGTGGACAGGCCACGGTGGATCTCGACGTCGATCTCTTCGGCGCTGCGCCCTTCGGCGGCGCGCAGACTGGCGAAGGCCAGTTCGCGCTGCTGCGCCCAACGGTTCTCCGGCGCTTGCGGCAGGCTGTAGAGCGCGAAGTGCGGCAAGCCCGAGCCGATCAGATGGGTGTAGGCGAGCGAGACGAGCTTGGCGTTATCGGTTGCGATGTACGGCAGATCGGGCGGATAGTGCATTTCATCCTCGTACGACGAGCCGACCGCCACGACCGGCAGAGGGCAACCGCGCAGCGCTTCGCAGACTGCGGGGTCGTCGAAGTCCGCGATGATGCCGTCGCCGTCGAAGCGCTCGATGCCGGCCAGCCGGCAGCGGAAATCGTCCTCGAGAAACAGGTCCCACGCGACCCGGGTCGAGAGCAGGTAATTGCCGATACCGGTAATGATCTCGCGGTCATACACCTTGTTCGCGTTGAACAGCAGCGCGATCCGATGCGGCGTTTGCGGCGTCTGGGGTCGGGTCATCGCGGGTGCCGGCGCGCGGGCCTTGCGAGCCGGCGGGCCATTGTCTCCAGTTGAGCGCGGCGGGCCTTGCCCGTCCTGCGCCGGTTTTTTAAGCGTCCGGTTATTTTAGGCCGGGATTGCGCAGCGTGTGCACGGTGCGCAGCGCAAGCGGTGAGAAACATTAGTTAGGCTGCGCAATTTCGCAATTGCGGGCCGCTGCCGCGCGCGGCAGCATGGCGTCAGCTTGTCGAACCCGCGCAGTGCATGCAGCAGCCATGCTGCACGGCGCAGCATGCACTGCGCGGGTTGCGCTGCAACATAAAACTGGAGACGCTGATGTCCTACTTCGAACACATTCCCGCCGTCCGTTATGAAGGCCCGCAATCGGACAACCCACTGGCTTTTCACCATTACGACCGCACGAAGCGCGTGCTCGGCAAGACGCTCGAGGAGCATCTGCGCATCGCCGTGTGCTACTGGCATACCTTCGTGTGGCCGGGCGCCGACATCTTCGGGCAGGGCACCTTCGTGCGCCCCTGGCAGCAACCGGGCGACCCGCTGGAGCGCGCCCGCCAGAAAGCCGATGCCGCGTTCGAGTTTTTCTCGAAGCTCGGCACCCCTTACTACACGTTCCACGATACCGATGTCGCGCCGGAAGGCAGCAGCCTGAAGGAGTACAGCGAGAACTTCGCGCGCATCGCCGACTATCTGGCGCGCAAGCAGCAGGATACCGGCGTCAAGCTGCTATGGGGCACGGCCAACCTGTTTTCGCACCCGCGTTATGCGGCTGGTGCGGCGACCAATCCGAACCCGGAGGTATTTGCATTCGCCGCCAGTCAGGTGCGCCATGCGCTTGACGCCACCCAACGGCTGGGCGGCGAGAACTACGTGCTGTGGGGCGGCCGCGAAGGCTACGAAACGCTGCTCAATACCGACCTCAAGCGCGAGCGCGACCAGTTTGCGCGCTTTCTCGGCATGGTGGTCGAACATGCGCACAAGATCGGCTTCAAGGGCACGCTGCTGATCGAGCCGAAGCCGCAGGAGCCGACCAAGCATCAATACGATTACGACGTTGCCGCCGTGCACGGCTTCCTCACGCAGTACGGTCTGCAGAACGAGATCCGCGTCAATATCGAAGCCAATCATGCGACGCTCGCGGGACACTCGTTTCATCATGAGATTGCCGCGGCGTTTGCGCTCGGCATCTTCGGCAGCGTCGACGCGAATCGCGGCGACCCGCAAAACGGCTGGGATACGGACCAGTTTCCGAACAGTGTCGAGGAACTGACGCTCGCCTTCTACGAAATCCTCAGGCATGGCGGCTTCACGACCGGCGGCATGAACTTCGATGCCAAGGTACGGCGTCAGAGCATCGATGCTGAGGACCTGTTCTATGGGCATATCGGCGCGATCGACAACCTGGCGCTCGCCGTCGAGCGTGCCGCGACGCTGATCGAAAACGACCGCCTCGAACAGTTCAAGCGCCAGCGTTACGCCGGCTGGGACACCGAGTTCGGCCGCAAGATCCTTGCCGGCGGCTATTCGCTGGAAACGCTCGCCGCCGACGCGCTCGGGCGCGGCCTGAATCCTCAGCACGCGAGCGGCCAGCAGGAGCGGCTGGAAAACGTCGTGAACCAGGCGGTCTACGGTCTGCGTTAAGCGAGGATTGCGACATGTTCATCGGTATCGACCTCGGCACATCGGGCGTCAAGGTCGTGCTGCTCGACCGCGACGGACAGGTGCGCGCGACGGCATCACACCCGCTCTCGGTGAGCCGGCCGCAGCCACGCTGGTCCGAACAGGCGCCGCAGGACTGGTGGCAGGCGAGCACGACGGCGCTCACCGATCTGCTCGCGCAAGCGCGCGCCGCCGGTATCGGCGCACAGCAGATCGAAGCGCTCGGTCTCACTGGCCAGATGCACGGCGCGACCTTGCTCGACGCGCAGGGCGAGGTATTGCGCCCGGCGATTCTATGGAACGACGGGCGCTCGGATGCCGAGTGCCGCGAGCTCGAGGCGACCGTCCCGCAACTGCGCAGCGTGGCGGGCAATCTGGCGATGCCGGGGTTTACGGCGCCCAAACTGCTGTGGGTCCGCAAGCACGAACCGGAGATCTTTGCGCGCATCGCTCATGTGCTGTTGCCGAAGGACTATCTGCGCTATCGCTTGTCCGGCGCTTTCGCCACCGATGCGTCGGACGCCGCGGGCACGCTCTGGCTCGACGTGGCGCAGCGCGACTACAGCGCGGCGTTGCTCGGCGCCTGCGGCCTGTCGCGGGAACAGATGCCCAAGGTCTTCGAGGGTAACCAGGTGACCGGCCTGCTCAAGGCGGAACTCGCACGCGAGTGGGGGCTGCGCGAGATTCCGGTGATCGCGGGCGGCGGCGACAACGCGGCGGGGGCAGTGGGCGTGGGCATCGTCAGGCCGAAGCAGGCGATGTTGTCGCTCGGCACCTCCGGCGTGTATTTCGCGGTGTCCGACGGTTTTCTTGCCAATCCTGCTTCGGCCGTGCACAGCTTCTGCCATGCGCTGCCGCAGACGTGGCATCTGATGTCGGTGATGCTCAACGCGGCGGGCTGCCTCGATTTCACGGCGCAATTGACCGGCTACGCCGACGTCGCCGCGCTGCTCGCCGATGCCGAACGCGAAGCGCGCGATCGCCGGCCCTGGTTTCTGCCGTATCTGTCGGGCGAGCGCACGCCGCACAACAACGTCAATGCGAAGGGGGTGTTTTACGGCCTCGCGCCGCAGACCAACCGCGCGGACCTTGCGAACGCAACGCTCGAAGGTGTTGGTTTCGCCTTGCTCGACGGTATGGACGCGCTGCACGCGGCAGGGCTCGTGCCGGACGACATCTCCGTGATCGGCGGCGGCTCGCGCAGCGCTTACTGGACCCAGATGCTGGCCGATCTGGCCGGACGCCCGCTGACCTTGCGCGCCGGCGGCGAAGTCGGCCCGGCGCTGGGCGCGGCGCGGCTCGCTCATCTGGCGCTCGAGCCCGGCGCGGCGCTCGATGACATCTGCCCGACACCCGAGATTCTCGCCGTGCGCGAACCGGACATGGTTCGTCATGCCTGGTACTGCAATGAACGGCGCCCGACCTTTCATGCGCTGTATCGGGCGCTCGAACCGGTGTTTGCCGGGCACGCGTAGCGCCGGACGTCAAACGCCCGGCGCTACGACGAAGCTACGCGTCGAATAGAAAAGCAGGAAAATGCGCGGCCGCATTGGACGCGCAGCAGGCGGTAGTACTTCGTTATCCTTTGTAGTTATGTACCCGGCCGCGCACTTTGTTGCGCAGGCCGCCAATCCGGCATTGCCGGCTATAAGAGAGAGGAGTGAGACATGAAATTCGCAACGCGTCGTTCGGTTCTGGGTTCGCTCGTGTGTGGGGCGGTGCTCGCCAGTTTGTCGCTCGTCGCGCCGCTCGCGCACGCGAGCAAGGACCATCCGGAAATCGGTTTCTGTATCGACGACCTGCGCGTCGAACGCTGGTCGCGCGACCGCGACTATTTTGTGGCCGCCGCGGAAAAACTCGGCGCCAAGGTGTCGGTGCAATCGGCTGACGCCAGTGAAGAGCGGCAGATCTCGCAGATCGAAAACCTGATTTCGCGCGGCGTCGATGTGATCGTGATCGTGCCGTTCAATTCGAAAACGCTCGGCAACGTCGTAGCCGAAGCGAAGAAAGCGGGCATCAAGGTGGTGTCGTACGACCGGCTGATTCTCGATGCCGATATCGACGCCTATATCTCGTTCGATAACGAAAAGGTCGGTGAACTGCAAGCCCAGGGCGTGTTCGACGCGCAGCCGAAGGGCAACTACTTCCTGCTCGGCGGCGCGCCCACCGACAACAACGCCAAGATGCTGCGCGAAGGGCAGTTGAAAGTGCTCAAGCCGGCCATCGACCGCGGCGATATCAAGGTGGTCGGCCAGCAATGGGTGCCGGAGTGGAGCGCCTCGACGGCCCTGCGCATCATGGAAGACGCCCTGACCGCGAACAACAACAAGATCGATGCGGTGGTGGCGTCGAACGACGGCACGGCAGGCGGCGCGATCCAGGCGCTCGCCGCGCAGCATATGGCCGGCAAGGTGCCGGTATCGGGCCAGGACGCGGACCTTGCGGCCGTCAAGCGGTTGATAGCCGGCACGCAGACGATGACCGTCTACAAGCCGCTCAAGCTGATTGCCGGCGAAGCGGCCAAGCTTGCCGTGCAGCTCGCGAAGGGCGACAAGCCGGCCTATAACGCGCAATACGACAACGGCAAAAAGAAGGTGGACACCATCCTGCTGCAACCGACGCTCCTGACGAAAAGCAACGTGGACGTGGTCGTGAAGGACGGCTTCTATACCCAGGCGCAGCTCGCGAGCCAATAAGTGGAACCGACGCGCGGCGGCGCCTGCTGCGCATTGCGCGCAGCGGCGTTGCCGCGCTCCTTGCAGCGAGGCAAATGGGCATGACGCAACCTTTACTGGCGATGCGCAACATCGTCAAGGCGTTTTCCGGCGTGAAGGCGCTCGACGGTATCGATCTCGTGGTCGCGCCCGGCGAGTGCGTCGGCCTGTGCGGCGAAAACGGCGCGGGCAAATCGACGCTGATGAAGGTGCTCTCCGGGGTCTATCCGTACGGCACGTGGGACGGCGAGATCCTCTGGGAAGGGCAGCCGCTGAAGGCGGCCAACGTGCGCGATACCGAACGCGCCGGGATCGTGATCATCCACCAGGAGTTGATGCTGGTGCCGGAGCTGTCGGTGGCGGAGAACATCTTTCTCGGCAACGAGATCACGCTGCCCGGCGGGCGCATGAACTACGCGGCGATGTTCCAGCGCGCCGACGAACTGCTGCGCGAGCTGCATATCGAGGGCATCAATGTGGCGCAGCCGGTGATGAATTACGGCGGCGGCCACCAGCAGTTGATCGAGATCGCCAAGGCGCTCAACAAGCGGGCGAAACTGCTGATTCTCGACGAGCCGTCGTCGTCGCTCACCGGCGCGGAGACACGCATTCTGCTCGACATCGTGCGCGATCTGAAGCGGCGCGGCGTGGCCTGCGTGTATATCTCGCACAAGCTCGACGAGGTCGAAGCCGTGTGCGACACGATCACCGTGATCCGCGACGGCCGGCATGTCGCGACTGAACCCATGCGCACGCTGAGCACCGATCGCATCATCGCCATGATGGTGGGCCGCGAGATCACCAATCTGTTTCCGCGCGAGCCGCGGCCGCTCGGCGAGGTGATCTTCGAAGCGCGTCACGTGACCTGTTTCGACGTCACCAATGCGCGCCGCAAACGGGTCGACGACGTGTCGTTCAGCTTAAGACGCGGCGAGATACTCGGCGTGGCGGGACTGGTGGGAGCGGGGCGCACGGAACTGATGCAGGCGATCTTCGGCGCGTATGCCGGCGTGAGCGAGGCGAGCGTGCTGCTCGAAGGCAAGCCGCTGAAGATCCACGCACCCGCCGATGCGATTCGCGCCGGCATCGCCATGGTGCCGGAGGATCGCAAACGCCACGGCATCGTGCCGCACCTGAGCGTGGGGCACAACATCACGTTGTCGGTCTTGCAGCGCTTCGCGAGAGGCGCGCGTATCGATTCGGCGGCCGAGCTCGACACGATTCACACGGAGATGAAGCGGCTCTCGGTGCGCGCGGCGCATCCGATGCTATCGATCGCCAGCCTCTCCGGCGGCAACCAGCAGAAGGCCGTGCTGACGCGCATGCTGCTGACCGACCCGAAGGTGCTGATTCTCGATGAGCCGACTCGCGGCGTCGATGTCGGCGCCAAATACGAAATCTACAAACTGATCGTGCAGCTCGCGCAGCGCGGCATGTCGATCGTGATGGTGTCGTCGGAACTGCCCGAGGTGCTCGGCATCAGCGATCGCGTGCTGGTGATCGGCGAGGGCGAGTTGCGCGGCGACTTCGTCAACGACGGCCTCACGCAAGAGGACATCCTCACCGCCGCGATCCGTCCGGCGCAGCGAGCCACGAATCCAACCGGAGCGAGCGCAGCATGACTCCCGACGTCACTTCCCAAACCCCGAAAGACGCCTCGCCGCACGCTTCGTTCGGCGGCGCGCAGCGCGTGCAGCAACTGTTCGCGCGCTACAAGATTCTCGCGCTGCTGTTTGCGGTTGCGGCGATCTGGATCTTCTTCTCGTTTCTGACCAGCGGGGCGTTCATCACGCCGCGCAATCTGTCGAACCTGTTGCGGCAGATGTCGATCACCGGAATGCTCGCGTGCGGCATGGTGTTCGTCATCATCGCGGGCGAGATCGATCTGTCGGTGGGGTCGCTGCTCGGGCTGCTCGGCGGCGTCGCGGCGATTCTCGACGTCAACCGGCACTGGCCGATCGGCGTCACGGTGCCGGTGGTGATGGTGCTCGGCGTGCTGGTGGGCCTCTTCAACGGCTGGTGGTCCACCTACCGGCGCGTGCCGTCGTTCATCGTCGGTTTGGGCGGGATGCTGGCCTATCGCGGCATTCTGCTCGGCGTGACCGGCGGCTCGACGATCGCGCCGGTGTCCGACGGCTTTGTGTTCGTCGGCCAGGGCTATTTGCCGAGGCTCGCGGGCGACACGCTCGCCGTCGTGCTGTTCGCGCTGCTGGCGCTCTTGACTGTGCGGCAGCGGCGTAACCGCCAGCGCTATCAGTTGCAGGTGGTGCCGCTCTGGCAAGACGTGGCGAAGATCGTCGGGGCGGGCGTGATCCTGTTCGCCTTCGTGGCGACGCTCGACCGCTACGGCGGCATTCCGGTGCCGGTGCTGCTGCTGCTGGCGCTGCTCGGCATCTTCACCTGGATCGCGACGCAAACCGTGTTCGGCCGCCGCATCTATGCCGTGGGTTCCAACCTCGAAGCGACGCGTCTGTCCGGCGTGAATACGAACCGCGTGAAGCTGGCGATCTTCGCGCTGATGGGGCTGATGTGCGCGTTCGGCGGCATCGTCAATACGGCGCGGCTGGCGGCGGGCTCGCCTTCGGCCGGCTCGATGGGCGAACTGGATGCGATCGCGGCGTGCTTTATCGGCGGTACGTCGATGCGCGGCGGCTCGGGGACCGTGTATGGCGCGTTGATCGGCGCGCTGGTGATGGCCAGTCTCGACAACGGCATGTCGATGCTCGACGTGGACGCGTACTGGCAAATGATCGTCAAAGGCAGCATCCTGGTGCTGGCGGTGTGGATCGATGTGGTGTCGGGATCGAACCGGCGCTGAGCGGGCGGTGTGGCGCCGCTGCTGCGTCACGCGGGGCGGCGGTTTTGGCGTTATTGCATCTGTCCCCATTCGTCTCGGGACAAACAGCCATTGCCAGCACAGGCGGCATGTTTTACCGTTGTGCCGACCACTCATTTGCCCGCCGTGTCATGTTCGTCCCTAACGATGCACCGTCGCCGTTCCAGTTGCGCAAAGCCAGCATGGACGACTTCGCATTTGCCGAAGCGCTGACCCGCGGCAACATGGGCGGCTACTATCACCGGCACCATCTGGTCTGGCGTAGCGATCTGTTCCTCGGGAGCTGGCGCGAGTCGGAGAACTACATCCTCGAAATGGACGGCCAGGCGGCCGGCGTGCTGCGCATCACCGAGGAGGGCGATTCGCTGCATATCCGCGACGTGCAGATCGCCGACGGTTTCCGCCGGCGCGGTGCGGGAACCTACCTGCTGGAGATCTCGCATCAATGGGCGCGCGAGCGCGGCTTGCGCGAACTGCAACTGCGCGTGTTCGTCGACAATCCCGCGGCGCGGCTCTATCTGCGCATGGGCTACAAGCTCGCCGGCCCGCGCCTCGCGCAACTCGGCGCGATCCGCCACCTGGCCCGCCGCGTCTAGCGTTGCTCCGAACCGCGTTCGATGAAGGCGCGCGGACTGTTGCCGAAAGCGCGCCGGAACATCGCCGAAAAGGCGCTCTGGCTTTGATAGCCCAATTCCTGCGCCACATGCGCGAGCGGCCGCCCCTGGCTCAGCAACGGAATCGCGCGGGCGAGCAGCGCCTGCTGACGCCATTGCGAAAAGCTCACCCCCAGCTCTTGGCGAAACAGCCGCGCAATCGTGCGGGTACTGGCGCCGACGCTCGCGGCCCACTGTTCGAGCGAATCGGAACTGGCCGGGTCCGCGATCACCGCTTCGCAGAGCGCCCGCAGGCGCTTTTCGTTGGGCATCGGCACCGACAGCGGCAGCGGCTCGGAACGGGTCAGCTCATCGAGCGCGAGCGCGCCGAGCACCTGTTCGCGGGTGGCTGACAGACCCGGCATATCGAGTGCTGCAATCACTTCGCGCAGCAGGTTCGACACTTCCACGACGCGGCAGGTATCCAGTCCAGGCGGGACGGCGTTTTCGTCGATATACAGCGTGCGCAGGAACGCGTCCTCGACGATCACCACTTCGTGCGTCACATGCGGCGGCACCCAGATGGCCCGCGACGGCGGCACCATCCAGGTGGTATCGAGCGTGCCGATGCGTAGCACGCCGCGCGATGCGTAGGCCACCTGTGCCCACGCATGGTTATGGCGGGCGATGCGCACGCCGGCCGGCATCGGCCGCGAGCGCACGATGATCGGATGGACAGCCGTCGGCGCGAAGGCCGGCGGAATATCGGCGAACTCGACCTGGGTGGAAAGCGTGGGAGCGTCTGATCCATTCATGGCGGCGACACCGGGCGGAATCCCGAACGGTTAGGTGGCTCCCATTGTAGGCTGTCGGACCATCGGTAGCCTAAGCCGGCATTTTTTCAAACTGCGGGTATCGATTGCTGCGGGGCATAATGCACATCCGGTTCGTTTCGTCGAAACAGCCGGGTCACGGAACCCGTATTGATCCAAGAGAGAGGACTCACCACGATGCAGAAGGTTTTCGTGTACGGCACGCTCCGGGCCGGCGAGATCAACGATATTAGCGAGGCCGCTGCGCGGCACGACATCGCCGAACCGACGTTGCTCGGCACGACCACCGTGCGTGGCCGTCTGTTCGACTTCGGCGCTTATCCCGGGCTGGTGCTCGACGAGGCGGGGCCGCCGGTGCACGGCGACGTCTATGAAATCGATCCGGGTCTGATCGCCGTACTCGATGAAATCGAGGAGATCTATCCCGGGGTCGAGGGCCTGTTCGTGGCGCGCGAGGTCACGGTCGAAGTGGACGGCGCCCCGATGGCATGCCGTTTCTATCCGGTCACGAAAAACGCGGTGAAGGGCTTGCCCGAGATTCATTGTGGCGACTGGGTTGCGCATCGCCGTTCGCGGTAACTGGCGCGCCGTGCGCCGTCCGTAAAAAAACGGCCCGGCAAGCCTGAGCCTGCTGGGCCGTCCGGTCGGTCAGCCTTGCGATCGGCCCGCCGCACCACCGCGCCGCCGCATCGCGCAGCGGCGTAGCAACGTCAGTGGCGCCGGAAACCGTGTCCGGCGGCCGAGGCGCAGCGCGTCATGAGCGCCTGCCTCAGATTTCCTCGTACAAAGGCAGCGTCAGGAAATCGGTGAACTGCTCCGAGGTCGACATGTCGACGAAGATTTCCGCGGCGCGGTCGTACGGTTTCGTGTCGCCGCCGACCGCCTGCTTCACCTTGTCCAGTTCCTGCTTCGACAGTTCGCGCACCAACTCCGCCGTGACCTTGCGGCCGTCGTCGAGCGCGCCCTTCGGCGAGCGGATCCACTGCCAGACCTGCGAGCGCGAGATTTCCGCGGTGGCGGCGTCTTCCATCAGGTTGTGGATAGGCACGCAGCCATTGCCCGCGAGCCACGAACCGAGGTAGTGAATCCCGACGTTGATGTTGTTGCGCAGACCGGCTTCCGTAATCGGCGCTTGCGGGCGGAAGTCGAGCAGATCGCTGGCCGCGACTTCCACGTCGCTGCGCTGCTTGCCGATCTGGTTCGGCTGCTCGCCCAGTACCTTGACGAACTCTTCCATGGCGATCGGCACCAGGCCCGGGTGCGCGACCCAGCCGCCGTCGTAACCGTCGCCCGCGTCGCGCGCCTTGTCCGAGCGCACGCCGCCCATGGCGCGGTCGTTGGCAGCCGGGTCGTTCCTGATCGGGATCAGCGCGCTCATGCCGCCGATCGCCGGCGCGTTGCGGCGATGGCAGGTCTTCAGCAACAGCAGCGCATAGGCGCGCATGAACGGCGCGGTCATCGTGATCTGCGCGCGGTCGGCGAGGCAGAAGTCGCGGTCGGCCTTGAACTTCTTGATGGCCGAGAAAATGTAGTCCCAACGGCCGGCATTCAGGCCCGAGCTATGTTCGCGCAGTTCGTACAGGATCTCGTCCATTTCGAACGCGGCGAGGATCGTTTCGATCAGCACTGTCGCGCGGATCGTGCCGCGCGGCACGCCGACCGCTTCCTGGGCGGCCACGAAGATGTCGTTCCACAAGCGCGCTTCGAGATGGCTCTCCATCTTCGGCAGATAGAAGTAGGGGCCCGAGCCGCGAGCGACCAGCTCCTTGGCGTTGTGGAACAGGAACAGCGCGAAGTCGAAGATGCCGCCCGAGACGCGCTGGCCGTCCACGCTCACATGCTTTTCGTCGAGGTGCCAGCCGCGCGGACGCACGATCAGCGTGGCGACCTTGTCGTTCAACTGGTACGTCTTGCCGTTCTGTTCCAGCGCGATCGTGCGGCGCACCGCGTCCCGCAGATTGATATGGCCGCTGATCTGGTTGTGCCAGCTCGGCGCGTTCGAATCTTCGAAGTCCGTCATGTACGAATCCGCGCCCGAGTTGAGCGCGTTGATGATCATCTTGCGCTCGACCGGTCCGGTGATTTCCACGCGGCGGCATTGCAGATCCTGCGGCAGCGGCGCGATCTTCCAGTCGCCTTCGCGGATGCTCTTCGTCTCGACGAGGAAGTCGGGACGCTCGCCGGCATCGAGCCGCTTCGCGCGCTCGACGCGCGCTTTCAGCAGCGCCTGGCGACGCGGCTCGAACGTGCGATGCAGGGCCGCGACGAGTTCGAGCGCTTCGCGGGTGAGGATTGCTTCATAGCCCGGCAGGATCTCAGCCGTGATTTCCATGCCCTGCGGCAACTGCGACGATGAAAGCGGGTGCGCCATGGTTTCTCCTTGGTCGGTCAGATTGCAAAGATGCGGATCGTCAAATGCGGTTTAAGTGCGCGGTTTAACTGCGGTTCAGGTGTGGCTCGACTGCGCCAGGTGGCGCGGTCGTTGCCTCGTACTGCCTTGCGTGCGTCCGTCGGGGGGCGCTGCCGTCATGCGCCATGGCTGTGGCTTGTGCGGCTGCGGCTCCCGTCGGGCGCGGCGAGCGCTTGCAGAAACACGAGCAGCTCGTTCATGCTGCCGCCCGTGCCGTGTGGCGTGACGCCCAGCTCTTCAGCGGGAGCGCCTTGCCGGTTGAGCCAGAAGGTCGTGTAGCCGAACCAGGTCGCGCCGGCGGCGTCCCAGCCGTTCGACGAGACGAAGACGATTTCTCCCGGCTGCGCGCCGAAGGCTTGCGTGCCGAGCGCGTAGGCGGCGGGCGCCGGTTTGTAGGCGCGCACGGTGTCGACGGAGAGCACGTGATCGAACAGGCCGCACATGCCGGCGCTTTTCACGGCGATGTCGAGCATCTGCGGGTTGCCGTTGGAGAGAATGGCGAGGCCGGGTGGCGCTTTCTGGCTGCCCGACGCACCGGAAACGCCGCGCTGGTCATGCAACTGGCGCAGCGCGGGCACGGCATCGGGGAAGGCGGACAGGCACGCGTATTCGTCCATCAGGCGCTTTTCCGCCGCGCGATTGAGCGTGACGCCGAGCTTGTGCGCGGCGAAGCGCAGCGCGTCGAGCGTGATGTTCCAGAACGGCTGGTAGTGCGCGCCTGCCGGGTCGGCCAGCGTGCGCAACTGCGTATATTCGATTTGCTTTTGCCGCCACAACTGCGAGAGCGCATCGCCGTGGCCGGGGAACATCTGCTCCGCCGCAGCGACGACCGAGTGCACGTCGAAGAGCGTGCCGTAGGCGTCGAAAATCACTGCTTTAGGGGAGAGTGTCGTTGTGGCCGACATTGCCGTGCGCTCCAGTTAGAGGTCGAGATGAATTGTATTAGTGAAGTTCGGCGCGCAAAAAGAGGCTAAACATCACTTGATCTTTTACTTTCATCCACCTAATCTGGCGCTCATTCCCACTTTTGGGGCGCTTCGGTGTTGTTGCCCGCTACGCCGGGCCCCAGCCAGCTCATGGACCGTTTCAAGCAGATCGAAACCTTCGTCACCGTCGCGGCCAAGGGCAGCCTGTCGGCGGCGGCGCAGGCCGAGGGCGTGGCGCCGGCCATCATCGGCCGCCGCATCGACGCGCTCGAAGAGCGCCTGGGCGTCAAGCTGCTGGTGCGCACCACCCGCAAGATCACGCTGACCTTCGAAGGCTCGGCCTTTCTCGAAGACTGCCAGCGCATCATCCACGACATGCAGAACGCCGAGGCGAGCGTCTCGGCGGGCGGCGTCAAGGCGAGCGGCCACCTGCGCGTGTCGGCGCCGGCCGGTTTCGGCCGCCGGCACGTCGCGCCGCTGGTGCCGGCGTTTACCGTCGCGCACCCGGATGTCTCGATCACGCTCGATCTGTCCGACCGGCTGGTGGACCTGGTCAACGAAGGCTTCGACTGTGCAGTGCGGCTCGGCGAGTTGCCGGACTCCTCGCTGGTGTCGCTCAGACTGGGTGAGAACCGCCGCGTCTGCGTCGCTTCTCCTGCCTATCTGACGCGCCGCGGCGCGCCGCAAAGCCTCGCCGATCTGACCCATCACAATTGCCTCGCGCTCGGCGCCGGCGCCAACCAGCAGCGCGGCTGGATGTTCCAGCAGGACGGCAAGGTCGTCTCGATCAAGGTGTCCGGCACGATGGAATGCTCGGACGGCGCGGTGCTGCACGAGTGGTGTCTCGATGGTTATGGCCTCGCGTGGCGCTCGTGGTGGGAAGTGGGCTCGGATATCGCCGCCGGCCGCCTCGTCAGCGTGCTCGATGAGTTTGCCGCGCCGCCGATCGGCATTCATGCCGTGTTTCCGCAGCGTCGCCATTTGCCGCTGCGCGTGCGGCTGTTTCTGGATTTTCTTAAACATACCTACGGCCATCCCGGCTATTGGGGATGAGGCTCCAAAGCGAGGCGCAGCAAGGCTCCCGCGCGGGTTTCCGATATGCGGACAGACCCGCAGGCCGGCGTTGCGGAGATTTAGGCGCACTACAATCGATTTGGGCGGCCCATTTTCTGTACGGCCCATGTTCGGTCCGGCCGCACCCTGAAGACCTGCTCGCCGGCTGCTGACGCAGCGCCGCCTGAGTTGCCGCATGAGCGGGTCCAGCCGCAGTCGACGACGGAGGCACCATGTTCAAGCACATCCTGGTTCCGACCGATGGTTCAGACTTGTCACGCAAGGCGATCGAAGGCGCCATCGATCTCGCCCAGGCGGTCGGCGCGGACGTCACCGCGTATGCCTGCTTGCCGCAATATCCCTATTCGCCGTTTTCCGAAGTGGTGATCGAGCCCCCGGGCGACTTTCTGGAGCGCAGCGAGCGCGAAGCGCGCATGCATCTGCAGGAGGTCGAGCGGGCCGGACGCAATGTCGGCGTGGCTGTGACGAGCCGGACCAGCGTGCATCCGTCGCCGTATCTCGGCATCATCGAGGCGGCCGAGAAGGGTGGCTGCGACGTGATCTTCATGGCCTCGCACGGGCGTCGCGGGCTCGGCAGCCTGCTGATCGGCAGCGAGACGCAACGCGTGCTCACGCATACGAAGATTCCGGTGATCGTGTATCGCTGAGGTGGCCGCGCAAGCGCGTATTACGCCTGCGTCAAGCGCGCCTCGGGCGCCTTTGGAGCGCGCAGCGACAAAAAAAGCGCCGGCGGTAAGGCCGGCGCGTGCTTGCGTCAGGGCACGGTGCGCTGTGCCGTATCTTTCCTCTCAGATTCCAGTCCGCCCGGGCCTGTCCTGGGACCTTGCCTGGGACCTCGTGAGTCCCGGCTTGCTGGTCCTCTCCGGCTGACTGTCTCCCCCTGATTGCGGCCCTCTGGCGGGGCCGCTTTCCGTCTGTCGGTTGTCCGATTCGCCTAGGCGTTTCGGGCTGTTCGCTGTCTTGAAGCGCGGCTCACGCCACCTTCTTGTCGAAGAACTGTTCGTCTTCCGTCGAGCCGTGCAATGCGGTCGTCGACGCTTCGCGTTCGACCGTTTGCGTGACGGCGTCGAAGTAGCCGGTGCCGACTTCGCGCTGGTGTTTCACGGCGGTGAAGCCCTTTTCCGCCGCGGCGAACTCGGCCTGCTGCATTTCGACGAAGGCGCTCATCTGCGTGCGGGCATAGCCGTGCGCGAGGTTGAACATCGAGTAGTTCAGCGCATGGAAGCCGGCCAGCGTGATGAACTGGAACTTGTAGCCCATCGCACCGAGTTCCTTCTGGAACTTGGCGATCGTCGCATCGTCGAGGTTCTTCTTCCAGTTGAACGACGGCGAGCAGTTGTACGACAGCAGCTTGCCCGGGAATTCCTTATGGATCGCCTCGGCGAATTTCTTCGCGAACTCGAGGTCCGGCTTGCCGGTTTCGCACCAGATCATGTCGGCGTACGGCGCGTAGGCGAGGCCGCGCGAGATGGCCTGTTCGATCCCCGGCTTCGTGCGGTAGAAGCCTTCCACGGTGCGCTCGCCGGTCAGGAACGGCTTGTCGTTGTCGTCGATGTCCGAGGTCACGAGGTCGGCCGCTTCCGCATCGGTGCGGGCGAGCAGGACGGTCGGCGTGCCGGAGACGTCGGCTGCCAGACGCGCCGCGGTCAGCTTGGCGATGTTTTCGCGGGTCGGCACGAGCACCTTGCCGCCCATGTGGCCGCACTTCTTGACCGAAGCGAGCTGGTCTTCGAAGTGCACGCCTGCCGCGCCCGCTTCGATCATCGCCTTCATCAGTTCGAATGCGTTCAGCACGCCGCCGAAACCGGCTTCCGCGTCGGCCACGATCGGCGCGAAGAAGTCGACGTAGCCTTCGTCGCCCGGGTTCTTGCCTTCGGACCACTGGATCTGGTCGGCCCGCGTGAGCGTATTGTTGATGCGCTTCACCACGAGCGGCACCGAGTTGGCCGGATACAGCGACTGGTCCGGATACATTTCGCCGGCGACGTTGGCGTCGCCCGCCACCTGCCAGCCCGACAGATAGATCGCCTTCAGGCCGGCCTTGACCTGCTGCATGGCCTGGTTGCCGGTCAGCGCGCCGAGTGCGTTGACGAAGGGCTCGCTATGGATGCTGTCCCACAGCTTTTCCGCACCGCGCTTCGCGAGCGTGTGCTCCACCGGCACCGAGCCGCGCAGGCGCACCACGTCATCGGCGGTGTAGGTGCGCTTGATGCCTTTCCAGCGCGGATCGGTTTCCCATTGTTGCTGGAGTGCTTGTGCTTGCTGTTGGCGTGACGTCATGGTGTGCTCCTTGGATTGCCTGAAAAATGGATCAGTGAACGCTGTCTTCTGCGAAGCGAGTGCCCGAGGGCGTTTCGTTTCGTGAAGTCTTATATAAGAGTCTAGGCAAAACAGGATGCGCGCAATAGACGCAGGGCAAGCTTTATATGAGATTTTTTATCTTTTTAAATCATGCGCTTGTGATCGTTGTTCCGCATTGAGAAATGCAATTTTCCCTACTGCAATAACCTCCGTTGTGCCACGCAACACAATTTTTTACGAGGCAAAAAAATTTTCCACATTGTGAAATATAGGTGGGGACGAAAAAAAACCGGCGCATGAGCACCGGTTTCTTCTGGGGTTTGGGTGGCTCAGGGCCGCCCAACGCCTTGCTTTTTAGCTGCCGCGACGCGCCGTACGCGGACCGTCGCTGCGGCGTGCGCCGTAGCCGCCGTCGCGCGAGCCGCCGTAGCCTTCACGCGAGCCGCCTCCAGCCGACTTGCCGGCCCAGCCGCCGCCATTGCCGCCGCTGCGAGCGCCGCCGCCGTTACCAGCCTGCTTGCCGCCCGTACCGCTGCCGCTGCCGAAACGACGGCCGCCGCCGTTGCCGCCGCCCGGACGGCCACGGCCGCCAAAGCCAGGACGGCCGTTACCCGACGGAGCCGACTTGCGCGGCTCGAAGCCTTCGACGACGTTGACCGGCAGCGGGGTGCGCACGAAACGCTCGATGCGCTTCAACGCGCCTTGCTCGGCGTGATGCACGAGGCTCACCGCGACACCCGAGCGGCCAGCACGGCCGGTACGGCCGATACGGTGCACATAGTCTTCAGCGAACTTCGGCAGGTCGTAGTTGAACACGTGCGTAATGCCCGGGATGTCGATACCGCGAGCCGCGACGTCCGTTGCCACCAGCACGCGCACACGGCGCTCGCGCAGGGCGCGGATCGTGCGGTTACGCGCACCTTGCGGCAGGTCGCCGTGCAGGGCGGCCGATTCGAAGCCGGCGTCGGCAAGACGCCCAGCCAACTGGTCGGCGTCCATCTTGGTTGCCGTGAACACGATAGCCTGGTCGAGGCCGGCGTCGCGCAGCAGGTGGTCGAGCAGACGATCCTTGTGATCGCGGTCGTCCACGTAGTGAACGGTTTGCGCGATATTGGTGCGCTGCTCCATGCGCTGGACGATTTCGATACGCTCCGGATCCTTCAGCAGGCGGCTCGTCAGCGAACCGATCTTGCCGTCGAGCGTGGCCGAGAACAGCATGGTTTGACGCGTAGCCGGCGTAGCCGCAACGATGGTCTCGATGTCGTCGATGAAGCCCATGTCGAGCATGCGGTCAGCTTCGTCGAGCACGAGGATCTGCAGTTGCGACAGGTCGATGCGGCCGCGTTCGAGGTGGTCGATCAGACGACCCGGCGTGGCAACCAGGATTTCCGGGTTCTTCGCGAGCAGCATCAATTGCTGGCCGTAAGCGACGCCGCCAAGAATGCTGACGGTGCGCAGGCGCTTGAGGTGCTTGCCGTAGGTGGCGGCCGCGGTGGTGACCTGCATGGCGAGTTCGCGGGTCGGCGTCAGAACCAGCATGGTCGGACGGGCGACCGGTTGCGGGCGGCGCGTGCGGGCGCCGTCAGCCGGGCGCGGCTCGCGCGGTTGGCTGGCTTGCGCCTTTTGCAGTTGCGAGAAACGCTCGATGGCGGGCAGCATGAACGCGGCGGTCTTGCCCGAACCGGTCGGGCTCGAGACCAGCAGGTCGCGGCCGGCGATGCCGGCGGGGATGGCGCGTTGCTGAACCGGAGTCGGAGTCTGGTAGCCAGCGGCGGTCAGGGCGGAGACGACATCCGGGGACAGACCGAGCGACGCGAACGACGGGCCGGCCGGTGCGGCGGTTTCCGCGGCGACGGCTGCCGCTTGTGCGGGAGCGTCGGCGAGACCGAGGGCCTGGTCGGCGATGGCGTTCAACGGGCTGCTGGGGGTATTGCTCGAAGTCATGAGAATCCTTGAAACGATCCTGGGTGATGCACGGAATAAATACGTCGGCGCCAATCGGCATACCCAAGTCGTCGGATTCAGCGAGCAAAGAAGCAGCGAGCAAATCGAAAAACGGGGGCAGCTCGCGGCAGTTAAGGCGAGCTTTTCGTTAGAAGCTGTATCGGTTGCGACATGCCAACACGGCGTGCCGCCAGCCTGGTACATGATCGCCCGTAGGGGGCTAGGCAGGAGGGGACAGGTTCTAAACTGGATTGGAGCTAAACGCTACGAGGCGCTGCGCCGCAAAGGCCGCTAGAAGAAAGCCGGGCAAAGCAGTAAAGCGCAGGCAGCATTGTATAGGGTTTTGCTGCACCGCGCCACATTTAAGACACTTCAGTGAAGGAAAGTACTGTTTCGTTTGATCCTGCGATCATTCCTTAAGCCGAGGCGCCGCTTTTCAGCGATTCGACCAGTTCGACGTACTGCTGCTTGGCGGCGTCCTGCGCGGTGCCTTTCAGCGCTGCCCAGGCGTCGTACTTGTATTTGCCGACGATGTCGGTGAAGCCCGGCTTGTCGCCGTGCACGTCGCCCTTGGTGGCCTGCTTGTAAAGTGCGTAGAGGCGCAGCAGTGTCAGGTTGCCCGGGCGTTCCGGCAGTTGTTGCACTTCTTCGTGGGCTTTCGCGAATTGTGCGTCGACGTCGCTCATGTTTTTCTCCGTGGCGAATTCAAGATAGGCTGACGATCATATCAAGCGGCATCGCCGGTTGGTTCGAACCAGGCCCGAACGTTCATTCCAAACGCCGAGCGGCGCGTGCGACCCCCGGCCCGCGGCGCTGCATGCACGCTGCGTGCCCGGGAAGGCGGGGCGTCGCATTACAATAGCGGTCATGACCCGAACTGTGCTGCTTGCCCTCGATACGTCGACCGAATTCTGCTCGGTCGCGCTTCTGTCCGCCGCTGTCGATGCGACGCTTGACCCTGCCTTGGCACCGCGCAACTGGGTGCGCCATGAAGCGACCGGCGCGGTGTCCAGCACGCGCCTGTTGCCGGCGATCCGTGAACTGTTCGACGAAGCCGACCTTGCGCTGGCCGACTGCGACGCGATTGCCTTCGGCGCGGGCCCGGGCTCGTTCACGGGGTTGCGTACCGCGACCGGCGTTGCGCAGGGGCTCGCCTTTGGTCTGAATTGCCCGGTGGTGCCGATCAGCACCTTGCTTGCCTGTGCCGAGAGCGCGCGTTTGCGCGATCCATCGGTCAAACGCGTGCTGGCCGCGCTCGACGCCCGCATGGATGAGGTGTATTGGGCCGATTACGCGTGGGATGACGCAGAGGGCGAGTGGCGCACCATCCAGTCCGCGTCGCTCGATGCGCCGGACCGGCTCAGCTTGCCTGACGTGCCGTTTACGCTGGCAGGCAATGCCGCCGCCGCGTTCGGCGCGCGCCTCGTGGTGAGCACGGTGGCACGGACCATCGACGGCGAGGCGCTGCCACATGCGCTGCCGCTCGCCTTCGCGGCGTTGCGGGCGCTGCGTGCGGGACGCACCGTGCCGGCCGAGCGGGCCGCGCCGGAGTACGTGCGCGACAAGGTGGCTCAAACCACGGCGGAGCGGCTGGCTGAGAAGGCCGGGAAGGCTGAGAAGGCCGCCGGCGAGGCGCGCGCGGCTTCACAGGCTGCTCCTCACGCCGCGCCCCAGGGCGAGGGCGGACGATGAGCGGCGTGTTGCTGGCGGACCGTTACATGTCGCCGATGACCGAAGGCGATCTGGACGAAGTCGCCGTCATCGAAAAGGCGGCGTACGAGTTTCCGTGGAGCCGCGGCAATTTCGAAGATTCGCTGCGCAACGGCTACTTCGGCATCTGCCTGCGCCACGTCACCGGCGCCTTGATCGGCTATTGCGTGCTGATGCCGGTCGTCGACGAGATGCATCTGCTCAATCTGTGCGTGGCGCCTGTCGCGCAGGGCGCGGGCGCCGGGCTGTCGCTGTTGCGCGAAGCGGTGCGCATCACGCGCAACGAAAAGCTTGAAGGACTGCTGCTCGAAGTGCGGCCGTCGAACCACCGGGCCATCCGGCTTTATGAACGCTTCGGCTTTGCTTCGATCGGCCGTCGCAAGAACTACTATCCGGCGCGTCATCGCAGCCGGGAGGACGCCATCGTGATGCGTTTTTCGTTTGCCAGGGAGGGCGCAGATGGCGCTGCATGAATCCGCACTGGAAGAGCTTGGCCTCGCGCCGATGTGGGTACGCCGGGGAATGGGGCAGGCGAGTGCCGTGCCTGCTGCTCGCGCCGGGGATATCAGCGTGGCTGAGCCGCGCAGTGCTGAGCCGCGTGAAGTGGGGCTGGCGGGTCGAGCGGACCAGCCGGGTGGCGACGGCCGGGAGCACGCCCCAGCAGCAGTTCCGGGTGCGCCCGTCGCACGCCCCGTGCAGCCGGCCGCTCAGCCAGTCGCTCAATCAGTTGCTCAGCAAGCCGTGCCGTTAGCCGATCAGTCAGCCGCTCAGGTGGTTGCTCAATCAGCCGCTCAATCAGCCGCGATGGCGTCCCCGACCCGCGTCGAGCCCGCTTCGCCTGCAGCCCCGCCCGACGACGATTTCGCCTGGTTCGACGAGCTCCCGGCCCATCCGCCGGCCGCAGCGCACATGGCGCCGGCCGGGCGCGCCGAGCCAGCCATCCAGACCCTCGACTGGGATGCGCTCGCCGAACGTGTCGCTGGTTGCGAACGCTGCCGCCTGTGCGAGAAGCGCACCAAGACGGTATTCGGCGTCGGCGACCGCAATGCCGACTGGATGCTGATCGGCGAAGCGCCGGGCGAGAACGAAGATCGCCAGGGCGAACCGTTTGTCGGCCAGGCCGGCAAGCTGCTCGACAACATGCTGCGTTCGTTGACGCTCGCGCGCGGCACCAACGTCTACATCGCCAACGTCATCAAGTGCCGGCCGCCCGGCAACCGCAATCCCGAGCCCGACGAGGTGGCGCGCTGTGAACCCTATCTGCAGCGCCAGGTCGAGCTCGTCAAGCCGAAGCTGATTATCGCGCTCGGCCGCTTCGCCGCGCAGAGCCTGTTGAAGACCGACGCCAGCATTTCGTCGTTGCGCGGCCGCGTGCACCAGTACGAGGGGGTGCCCGTGATCGTCACGTATCACCCGGCTTATCTGCTGCGCAGCCTGCCCGACAAGGCCAAGGCCTGGACCGACCTGTGCCTTGCCCGCGATACCTGGCTGAAGGCAGCCGGCACGCCGGCCAACTGATGAACGCCCCCCGGCCGGCCCTGCTCCCGGCCGCTGTGCCCCCGGCACAGTGGGATGCGCTGCGCGAACCCGCGGTGCGCGATCTGGCTTGGCTCCTGTTCAGCGCGGATCTGTTGCGTGCGCAACCACCGGTGGGGATGCTCGCCAGCGCATTCGAAACGTCGGATGAGCTGGCTGCCACGATCGATTGGCTGCTCGCTCTCGATGCCGACGCGAGCGCACTGCGGAGCGACATCGCTGCGGCCCGCGTCACGCGTCTGGGCCGTTACGCGGAGTGTCTGCTCGCGTGGTTCCTGCAGCATGGACCGACCGCGCGCCTGATCGCGGCGAACGTGCCGCTGCGGCGCGCCGGTCTCACCTTGGGCGAGTGCGATTTTCTGGTGCAGACGCGAGCAGGGCGGCGTCTGCATTGGGAACTGGCCGTCAAATGCTATCTGCACGCGGGGGATGGCAGGGCGCAACTGTCGGACTACGTGGGCCCCAATCTGCAGGACCGCTTCGATCTGAAGCTCGCGCACTTGCTCGATCATCAGTTGCCGCTCAGCGGGCGCGAGGAGTTCGCCACGCTCGGGCACACGGGGCCGTGGGAGCCGCAGATGTTCATCAAGGGCTGGCTGTTCTACCCGCAGGGCGAGGCGAGCAGCGCTCCCGTGGAAATCGATCCCGCGCATGCGCGCGGCTGGTGGACGACGCGCACGGACTGGCCGGCTTTCGCTGCTGAGCATGCGCAGGCGTGGCGGGTTTTGCCGCGTCTCGAATGGCTGGCGCCGCGGCGGCATGAGCAGGGGATGGCCGAGGCTGAAGGCATCGCGTTTGTCGATGTGGCCACACTCAGTGAGCGGGTCGCGCATCAGAACGGTCCGACCATGGTGGCGGCGTTCCATATCGACGATGCGGGGCGCTGGGTCGAGCGCTCACGCGGCTTTATCGTGCCGGACGACTGGCCGCAGAAGGCGCAGGCGTTCGCGCGGCAGTGACGCTCCGGCGGTACTGCAGGCGGGGGACAAGCTGGCCCTTGCCGGCGGCGCGTCAGGCCTCAAATACGAACACGATACGAACGCACCGAACCAAGGCGCCGAACCGGCAGACACAAACCCGGTTCCCCGATCCCAACCCGTCTCACCACCAGCGATAAAAATGATGCACCGGTCCGACGCCCTTGCCGACGTCGAGTTGGTCGCTCGCTTCGAGCGCCCCGGTTAGATACGCCTTCGCATCCGCGACCGCGCTTGCGAGGTCGGCGCGTTGCGGAATCAGCGCCGCGATCGACGATGACAGCGTGCAGCCCGTGCCATGCGTGTTCTTCACCGGCACGCGCGGCGCGCCGAGGCGTAGCGTGCCGCTGTCCTGCACCAGCCAGTCGGGGCTGTCGGCGGCCGCGAGATGGCCGCCTTTCATCAGCACAGCGCGCGCGCCGAGTGCGCGCAACGCTTCACCCTGTTCGATCATGCCCGCTTCGTCGGTTGCGGCAGGCAGCCCCAGCAACGCAGCCGCCTCCGGCAGATTCGGCGTCAGCAGACCGGCGAGCGGCAGCAGTTCGTCGCGCACCACGGCCACCGCGTCGGGCAGCAGCAGCGCGTGGTTGCTCTTGGAGATCATCACGGTGTCGAGCACCACGTGCTTCGGCTGATAACGCCGCAGCGCCGCGGCCACGACCCGCGCGATCTGCGCGTTGGCCAGCATGCCGATCTTCACCGCGTCGATGCGGATATCGTCGAATACCGCGTCGAGTTGCGCGGCGACAAACGCCGGGTCCGGCGTATGGATCGCCGTCACGCCGCGCGTGTTCTGCGCCGTCAGCGCCGTAATCACGCTTGCGCCATAGGCGCCGAGCGCCGAAAAGGCTTTGAGGTCGGCCTGAATGCCGGCACCGCCCCCGGAGTCGGAGCCGGCGATCGTCAGGACGTTGGGAATCGGTTGAGTCATGGCAAGGCTGGAAAGGGACGGCCGCAGGTGCGGCACTTGTCTTCGCTGCGTAAGGTGCTCCCGGCGCGGTCGTTCAACGCAGCAATGCGGCACAAACACGGCACAACGACGCGGAGCAACGCCGCGCGGCGTCAATGCTTCATTTCGCCGATCAGCGCGACCGAATCGAACGCGCGCTGGTTCGCCTGGTGACGCCGCATCACAAACCACATCATCACGCAGACAAAGGTGCCGAACAGCACGATCACCGCCGACACCGGTACGTCGAGCCATACCAGCACCGCGTACAGGCACAGCATCACGAGCACCGAGAGGTTTTCGTTGAAATTCTGCACGGCGATCGAGTGGCCGGCCGACAGCAGCACATGGCCCCGATGCTGCAGCAGCGCGTTCATCGGTACGACGAAAAAGCCCGACAGGCCGCCCACGACCATCAGGAAGATATACGCGAGGATCAGATAGCCGGGCACATGCATGCGGCCGAAGTACACGCCCCAATGCGCAGGGAACAGGTCGCGGGTATAGAAGGCCATCATCATCACGGCGATGCCCATCATGATGCCGACCGGCAGCACCGAAAGCGACTTCTTGAGCGGCACGCGCGAGGCCGCGATGATGGCGCCGGCGGCCACCCCGACGGCCACCACGGCCTGCAGGATCGCGCCTTCGGAGAGCGACATGCCGAGCGAGACTTCCGCCCACTTCAGCACGATGAACTGCAGCGTGGCGCCTGCGCCCCAGAACAGCGTCGTGACGGCGAGCGAAATCTGGCCGAGCTTGTCGTGCCACAGCACCTGGAAGCAGTCGGCGAAATCGGTGATGAGCTTGATCGGGCCGCGTTCCTGTTTCGGATAGCGCGCGCCGGTGTCGGGAATCCGCAGGTTGAACAGCGCAGCGATCACGTAGATGGCCATGATGACCAGCATCGCGGCTTCGGCCGGCGTGTTGACGGTCGGAATATGGTGCTTGAGGATGTGCGAGGCGATATGCGGGCTGATCAGCGCGCCGCCCAATACCGTGCCGAGAATGATCGAGCCGACCGTGGTGCCTTCGATCCAGCCGTTCGCGGCGACCAGCCGGTCAGGCGGCAGCAGTTCGGTCAGAATGCCGTATTTGGCGGGCGAGTAGGCCGCGGCCCCGAAGCCGACGATGCCGTACGCAATCAGCGGATGCGCGCCGACCAGCATCGTGAAGCAGCCGACCACCTTGATGGTGTTGGTGACGAACATCACGTGCCCCTTCGGGCGCGAGTCGGCGAAGGCGCCGACGAAAGCAGCAAGGACGACGTACGACAGCACAAAGAACAGCTTGAGCAGCGGCGTCATCCAGTTTGGGGCGTGAAGATCTTTCAGCAGTGCAATAGCAGCGATCAGAAGCGCATTGTCGGCCAGCGATGAAAAAAACTGCGCGGCCATGATGGTGTAAAAACCTTTTTTCATCTGATGCGATGCTGTCCTCGCTGCGGTCTGTCCGCCCCGGCCGTGTGCAAGGCGTCCGGGCTTATTCCGTTCGAAATGGGTTGTGCGCACGGCTTTATATCATGAAAATAGGTGAATTCGGACTAGCAGAATCCTTGATCGCACCGCCCAGCGGGCTCCTGAGCACTGAAAACGCACTGTAAGCTCCTGATTCGCAAGCGTCTTTACGAAAATTTCCCATGCCGCGCCCCCTCTCAGCCACGATCCACACCGCTGCACTCGCCAACAACCTTGCCGTCGTCCGCCGCTACGCGCCAAATTCGAAAATCTGGGCGGTTGTCAAGGCCAACGCTTATGGGCACGGTCTCGCGAGAGCCTTTCCAGGTTTGCGCGCGACCGACGGCTTTGGATTGCTCGACCTCGAAGAGGCCGTTAAGTTGCGTGAATTGGGCTGGGCCGGGCCAATCCTGTTGCTCGAGGGCTTTTTTCGCCCCACCGATATCGATGTGATCGACCGCTACAGCCTGAGCACCGCGCTGCACTCGGACGAACAGTTGCGCATGCTGGAAATGGCGCGTCTGTCGAAGCCCGTCAATATCCAGTTGAAGATGAACAGCGGCATGAATCGCCTCGGTTACACGCCCGAGCGTTTCCGGGCGGCGTGGGAGCGGGCCCGTGCATGCCAGGGCGTGGGTCAGATCACGCTGATGACGCATTTCTCTGATGCTGACAGCGAGCGCGGCGTCGCTTATCAGATGGAGGCGTTCGAACGCGGTGCGCAGGGCATCGCGGGAGCGCGTAGCCTCGCCAACTCGGCGGCTACGCTATGGCATCCGTCGTCGCATTTCGACTGGGTGCGCCCAGGCATCATTCTGTATGGCGCGTCGCCGTCCGGGGTCACGAGAGCCATCGAGGGCACCGGCCTGCAGCCGGCCATGACGCTGGCGTCCGAACTGATCGCGGTGCAGAACGTCCCCGAGGGGCAAACCGTGGGCTACGGCTCGATCTTCAAGGCGCGCAGCGCGATGCGCATCGGCGTGGTGGCGTGCGGCTATGCGGACGGCTATCCGCGCGTCGCGCCGGAAGGCACGCCGGTGATCGTCGATGGGGTGCGCACGCGCGTCGTCGGCCGGGTGTCGATGGATATGCTCACGGTGGACCTGACGCCGTGTCCGGCGGCTAACGTCGGTTCGCGCGTCGAACTGTGGGGCAATGCGCTGCCGATCGACGACGTCGCTCAGGCCTGCGGCACGATCGGCTACGAGCTGATGTGCGCGGTGGCGCCGCGCGTGCAGGTGCGCGCGGAATAGGCGGCGCTGCAAGCGGCTCCGGTACAAACGGATCTCTCGGCAGACCGCTTCGACAACACTCAACTAACTAGATAGACAAACAGGCAAGGCAAGGGCGCGTGGCTAAACAGAAGACGATGTACACCTGCACCGAATGTGGCGGGCAGGCGCCCAAGTGGCAGGGCCAATGCCCGGCATGCAATGCGTGGAACACGCTGGTCGAGACGGTGGCCGAAGCGCCTTCCGCGCACCGCTTTCAGTCGCTCGCCAAGAGCGCGCCGGTGCAGCGCCTCGCGGACATCGAGGCATCGGACGTGCCGCGTTTTTCAACCGGCGTCGGCGAATTCGACCGGGTGTTGGGCGGCGGTCTGGTGCCGGGCGGGGTGGTGCTGATCGGCGGCGATCCGGGCATCGGCAAATCGACGCTGCTGCTGCAGTCGCTCGCGGAAATCGCTCACGACCGGCGCGCGCTCTATATCAGCGGCGAAGAATCGGCAGCGCAGATTGCGCTGCGCGCGCAACGGCTGTCGCTGCTCGATCCCGGCTCGAAAGCGAGCGAACTCAGGCTGCTCGCCGAAATCCAGCTCGAAAAAATCCAGGCGACGATCGAAAGCGAACGGCCCGAGGTGGCGGTGATCGATTCGATCCAGACCGTCTATTCCGAGGCGCTGACCTCGGCGCCCGGCTCGGTCGCGCAGGTGCGCGAATGCGCGGCGCAGCTCACGCGCATCGCCAAGCAGTCGGGCACGGCCATCATCATGGTCGGCCACGTGACCAAGGAAGGCAATCTGGCCGGCCCGCGCGTGCTCGAGCACATCGTCGATACGGTGCTGTACTTCGAAGGCGACACGCACTCGTCGTTCCGGCTGGTGCGGGCGTTCAAGAACCGCTTCGGCGCGGTCAACGAACTCGGCGTGTTCGCCATGACCGAGCGCGGCCTGCGCGGCGTGGCGAACCCGTCGGCGCTGTTTCTCTCGCAGCATGAGCAGATCGTGCCGGGCTCGTGCGTGCTGGTCACCCAGGAAGGCTCGCGGCCGTTGCTCGTGGAAGTGCAGGCGCTGGTCGATGCGGCCAATGTGCCGAATCCGCGCCGGCTTGCGGTGGGGCTGGAACAGAACCGTCTGGCGATGCTGCTCGCCGTGCTGCACCGGCACGCCGGGATTGCCTGCTTCGACCAGGATGTGTTTCTGAATGCGGTGGGCGGTGTCAAGATTACCGAGCCGGCCGCCGACCTTGCGGTGCTGCTGGCGATCCATTCGTCGATGCGTAACAAACCGTTGCCCAAGGGCCTGATCGTGTTCGGCGAAGTGGGGCTGGCGGGCGAGATCCGCCCGTCGCCACGCGGCCAGGACCGGCTCAAGGAAGCCGCCAAGCTGGGCTTCTCGATTGCGCTGATTCCCAAGGCGAATGCGCCGAAGCAGCCGATCGACGGCTTACAGGTTATTGCCGTCGACCGGCTCGAACAGGCCATCGACAGGATTCGCACGCTAGAGTAGGCGTTGCCCGCGCGGCATTTTTTGCAGCAGGCGCTGCGTAATGCTCCGTAAATAACCGGGTCAAGGCTGTAACCAACGCAACACGCGTATTCCCTAAGCTGGGCGGATCTGCCATCCCTCTCAAGCGGAAAAGGATCGCGCCTTGAAACAGTCTTGTGAAACCGTGACCGAGCGTCCCATGCTGGTGCGCGGCTGCCGCGTCTCCGCGCCCATCCGTCAGCCTTGGGGCGGTGCGTGCCGGATCGTCGAATGGATTGACACAACCGGCCAGATTTCGCGCCGCGTGGTTGCTGAAAACGCTACGCCGGATGAAGTGCGCGCGACCATCGACCGGCACGTCGAAGGCCGCAAATACATGCTGTACGACGATGAGCGTGCGCCTCGGCAGACTTTGCCGCGGCGGTAAGCGGGCTGCAGGGGGTAGGAGGCAGGAGGCGGCGCAATGTCTGACGCGTGCGCTGCGTGCCCCTAGGGTGTCTCAGGCGTGCCAGCAGCTCGTTTTTAGCGTGCCTTTGTGTGCCTTTACTTGCCTTGGCGCGCCTTTACGCCTTCAGCGAGGCCGTCCGGCCTCGTTATCATTGGGCGCTTGACTGGCCTCGTCAGGTACACCTTCATCTGCTTCTGCGCTCGCTTCGTCGGCCTCGGCATCCGGATTGAAAAGCGGATGCTGCGCGGCTTCTGCCGGCGTCAACACCGGCGAGACGCAGCAATCCAGCGGCTCAAGCAACCTTACCCAATCTTCCAGCGGTCGGCTGACGATCAGGCCGGCCATCTCCTGCATCAGCGCGAGCGCATCCGGGCCGCCGATAGCCTGCCCGACGCTCCAGTGCCGGAATGCCCATTCCGGGCGATCAAGCGCATGGCAAAGCGTCTCCCAGAACTTGAGTTCGAGCGCCGCGACCGCGAGCCAGCGGCCGTCCCGGGTGCGATACAGGTTGTAGCAAGGCACGCCGCCGTTGAGCAGGCCGCCGCCCGGCGGCGGCGCCGCGCCGTCGTTCGCGAGCGAGACCTGGGCGAGGAAATTGTTCGCATGGGTGACGTGCGACATCGAAATATCGACGAAGCGGCCGTTGCCGCCGCGCGCCACGTGCCACAGCGCCGCGAGAATCTGTGCGACCGCGCTCGCGGCGCCGCCGAGCAGGTCGGCAATCTGGAAGTTCGGCAGGATCGGTGCGCCGTCGCGGCTCGCCAGTTGCTCGAGGACGCCCGCGTAGCCGATGTAGTTCAGATCGTGGCCGGCCTGACTGGCGAACGGCCCAGTCGATCCATAGCCGGTGATCGCGCAGTAGACGAGCTTGGGATTGAGCGCGCTCAGGGTTTCGTAGCCGATGCCGAGGCGCTCCATCACACCCGGCCGGAAGCTCTCGATCAGCACGTCGGCTTCGCGCGCCAGCGCGCGCAGCACGGTGCGTCCTGCTTCGGACTTGAGGTCGAGACGCGTTTCGCGCTTGCCGCGGTTGACCATCCGGTAGAACGCGCCGGGGCGGCCGGCGACGCGGTCGCTCGAGGCCTGCAGCATCGTGCGGGTGGGGTCGCCGGCGCCGGGCGCTTCGATCTTCAGTACGTCCGCGCCCATTTCCGCGAGGCGCAGAGCCGCGACCGGGCCGGGCAACAGGCGCGTCAGGTCCAGTACGCGCAGGCCTTGCAATGCAGCGGGAGACGTCAATGCCAACCTCTCTCTTTAGAAAACGCCCGGCGATGCCGGTGCAGCCGCGTATCGCGCCGCTAGCCGATCTGTTCGAGTTCCTCGTGAGTATCGAGCCATTCGGCTTCGAGCGCTTCGAGGCGCGCATTCACATCCGCCTGACGCCGGATCGCTTCCGTCAGTTTGCTCTTCTGCTCCTGATCGTAACTCGCCGGATCGGCGACGAACGTATCCAGCGCCGCCTTTTCGGCGTTGAGCGCGTCCATTTCCTTTTCGATCTTGCCGATGCGGCTTTGCAGCGGCTTTTTCAGGTGCGATAGCTTCTGGCGCGTTTCGGCGTCCTGACGGCGCTGCTCCTTGCGGTTCGCCGCGCTGTCTTCGCTGTTGCCGCCATTGACGCCGACCGCGGCTCCGTTACCTGCCTTGAGTGCGGCGCGCTGTTCGGCGGCGTGCTGCAGCAGCCAGTCGCGGTAGTCGTCGAGATCGCCGTCGAACGGTTGCAGGCGGTGTTTCGCCACCAGCATGAATTGATCGGTGGTGGCGCGCAGCAGATGCCGGTCATGCGAGACGAGAATCAGCGTGCCTTCGAACTGGGCGAGCGCCATGGTGAGCGCATGGCGTGTTTCGAGATCCAGGTGGTTGGTCGGCTCGTCGAGCAGCAGGAGGTTCGGCTTTTGCCAGATGACCAGCGCGAGCGCGAGACGGGCTTTCTCGCCGCCGGAAAACGGTTCGATCGCGGCGGTGGCCATTTCCCCGGAGAAGTTGAAGCCGCCGAGGTAATCGCGCAGTTCCTGCTCGCGGGTATCGGGTGCAAGCCGTGCCAGATGTTGCAGCGCCGAGTCCTGCGGGCGCAGCGTTTCGAGCTGATGCTGCGCGAAGTAGCCGATGCGCAGTCCCTTGCCTTCGCGCACGCCGCCGCCGAGCGCTTCGAGCGTGCCGGCGAGCGTCTTGATGAGCGTGGACTTACCCTGGCCGTTGGCGCCGAGCAGGCCGATACGCTGGCCGTTCTGGATGGACAGGTTGACGTGCTCGACGATCGGAATTTCGCCGCTTTCGTTGCGATAGCCGCAGCGCACGCCTTCCATCACCATCATGGGATTGGGCGCGGAGTCCGGCGTGCGGAACTCGAATGTGAACGGCGAGGCCGCATGCGCCGGCGCGATCAGCTCCATCTTTTCGAGCGCCTTCACCCGGCTTTGCGCCTGGCGCGCCTTGGTGGCCTGCGCCTTGAAGCGGTTGATGTAGCTCTGCAGATGCTCGACCGTGCGCCGCTGCTTCTCATACGCACTCTGCTGCAGGGCGATCTGCTGGGCACGCAGGATTTCGAACTGCGAATAATTGCCGCCGTAGCGCTTGATCTGCTGTTGCTCCAGATGCAGCGTCACGTTGCAGACCGAATCGAGAAATTCGCGGTCGTGCGAGATCACGATCAGCGTGCCCGGATAACGGTGCAGCCAGTCTTCGAGCCAGACGATCGCATCGAGGTCCAGGTGGTTGGTCGGCTCGTCGAGCAGCAGCAGGTCGGAGCGGCACATCAGCGCCTGGGCCAGATTCAGGCGCATGCGCCAGCCGCCGGAGAAGCTCGCCACCGGCAGGCGGGTTTGCTCGAGCGTGAAGCCGAGGCCGAGCAGCAGCGCTTCGGCGCGCGCCGGGGCGGTGTAGCCGTCAGCGTCGGCGAAGGCCGCGTGCGCCTCGCCTTCGGCGGCGCCGTCGTGCGCGGCCGATGCGGCGGCGATCCGCGCCTCGATGGCGCGCAAGGCGGCGTCGCCGTCCAGCGTATAGGCGAGCGCGGTCTTGTCGACGGCGGGGGTTTCCTGCGCCACGTGGGCGATCTGCCACGACGGCGGCATGGAGAAGTCGCCGGCGTCCGCATGCAGTTCGCCGAGCAGCACGGCAAACAGGGTCGACTTGCCCGCGCCGTTCGCCCCGACCAGCCCGGCTTTCTCGCCGGGATTCAGGGTGAAGGTGGTTTGTTCGAAGAGCGGCTTGGTGCCGCGCGCGAGGCTGAACTGGTTGAAGCGGATCACAAGGAAGAGGCCGGCTTGAGAAAAACGCTATTTTAGACCGGCCCACGCCCCGGCAGGGATCGGCCGTTCGGCCGACTGTGCTGGCCGGGCTTTTCGCTTAGACTGAGGTCTTTCGTTGGATATGTTGCAGGGGACAGGAGTAAGCGCTAAGGCGCTAACTCCAATCGACATACAAGAGGGTATATGACATCGATTTATTCGTTTTCGGCGCGCACCCTGGGTGGCGAAGAAGTCAGCTTGGAGCGCTATCAGGGCAAGGTGCTGCTGATCGTCAACACGGCGAGCGAATGCGGCTTCACGCCGCAATACGCCGGCCTGCAGACGCTGTACGAAACCTATGCAGGGCGTGACTTCGAGATTCTCGGTTTTCCCTGCAACCAGTTCGGCAAGCAGGAGCCGGGCGATGCGGCGCAGATCGGCAGTTTCTGCGAGAAGAATTACGGCGTGACCTTCCCGATGTTCGACAAGATCGACGTGAACGGCGCCAATGCCCATCCGCTGTACCGCTATCTGACCGGCGAGGCGCCGGGCCTGCTGGGACTCGAGGGCATCAAGTGGAATTTCACCAAGTTTCTGGTGGGCCGCGACGGCACGGTCGTCAAACGCTATGCACCGGTGACCAAACCCGAAGCGATCGCCGACGAGATCGAGAAGCTGCTGTAAGCGAACCTGGCCGGTTCTGCAGGTTTTGGGTGACGCACAGCCGAGTCCGGGGCGGCGGCCCCGGCAAGCATGCCGGCCGTTGCCAACGCTGCCGCTAAAGAATCGGCGCAAACAGCCTCGCGATATGCATGGTGACGCGCCTGAACGCAGGCGCCTGACGGTACTCGCTACGGTCGATCTCATAGGCTTCGGCAAAATCGCGCGTGAGCATCGCTTCGACCTCGGCCGCAAAGCCGCGGTCCACGGTCAGCACCATGATTTCGAAGTTCAGGCGAAACGAGCGGTTGTCGAGATTGGCGCTGCCGATTGCGGCAGCCACGCTGTCGATCAGCACCACCTTCTGATGCAGGAAGCCCGGCCGGTAGCGGAAGATCCGGATGCCCGCGCGCACCGAATCGTAGGCGTACAGCTTCGACGCTTCGAACACGACATAGTGGTCGCGCCGGCACGGAATCAGAATGCGTACGTCCACGCCGCGCAGAACCGCCAGCCGCAACGCCGAAAACACGGCTTCGTCCGGCACGAGATAGGGCGTGGTGATCCAGATCCGCTCGCGCGCCGCGTTGATTGCCTCGACGAAGAACAGCGAACAGGTTTCCTGCTTGTCGGCCGGACCGGTCGGCATGACGATGCAATGCATGCCCTGACCGGTCGGCTGGTACGGCGGCATCTCGAACGGCGGCAGTGTCTGGGTGGCCCAGTACCAGTCTTCGGTGAAGACGAACTGGATGCTGGCGACCACCGGACCGCGCACCTCGATATGCGTATCGCGCCATGGCGACAGCGGTGGCTTGGCGCCGAGGTATTCCACGCCGACGTTATGGCCGCCCACGAACGCCCGCTCGCCGTCCACCGAAACGATCTTGCGGTGATTGCGGAAGTTGAGCTGGAAACGGTTGACGAAGCGCCGGTTGGTGGCGAACGGGTGCACCTCCACGCCGCCTGCCCGCAGCCTCGCCACGTAACTATGCGGCAGGTCGAAGCTGCCGATGCTGTCGTACAGGAAATAGATGCGCACGCCTTGCGCGGCCTTGGCGAGCAGGGCGTCCCTGAGCATCTCGCCGAGCGCATCGTCGTGCACGATGAAGAACTGCACGATGATGTAGCTGCGCGCCTGATCGATGGCTTCGAGGATGGCGGCGAAGGTCGCTTCGCCGTTCACCAGCGTGCGCACCGTATTGCCGGGCAGGAAGGGCATCCCGCCCAGGTGCGTGAGCGAGCGTACGAGCCGGTGGCCAAGCTCTTCGGTCGGATGGCCGGCCGATGAGCCCTGTTCGTCCCAGGCGTGGGGATGCGCCTGGGTGCGCAGCGATTCGTTCTCGAGACGGCGTGCGTCGGCGTAGCCTGCGAACTTGCTGCGGCCGAGGAACAGATACGGCACCAGTGTCAGATAGGGCATCGCTACCAGCGAGACCGCCCATGCGATCGCGCCCTGGGAGGTCCGCGTGTTCAGAATGGCGTGGCACGCCGCGACTACGCCAAGCACATGGGCGAGAGCGACGAGCGGGGCGATGTGAAGCAAATCGAATTGCATAGGCGCGAGCGGTGTTCAATGCGCTTCCCGGCCATCCGGTATGAGGGCAGGGAAGTCGGTCGCGCTCATCTTACCGAACCCGTTCGCGTTGCGGTCGGGTTCGACGGATTTTGGTACTTGAGCCTGGCCAATCAGCCGAACTGACTAGCCCGGCAGATCAACCCGGCAGATCTGCCGCCTGGATCAGGAACACGTTGTCGTCGCCGGCGCTGGTCGACAGCCACACGAGGTCGAGCCCGCCGAACGCCGCTTCCACATTGGCGCGCTCGTTGCCGATTTCGACCACCAGCACGCCGTCGTCGGTCAGCCAGTTGCGCGCCTCTGCGATGATCCTGCGTACGATGTCCATGCCGTCCGCACCGCCGGCCAGCGCCATTTCCGGTTCATGCCGATACTCGGCCGGCAGCGAGGCCATCGAATCCGCATTGACGTACGGCGGATTGGTGATGATCACGTCGTAGCGGCGCTCGGGCAGCGGGGCGAACAGGTCGCCCTCGAACAGCGCAATCCGGTCGTCGAGCTTGTATTCGTCGACGTTGCGCGTTGCCACTTCGAGCGCCGGCTTCGACAGGTCCACCGCGTCGATGTCGGCATTCGGGAAGGCGTGCGCCGCGAGAATCGCGAGGCAGCCGGAACCGGTGCACAACTCCAGTACCGCGCCGACCTGCTCGGGATCTTCGACGTACGGTTGCAGGCCGTCCTGCAGCAGTTCGCCGATAAACGAGCGTGGCACGATCACGCGCTCGTCCACGTGGAAGCGGAAACCGTGCATCCACGCTTCCTGCGTGATGTAGGCCGCCGGCACGCGTTCGGTGGCGCGGCGCTCGATCACGCCCAGCACGGTGTCGATTTCCGCCGGGGTCAGCTTCGCATCGAGAAACGGCTCGAGCAGATCGAGCGGCAGATGCAGCGAGTGCAGCACGAGGTAAGCGGCTTCGTCGTAAGCGTTGGCCGAGACATGGCCGAACGACAGTTCGGCCTGGTTAAAGCGCGTCACTGCAAAACGCAGCAGGTCGCGGACGGTGGAAAACGGGAGCGTCATCGCAGGGGTGTCCTTGGTCAGGCGACCAGTTGTTCGAGCACGCGGCGGTACACGTTCTTGAGCGGCTCGATATGGGTGACGTCGATATGCTCGTCGATCTTGTGGATGCTGGCGTTCAGCGGGCCGAACTCGACCACCTGTTCGCAGATGCGCGCGATGAAGCGGCCGTCCGAGGTGCCGCCGGTGGTCGACAGCTCGGTCGTCACGCCGGTCTCGTTCCTGATTGCCGTGGCGAGGGCGTTCGACAGGTCGCCGCGCGGCGTCAGGAACGGCAGGCCGCTCACCGACCATTGCAGGTCGTATTCGAGCCCATGCTTGTCGAGAATCGCATGTACGCGGCCTTGCAGGCCTTCGACCGTGCTGGCGGTCGAGAAACGGAAGTTGAACAGCACGTCGGCATGGCCCGGAATCACGTTGCTCGCGCCCGTGCCGCTGTGGATATTCGACACCTGCCACGTGGTGGGTGGGAAGTATTCGTTGCCGTCGTCCCAGCGCTCGGCCACCAGTTCCGCCAGCGCGGGCGCGAGCAGATGCACGGGGTTCCTTGCCAGATGCGGATAGGCGATATGGCCTTGCACGCCCTTGACGGTGAGCTTGCCGGACATCGAGCCGCGCCGGCCGTTCTTCACCATGTCGCCGAACCGCACGCTCGAAGTCGGCTCGCCGACGATGCAGTAGTCGAGCCGTTCGCCGCGCGCCTGCAGGGCTTCGACGACCTTGACGGTGCCGTCGGTGGCGGGACCTTCTTCGTCGCTCGTGATCAGGAAGCCGATCGAGCCGCGATGCGCCGGATGCGCCGCCAAGAACTCTTCGCTGGCCACCACGAAGCCCGCGATCGAGGTCTTCATATCGGCTGCGCCGCGGCCATACAGCATGCCGTCGCGATGAGTCGGCTCGAACGGCGGCGAGCTCCACTGCTCGAGCGGACCGGTCGGCACCACGTCGGTGTGGCCGGCGAACACGAGCAGCTTGCCGCGCGTGCCGTCGACGCCGCGCTTGACGGCCCACAGGTTGGTCACACCGTGCGATTCGATGGTCTCGCATTCGAAGCCGAGCGCGCTCAGGCGTTCGATCAGGATGCGCTGGCAATGCTGGTCGTCGGGCGTGACGGAGGCGCGCGCGATCAGTTGTTCGGTAAGGGCAAGGGTGCCGGACATGGATTCAGTACAAGCCACTTTGAAATGAAAAAATGCCGGCTGCGGGTGAACCGCCGCAGCCGGCAACAGCTTCTTATGCGCGTGGCGCCCGGACGGCAGGCGCCGGCCTTGCGCTCAGGTAACAATCTCAGGCGAACAACGTTTCGTACTCTTCAGCGGAAAAGCCGAGCGTCTTGACCCGCCCATTGACGACCAGCACCGGCCGCTTGATCACCGAGGGCTTGTGGATCATCAACGCGATCGCACCCGACTCCGTGTCCGCGGCGGCCTTCAGGTCGTCCGACAGGCCGCGCCAGGTCGTGCCGCGGCGGTTCAGCAGGGCGTCGAGCTTGACGTCCTTCAGCCAGTCCTGCACGAGCGGCGCCGTGACGCCGGCCTTCTTGAAATCGTGAAACTCGAACTCGACGCCGTGTTCTTCCAGCCACACGCGGGCCTTCTTCACGGTGTCGCAGTTCGGAATGCCGTAGACGACGGTCTTGTTGGCGCGCGCCATCAGTCGCCTCGCAGCAGCTCGTTGAGACCGACCTTGGCGCGCGTCTTCGCGTCGACCTTCTTGACGATCACAGCGCAGTACAGGCTGTGCGAGCCATCCTTCGACGGCAGGTTGCCCGCCACCACCACCGAGCCGGCCGGAATCCGGCCATACGTGACTTCACCGGTTTCGCGGTCGTAAATCTTGGTGCTCTGGCCGAGGTACACGCCCATCGAGATCACCGAGTTCTCTTCGACGATCACGCCTTCCACGACTTCCGAACGCGCGCCGATGAAGCAGTTGTCTTCGATGATGACCGGGTTGGCCTGCAGCGGTTCGAGCACGCCGCCGATGCCCACGCCGCCCGACAGGTGGACGTTCTTGCCGATCTGCGCGCACGAGCCGACGGTGGCCCACGTGTCGACCATCGTGCCTTCGTCGACGTAAGCGCCGATGTTGGTGTACGACGGCATCAGCACGACGTTCTTCGCGATGAACGAGCCGCGCCGCGCGATGGCGGGCGGCACCACGCGGAAGCCGCCGGCAGCGAAGTCTTCAGCGGTGTAGCTGGCGAACTTCGAGGGCACCTTGTCGTAGAACTGGGAGTAGCCGCCGGCGGGCATCGGCGCGTTGTCTTCCAGGCGGAACGACAGCAGCACCGCCTTCTTCAGCCATTGATTGACGAGCCACTCGCCGTCTTTCTTCTCGGCGACGCGCAGGGCGCCCTTGTCGAGTTGTTCGATGGCGTACGCGACGGCCTCACGCACCTCGGCGGGGGCGGCCTTCGGCGACAGGTCGGCGCGGTTTTCCCAGGCGTTATCGATGATCTGCTGAAGTTGTTGCGACATATTCGTGGCTTATCGTGGATGAAAGAGTTGAAGTCTGAGGAAGGAGGTGCCGCGCGTCACCGGGCGTGCGCCTCGCGCGCGAGCCCATGGCAAAAGTCGACGATCCGCTGCGCGCCTTCAGTGCACTCGTCGACATCGGCGACAAGGGCGAGGCGCACGAAATTGCGGCCGGGGTTGGTGCCGTGCGCAGTGCGCGCGAGATACGAGCCCGGCAGAACCGTCACATTATAGTCGGCGTACAGCCGCTGGGCGAACTCGGTATCCGGGAGGCCCGTGCGCGCAACATTGGCCCAGAGATAAAAGGCCGCATCCGGCAGACGCACGTCGAGCACCTCGGCCAGCATCGGCGTGACGGTGGCGAATTTCTGCACGTATTTGGCGCGGTTTTCGCGCACATGCGTCTCGTCGTTCCAGGCGGCGATGCTCGCGCTTTGATACACCGTCGACAAGGCGGCGCCGTGGTATGTCCGGTATAGCAGGAACTGCTTGAGGATCGCCGCGTCGCCCGCGACGAAGCCCGAGCGCATGCCGGGCACGTTCGAGCGCTTCGACAGGCTGGAGAGCATCACGAGGCGCTCGAAGCCGCGGCCCAGTTGGTGCGCGGCTTCCAGGGCGCCGAGCGGCGGTTTGGCTTCGTCGAAATAGATCTCCGAGTAGCATTCGTCGGAGGCGATCACGAAGCCGTAACGGTCGGACAGCGCGAACAGTTCGCGCCAGTCTTCGAGCGTCAGCACGGCGCCGGTCGGGTTGCCCGGCGAGCAGACGTAGAGCAGTTGCGTGCGCGCCCAGATGTCGGCGGGAATCGCCGCATAGTCGCAGGCGAAATTGCGGGCCGGATCGCTATTGGCGAAATACGGCTGCGCGCCGGCCAGCAAGGCGGCGCCTTCATAGATCTGGTAGAACGGGTTCGGGCAGAGTACGATCGCGGGCTCGCCCGCCGCGTTCCGCTTCGGGTCGATCACGGTCTGCGCGAGCGCAAACAGCGCCTCGCGTGAGCCGGCGACCGGCAGCACTTCAGTGGCCGGATCGAGCGGCGGCAGGTTGTAGCGCTTCGTTGCCCAGTTGGCAATCGACTCGCGCAGCGCCGGTGAACCGATGGTAGCCGGATACACCGCCAGGCCGCCGAGCGAGGCGATCACCGCGTCGCGGATCAGCGCGGGGGTCGGATGTTTCGGTTCGCCGATGCCGAAGCTGATGTGCGGCAGGCTGGCGGGCGGCGTGACGTCCTTGAAAAGCACGCGCAGCTTTTCGAACGGATAGGGCTGGAGGGAGTCGAGTAGCGGGTTCACTTGGCGGATCGGGCCTGATCGAAGACGGGCAGAGGCAGGTGACGGGCACGCGCAGTGGCCACAATCGCTGTAGTACGGCGCTTGGACGGCACAGGCGGCGGATCGATGATTATAACGTGGCGCAGAGCGCCGCGTGCCGGGCAAAAGGCGTGCGGCAGGGCGCGGCCGCCAGGTCGCCTGGCGCGCGGTCCGCGCCGGGCAGCCTGCGTAAATAAAACTGGGAGAGACGATGCAGTCGGCAGTCGAGGGCAAAACGGGCCATGAAGTACGGCGCGCGGGTGGAGCACCTGAACCGCAAGGCAGGAGCGCCGCCCGATGAACAACTGGCTTCGCACGAGCTGGCCGACGCTCGCCATCATGCTGGGCGCGTCGGTATGGGGAGTGGTCTGGTATCCGCTGCGCATGCTGGCCGCGCTCGGCGTGACCGGCACCGCGGCCAGCGCGCTCACGAGCGGCGCCGGCTGCCTGTTCGTGCTGCTGGTGCGCCGCCGCTCCATCGCCACGGTGCGCTGGCATTGGGTGCTGCCCGCGCTCGCGCTGGCGGCCGGCGTCACCAACGTGGGCTTCGTGTGGGGTTCGATCCACGGCCAGGTGATGCGCGTGCTACTGCTGTTCTATCTGACGCCGGCCTGGACCGCACTGTTTGCCCACTTCATCCTGCGCGAACGCCTGAGCTGGGCGGCTGCGGGTCTCGCGGCGCTGTCGCTGGCGGGCGCCATGACCATGCTGTGGTCGCCGCAGCTCGGCGTGCCGCTGCCTGACAATCTTGCCGAATGGGCGGGTCTGGCCGGCGGGATGGGCTTTGCCATGAGCAATGTGCTGATCCTCAAGACGAGCCGCGTGTTGCCCGAGATGAAGGGCGAGATGCGCACCGCGACGATTTTCGGCGGCGCGGCGCTGTTTGGCGCCTGCGCGTCGTTCTTCGAAGCGATGCCCGCGCCGCCTACCGGCGCGCATCTGGGCACAGCAGCGTTGCTGGTGCTGGGCCTGGGCTTCCTGCTGGCGTCGAACAACATGCTGGTTCAATACGGCGTGGCGCGGATTCCCGCCAACCGGGCGTCGATCATCATGCTGTTCGAGATCGTGGTGACCGCGCTCTCCGCCTGGCTGTTCGCCGGTGAGACACCCGGCCCGCGCGAGTGGGCGGGCGGCGCGTGCATCGTGCTGGCCTCGGCGCTGTCGAGCTGGGTACACCGGACGAAGCCAAAGCAGGAGAGAGAGGCGCCGCCAGGGGACGATCGCGAGGCGAGGGGCCAGGATGGCCCACGGGCGATGGTATGATTGCCCCTGCTTGCCGTCGCGCGCCTGAGCGGGCGTGCGCGGCGCCCGTATCGCGGGGCTCGCATGGGGCGTTGCGCCGTAGCCGGAAACGGCTCGCGCGGCCTCTGCGGTCCACCTTCATTTTCCCTTTTCAATCAGCGATATCGCCGTGCGTCTGACCTCGATCAAACTCGCTGGCTTCAAATCATTCGTCGATCCCACGCATTTCCAGGTTCCGGGCCAGCTCGTCGGCGTGGTCGGTCCCAATGGTTGCGGCAAGTCCAACATCATCGACGCCGTGCGCTGGGTGCTCGGCGAATCGCGCGCCTCCGAGCTGCGTGGCGAGTCGATGCAGGACGTGATCTTCAACGGCTCCACTGCGCGCAAGCCGGGTAGCCGCGCCAGCGTCGAACTCGTGTTCGACAACGCCGACGGCCGCGCCGCCGGCCAGTGGGGGCAGTATGCCGAAATCGCCGTCAAGCGCGTGCTGACGCGCGACGGCACCTCGAGCTACTACATCAACAACCTGCCGGCGCGCCGCCGCGACATTCAGGACATCTTCCTCGGCACCGGTCTCGGGCCGCGGGCGTACGCCATCATCGGCCAGGGCATGATTGCGCGCCTGATCGAGGCGAAGCCCGAAGAGCTGCGAGTGTTCCTCGAAGAAGCCGCCGGCGTCTCGAAGTACAAGGAACGCCGCCGCGAGACCGAGAGCCGTCTGCACGACACGCGCGAGAATCTGACGCGGGTGGAAGACATCGTCCGCGAACTCGGTACGAACCTGGAAAAGCTCGAAGGCCAGGCCATCGTTGCGACCAGGTTCAAGGAACTGCAGGCCGACGGCGAAATGAAGCAGCGCCTCTTGTGGCTGCTGCGCAAGAACGAAGCCGGCGGCGAGCAGGAACGCCAGAAGCGCGCCATCGAGCAGGCCCAGATCGATCTCGAAGCCCACACCGCGAAGCTGCGCGAAGTCGAAGCGCAGCTCGAAACGCTGCGGGTGGCGCATTACTCGGCAAGCGACGCCATGCAGGGTGCGCAAGGCGCGCTCTATGAGGCCAACGCTGAAGTCAGCCGCCTCGAGGCCGAGATCAAGTTCATCGTCGAATCGCGCAATCGCGTGCAGGCGCAGATCGCCGCCTTGACGGCGCAGCGCGAGCAGTGGCTGTCGCAGGCCCAGAAGGCTCAGGGCGATCTCGAAGATGCGGAAGAGCAACTGGCGGTGGCGGAAGAAAAGGCCGCGCTCGCCGAAGACGAAGCCGCTGCGAAGCATGACGCGATGCCGGCGTTCGAAGCGCGCTGGCGCGATGCGCAGACCCAGCTCAATGAGGAGCGTGGCGGCATTGCCCAGACCGAGCAGGCGCTCAAGCTCGAAGCCGCGCACCAGCGCAACGCCGATCAGCAACTGCAGCAGTTGCAGCAGCGTCACGAGCGTCTGAAATCGGAAGCGGGCGGACTCGACGCGCCCGACGAAGGCCAGCTCGAAGAACTGCGCATGCAGTTGGCCGAGCACGAAGAAATCCTGCACGATGCCCAGGCGCGTCTTGCCGATGCCCAGGAAACGCTGCCGCGCCTCGACGGCGAACGGCGCGCCGCCCAGGAGCGCGTGCAGTCGGAAAGCGCGCAGATTCATCAGCTCGACGCGCGTCTTGCCGCGCTCAGGCAGTTGCAGGAAAACGTCCAGACCGAAGGCAAGATCCAGCCGTGGCTCGAAAAACACGAGCTGAACGGCCTGCCGCGGCTGTGGAAGAAGCTGCACGTCGAAGCCGGCTGGGAAACCGCGCTCGAGTCGGTGCTGCGCGAACGCCTCGCTGCGCTCGAAGTGTCGAATCTCGACTGGGTCAAAGCCTTCGCGACCGATGCGCCGCCTGCCAAGCTCGCCTTCTATGCGCCGCCGGTGGCCGGTGCGCCGGTCGCGAGCCCGGCCGCGCTGCGGCCGCTGCTGGCGCTGGTACGCATCGACGATGCCGGTCTGCGTGCGGTCCTGAACGACTGGCTGGGTCTGGTTTTCGTTGCCGACGATCTGGCCCAGGCGCTCTCGCAGCGCTCGCAACTGCCCGAGGGCGGCGTGTTCGTCGTCAAGGCAGGCCATGCCGTGACGCGCGTCGGCGTGCAACTCTATGCTGCGGATTCCGAACAGGCCGGCATGCTGGCCCGTCAGCAGGAAATCGAAAACCTGACCCGTCAGGTGCGCGCCCAGGCGCTGCTCGCCGATGAAGCGAAATCGGCTGCGATTCGCGCCGAGGCCGCTCACACGCAAGCGGCGCAAGCCTTGACGGACGTGCGCCAGCAAGCCGAACGGGCCACCCAGCGCGTGCACGCGCTGCAGATGGACGTGCTCAAGCTCACGCAAGCGCACGAGCGCTACATGCAGCGCAGCACGCAGATCCGCGAAGAGCTCGAAGAGATCACCGCGCAGATCGACGAGCAACGCGCATTGCGCGGCGAGTCGGAGGCGAACTTCGAGCGCCACGATGCCGAGCTGGCGGAGTTGCAGGCGCGTTTCGAAGACAACCAGTTGGCCTTTGAAGCACTCGACGAGGAATTGACCGCAGCGCGCGCGCAGTCGCGCGATCTCGACCGGGCCGCCACCGATGCACGCTTTGCCGCGCGCAACATGGCGAACCGGATCGACGAATTGAAGCGCAGCATCCAGGTGGCGCACGAGCAGAGCGAGCGCGTGGCTACCTCGCTCGAAGACGCGCGCGCGGAGCTCGAAACGATCAACGAGCAGACCGCGCATACCGGCTTGCAAGGCGCGCTGGAGATCCGCGCGGTCAAGGAAGAGGCGCTGCATGCCGCGCGTCTCGAACTGGACGACCTGACCGCGAAGCTGCGTGCCGCCGACGAGACGCGTCTCACGGCAGAACGCGCGCTGCAGCCGCTGCGCGAGCGCATCACCGAATTGCAGTTGAAGGAACAGGCCGCGCGCCTGAACGCCGAGCAGTTCATCGAGCAGCTTGCCGCAGCGGGCGTCGACGAGGCCGAATTGCAGGCGAGGCTGACGCCGGACATGAAGCCGTCCTACCTGCAAGGCGAAGTCACGCGGCTGAACAACGCCATCGCCGCGCTGGGGCCGGTCAACATGGCCGCGCTCGACGAACTGAAGGCCGCCACCGAACGCAAGACCTTCCTCGATGCGCAGTCGGCCGACCTGACCAGCGCGATCGAAACGCTGGAAGACGCAATCCATAAGATCGACCAGGAAACCCGTACGCTGCTGCAGGGCACCTTCGACGAGGTGAACCGGCATTTCGGCGAACTGTTCCCGCGTCTGTTCGGCGGCGGTCAGGCGAAACTGATCATGACAGGCGACGAAATTCTCGATGCCGGCGTGCAGGTCATGGCGCAACCGCCGGGCAAGAAGAACTCGACGATTCACCTGCTGTCCGGCGGCGAGAAGGCGCTGACGGCAACGGCTCTCGTGTTCGCGATGTTCCAGTTGAACCCGGCGCCGTTCTGTCTGCTCGACGAAGTGGACGCGCCGCTCGACGACGCCAACACCGAGCGCTTTGCCAATCTCGTGCGCGCGATGTCGGACAAGACCCAGTTCCTGTTCATTTCGCACAACAAGATCGCGATGGAAATGGCCCAGCAACTGATCGGCGTGACGATGCAGGAGCAGGGCGTGTCGCGGATCGTCGCGGTCGACATGGAAACGGCCGCGGGTTTCGCCCAGAATATCGTTTGAGTTCGGACGGCGCGAGCCTGCGCCCCGCTGCGGCCCGGTTGCCGCGCGGCGCAGGTTCAGGCGCCGCACAAACAGAAGAATTGCTGATGGAGCATGCATGGACGAGTTGACACTCGGTTTGATCGGCGCGGGTGCCGTGGTGGTCGGGGGGGTGGTGGTGTACAACGCATGGCAAGGCGCGAAAGTGCGGCGCCGCATGCCGCGGCCGATGCCGGCCGATACTGCCGAGGCCTTCGCACGGGAGGATCAGGAAGAACCCAGCCCGTTCATCGAACCGGCCCGGCCGACCGCGCGCCGCGAGCCCGCTTCCGATGAGACGGCCGATACCGGGTCGCGTGTCGAACCCACCTTCGGTACGGCGGCGCCGCTCGATACACCGGCGGATATCCAGGCCGAAACGACCACGCCGAATGGGTTCCCTGAGGCCGAGGGCGAAGTTGCTGCTGGTGCTGCCGCGGGTGGTGCCGATGAGCCGGTCGAGCCGATTTTGCCGGCCGCGACGACGATTTCCTCGGCGCCGCCCGCGATCGTCGATCGGCGCATCGACTGCATCGTGCCGCTTCGTCTGGCGGGCCCGCTGGCGGGCGACAAGGTGATTCCGCTGGCGCAACGCCTGCGCCGGGCGGGCAGCAAGCCGGTGCATATCGAAGGCAAGCCGGAAGGCGGCGGCGCGTGGGAGTTGTTGCAGAACGGCGTGCGCTACGAAGAGTTGCGCGCAGCGGCGCAACTGGCGAACCGCAACGGGCCGTTGAACGAACTGGAGTTCTCCGAGTTCGTCACCGGCGTGCAGCAGTTCGCGGATGCGATCGACGCGGCGCCCGAATTCCCGGACATGATGGAGACGGTCTCGATGGCGCGCGAGCTGGACGGCTTTGCCGCCCAGTGCGACGCGCAACTGTCGATCAACGTGCTGTCGGACGGCGCGCCGTGGTCGGCGAACTACGTGCAGGCGGTGGCTTCGCAGGACGGCCTGCTGCTCTCGCGCGACGGCACCCGCTTCGTCAAGCTCGACGCGAAGCAAAGCCCGGTGTTCATGCTGCAGTTCGGCGACACCAACTTCCTGCGCGACGACCTCACCTACAAGGGCGGCCAGATGATCACCCTGGTGCTCGACGTGCCGGTGGCCGACGAAGACATCCTGCCGTTCCGGCTGATGTGCGACTACGCGAAATCGCTGTCCGAGCGGATCGGCGGGCGAGTGGTCGACGACGGCCGTCGTCCGCTGCCGGAGACCGCGCTGCTGGCGATCGAAAAGCAACTGATGACGTTGTACGCCAAGCTCGAACAGGCCGGGATCCCGGCGGGCTCGCCGGCCACGCGGCGCCTGTTTAGCCAGTGAGCTGTTTTGATGTTTGCGCGCCGGGCCACACGCTGGGTGGCCCGGCGCGCGGCGCGATGGCGCCAAACACCGCGAAAACCAGTCTCGCGAGCGTCGCGAGCACTCGGCTCAGTCAATCTCCTTCGGCCATTGCGCGCCGCTGATCCATGCCTTGAGCGCGGCCACTACCGCGGCGTCCTGTCCATAGAAACCGTGGTGCCCCTTGGCTTCGCAGGGATTGCCTTGCGCGCTCCCGCCGCTGACGGCGATCAGGTCGTGCCCGTTATCGGCGATACGTTTCGCTGCACTGAACGAACACAGAAAGCAGCCATCGTCGACGTGATGCACGAAGAGTTGCCGCGCATGGATCTCACCATAGTTGAAGCCGTCAAGCTGCAACGCCTGACCACGCGCCGGGCTGCTTAGCGTCGACGTGTGGATCACCGCGTCCCAGGTATCGGGCAGCGCGCGGCCGACAAACGCCGAGGAAATCGTCCCGCGGCTGGTGCCGACGAGCACCAGTTTTGCCTCGGGAAAGCGCGTGCGCAGGTCGGCCGCGATGCGCGCGACATCCTGCGCGTGGCGCGGCGCCGCGCGGAACGCGTCCGTGTAGCCGCCGGGCTGGTCGGACGGCGCGTCGACCAGCACAGTCGCAAAGCGGTCGTCGACCAGCAGCGTGCGGGCCCGCACGAGGAAATTGTTCTTCAGACGCAGGCTGATTGCGCCGTCGCCCGCCTGTGCAAGTTGCAAAGCTCCGTCGCCGCCGGCGAACATCACCAGTATCCACGCCGGGTGGCTGCTGTCCTTCTGCGTGAGCAGGTACGAGATCGTGGCGTTATCGGCCACCGGCACGCTGATCACCTGTTCGAGCGCCGAGGCCGGTGCCGCGTATCCGGCGAGCAGGGTGGCTAACACTGCCACGGCGAGCGCGGCCAGCCGGCGAAGGCTGCTTTGCCCGATCACGATGAAGCCTGCCATGATTTCTCCTCTGATCGATGTGCCCCCGCGGCACGTGGATGATGTGCTCACAGTCGCATTGCGCCGCACGAGTGTCAATGCGGCGGCGCATACGTTAGCCGTTCGGCCGATGGTAGGCCATCACGCGAGGCATGCGTGAATCCGGCATCTGGGTGAGGCGGCGTACGAAACTGGCCATCCGGCTAATGTCCACGGAGCACGGTTCCTGAGATAATCTGGGGTCTGAATTTCACCGGCGAATCTTCCGATAGCATGGCCCGAACTACCGTCCCTAACCCAGCAACGAGCAGCCCGGCCGAGCGCGCCGCGTGGTTGCGCGCGGAACTTGAACGCGCGAACCATGCGTACTACGTACTCGACCAGCCGGACCTGCCGGATGCGGAGTACGACAAGCTCTTCAGGGAGCTGCAACAGATCGAGACGGATCACCCGGATCTGGTCACCCCGGACTCGCCCACGCAACGCGTCGGCGGGGAGGCCGCGAGCGGCTTCGAGCCGGTCTTGCACGACCAGCCGATGCTCTCGCTGAACAACGGTTTCGCCGACGAAGACATCGTTGCGTTCGACAAGCGCATTGCCGACGCACTCGGCAAAACTCCGGTCCGCTATGCGTGCGAACTGAAGTTCGACGGCCTGGCCATTTCCTTGCGCTACGTCGACGGCCGCTTCGTGCAGGCTTCCACGCGAGGCGACGGCACCACCGGCGAGGACGTGACGGGAAACGTCCGCACGATCCGTTCCATTCCGCTGACGCTCAAAGGAAAACGCATACCGAAGATGCTCGACGTGCGCGGCGAAGTGTTGATGTTCAAGCGCGATTTCGACCGCATGAACGAGCGGCAGCGCGCGGCCGGGCTCAAGGAATTCGCGAACCCGCGTAACGCGGCGGCCGGCAGTTTGCGCCAGCTCGATCCCCGCATCACGGCCCAGCGTCCGCTGTCGTTTTTCGCTTATGGCATTGGCGTGCTCGACGGCGAGCCGATGCCGGCTACCCACAGCGCACTGCTCGACTGGTACGACGAACTGGGCTTGCCGGTCAACGGCGAGCGGTCGGTCGTAGAGGGCGCTGAAGGGCTGCTGGGATTCTTCCGCGCGGTGGGCGAGAAGCGCGATGCGCTGCCGTACGACATCGACGGAGTGGTCTACAAGGTCAATGCCCGCGAAGAGCAGGATGTCCTTGGCTTTGTATCGCGCGCGCCGCGCTTCGCGCTGGCGCACAAGTTCCCGGCCCAGGAAGCGCTGACGAAGTTGCTGGCAATCGACGTGCAGGTGGGCCGCACGGGCGCGATCACACCGGTGGCGCGGCTCGAGCCGGTGTTCGTCGGCGGCGCCACGGTGACCAATGCCACGCTGCACAACGAGGATGAGGTGCGCCGCAAGGACATCCGTATCGGCGACACCGTGATCGTGCGGCGCGCCGGCGACGTGATTCCGGAGGTGGTGAGCGCGCTGATGGAGCGTCGGCCGGCGGATGCCGCCGAGTTCGTCATGCCGACGCAGTGTCCGGTATGCGGCTCGGCCATCGAGCGGCTGCCCGACGAGGCGATTGCCCGTTGCACCGGCGGCCTGTTCTGCCCGGCGCAACGCAAGCAGGCGTTGTGGCACTTCGCGCAACGCCGCGCGCTGGATATTGACGGGCTCGGCGAGAAGATCATCGACCAACTGGTCGAACTGAACCTCGTGCGCACCCCGGCTGACCTGTTCAACCTCGGCTTCGCGACGCTCGCCGAACTCGACCGCTTTGGCGAGAAGTCCGCCCAGAACCTGCTCGACTCGCTCGAAAAGGCCAAGCACACTACGCTCGCGCGGTTTCTTTACGCGCTCGGCATTCGCCAGGTCGGCGAATCGACAGCGAAGGATCTGGCCAAGCATTTCGGCTCGCTCGATCCGATCATGAACGCCACGGTCGAAGAACTGCTGGAGGTGAACGACGTCGGGCCGGTGGTTGCCGAGTCGATCCAGCGATTTTTCGCCGAAGAGCACAACCGCACGGTGATCGAGCAACTGCGTGCGCCGGGCAAGGTCGCATGGACTGAAGGCCCGCCCGCGCCGAAGGCGCCGCAAGGGGTGCTGGCCGGCAAGACAGTCGTGCTGACGGGCACCTTGCCGACGCTGGCGCGCGAAGAAGCGAAGGAAATGCTCGAAGCGGCCGGCGCCAAGGTGGCCGGCTCCGTGTCGAAGAAAACCGATTATGTGGTGGCCGGCGCCGAAGCAGGCAGCAAACTGGCGAAAGCAGAGGAACTCGGCATCCCTGTGCTCGACGAAGATGGTATGCGTAAGCTCCTGGAGGGGCAAATAACATGATCCGCGAAATTCTCAAGATGGGCGATCCGCGCCTTTTGCGCATCGCCGCCCCAGTCGACCATTTCGACACGCCCGACCTGCATGCCCTCGTGAAGGACATGTTCGAGACCATGCACGACGCGAACGGCGCGGGCCTCGCCGCGCCGCAGATCGGGGTTGACCTGCAGGTGGTGATTTTTGGCTTCGGGCATAACGAACGTTATCCTGACGCGCCGCCGGTGCCGGAAACGGTGCTGATCAATCCGACCATCACGCCGGTGTCGCAGGACATGGAAGAGGGCTGGGAGGGGTGTCTGTCGGTGCCGGGATTGCGCGGCGCCGTCAGCCGTTTTTCGATGATCCGCTATCACGGCTTCGACCAGTTCGGCAATCCGATCGACCGTGTCGCCGAGGGCTTCCACGCCCGCGTCGTGCAGCACGAGTGCGATCATCTGATCGGCAAGCTGTATCCCATGCGGATCAACGATTTCGCCAAGTTCGGTTTCACGGAAGTGCTGTTCCCGGATATGGATCCGAGCAGCGACGACTGAGCGAGGAGCGGCGGCCCCGGGCCTGCTTCAAGGCCGCCACGCCGGGCCGGCTCAAGCCACGCTGCGCCAGGCTGTGCAGAAAAAGTAAAGCCCACGCATTCGCGTGGGCTTTTTCATATAGGCGGTGTTTTCTGCCGGGTAGCCTTCAACGCGCGTCGTGGCCGCGCCGCACGATCAGAACGACTCGTCGTGCGCCAGGTAGCGCCATTGTCCGGGCGGCAATGCGCCAAGCGGCACGCTGCCCATGCGCACACGCTTCAGGCCGACCACTTCCAGGCCGACCAGCTCGCACATGCGGCGAATCTGCCGCTTCTTGCCTTCGCGCAGCACGAAACGCAGCTGTTCGCCGTTCTGCCAGCTTACCTTGGCCGGCTTGAGCGGCACGCCGTCGAGTTCCAGGCCGTGGCGCAGCAACTCGAGACTTTCGGGCGGGAAGTGCCGATCGATCTCGGTCGTCATCTCGCCGTAGGTCACGCGCACCAGATACTCCTTCTCGACTTCCGAGTGCCCGCCGATCAGGCGTTTGGCAATCCGGCCGTCCTGGGTCAGCACCAGCAGCCCGGTGGAGTCGATGTCGAGCCGGCCCGCAGGGGCGAGCTGACGCAGATGCGACACCGAGAAGCGGATGTCCGAGTTGTCGCCTTCCCAGCGGTTATCCGGGGTGACGAGCGTGACAGCCGGCTGGTAGCCGTCTTCGGCTTGACCCGACACATAGCCGACCGGCTTGTGGATGAGGATCGTGACGAGGCGTGCCTGGATTGCCTGGGCCGCCGGGTCGATCTCGATGCGCTGGTCCGGGCGGACCTTGGAGCCGAGCGTGTCGACCTTTTCACCATCGACGCGCACCCAGCCGTTCTCGATCCACTCGTCGGCTTCGCGGCGCGAACACAGGCCAAGTTCCGACATCAGTTTCGACAGACGCAACGTGCCCGGCGCGTCGTCGTGATCGCGGCGATGCGCGGCCGGACGTGCAGCGGAGTCTTCGCTACGCTCAGGGCGCGGCGCCTTGTCGGCGCGGGCCGGACGCTCGCGCTCGGCGAAGCGGCTGGCGGGTGCGGGGCGCTCGCTGCTGCGCGGTGCGCGGGCACCAGCACCAGCACCAGCACCGCCACTAACGGGGCGCTCTCTGCGCGCGCCGCGCTCAGTACGCTCCGTGCGCTCCGAACGTTCAGTGCGCGGCGGCCGGTCGCCGAACCCGCGCGGGGCAGGAGCTCGTGTGCCACGGTCGTCGCGCGGTCCCCGTTCGAAGCTGCGACGCTCGTCGGAACCGCTGCGGCCGGCGCCAAAGCGCGGGCGCTCGGAAGTGCCACGCTCGCGTAATTCTTCGCGTTCGCGGCGCCCCGGGCGTTGCTGCTCGCCACGTGGACCGGTATTGAAGGCGCTGGCGGCGCGCGGGGCGCCGGGACCGCGGGCGTCGTCAGCGCCACGGGGGCCGCGCGGTGCGCCAAAGGACGGGCGGCGCGCGCCTTCTTCGCGGGCAAAGCGAGCGGGCCGCTCGCCTTCGGCGCGACGCGGCGCCCGTTCGGTACGCTCACCTTCGAACTTTCGCGGCGGACGCTCACCCTCGAAACGGCGTGGCGCACGCTCGGTACGCTCGCCCTCGAACTTACGCGGCGCACGTTCACCCTCGAAACGGCGCGGCGCACGCTCGGCACGCTCACCTTCGAACTTACGCGGCGGACGTTCACCCTCGAAACGACGCGGCGCCCGCTCGGTACGCTCACCCTCGAACTTACGCGGCGGACGTTCACCCTCGAAACGGCCCGGCGCCCGCTCGGTACGCCCACCTTCGAACTTACGCGGCGCACGTTCACCCTCAAACCGGCGCGGCGCACCCGCATCGCCATCGCGGCGCGGTGGCCGCTCCGAGGGCGCACGACGAGGCGCGCCGGCGTTGCCCGCGTCCCGGTCACGCGAAAACGAACCTTCGGCACGCGGCGGCCGTGCCCCGCCTTGCGCACGGCCAGCGCCGCCCGCAAAACCCGCAGGCTTACCCGCCGGACGCTTGCCGGCCCCGCCCGGCGTGGCTTCCCGTCCGCCGCCAGCCGGCGTGGCGGGCCGCGGCCCGGCAGGGCGCGTCGGTTTGCGCGCGGTGCTACTACCCGAGCGAACAGGGGCGCGTTCGGACGAAGCCGACCGCGGATGCTTGGCTGTCAATTTGACTCGCATGAAATCTCACACTGCGATCGCGCGCAGCAGTTCGGTCTCGACCTGAATTTGCAGGCGGTTGTCCGAGAGGCCGCGTCCGTCCAGCAGGAACACGTCCTCGACGCGTTCGCCGAGCGTATTGATCCGCGCCGATTGGACGCCGACCTGGTGCTCGGCCAGCACGCGCGCGATCGAATAAAGAAGGCCTGGCCGGTCGTTCGCCGACACGGACAGGATGTAGTACTGACCACGTTCGTCGGCCCGAAGGTCGACGCGCGGCGTAACGGGGAAAGTCCGCGACAGGCGCGACAGGCGCCCCTTCGACGGCTCCGGCAGCAGGGTGCCGTCCGCCATGAGGCGCGCGCTCAGTTCCTGCTCGACCAGATTGGCGATGTCGCGATAATGCACGTCTTCTTCGGTGTGCTGGACGATGAAGTTATCCAGCGCATAGCCGTGCCGGGTCGTGCTGACACGGGCGTCGAGAACCGACAGCCCGTTCTTGTCGAAATACGCGCAAATTCCGGCAAAGAGGTCAGGGCGGTCCTGCACGTAGACCAGCACCTGGAGGGCTTCGCCGACCGGCGACGGGCGGGCGCGCACGATCGGCGTGGGCGTTTCGACATGGCGGTACAGCACGCGCGTTTGCCACGCGATATCCGCAGCGTCGTGACGCAGGAAGTAGCCGACGTCGAGCTTGTCCCAGAGCGCCTGATGCGCATTGTCCGGCACGGTTTCGAGGCGCAGCAGCGCGAGCGCTTCTTCCTGACGCGACTTCAGTTCCGAGTGCGCGTCCGGGCGGGCGCCGCCGAGCACGGCGAGCGTCGTGCGGTACAGGTCTTCGAGCAGCTTGCCTTTCCAGGCGTTCCAGACCTTCGGGCTGGTGCCGCGAATGTCGGCCACCGTCAGCAGGTACAGCGCGGTCAGATGCCGTTCGTTGCCCACCAGTTCTGCAAATCGCTTGATGACCTCGGGATCGCTCGTATCCTGCTTCTGCGCGACCTGGCTCATCGTCAGATGGTGCTGAACCAGCCACACCGCTAGTTCGCCGTCGCCGTTTTCGATACCGTGTTCGCGGCAGAAACGCCGTGTGTCGGCCATGCCGAGCGTGGAATGGTCGCCGCCGCGGCCTTTGGCGATGTCGTGAAACAGCGCCGCCACATAGAGCACCCACGGACGCTCGAAGTTGGAGATCAACTGGCTGCAGAACGGGTATTCGTGCGCGTGCTCGGCCACCGCGAAGCGGCGCAGATTACGCAGCACCATCAGGATGTGCTGGTCGACCGTGTAGACGTGATAAAGGTCGTGCTGCATCTGCCCGACGATACGGCGGAAGTTCAGCAGGTAGCGGCCCAGCACGCTGGTCTGGTTCATCAGCCGCAGCGCGTGGGTGATTCCCGCGGGCTGCTTGAGAATCTCCATGAAGACGCGCCGGTTTTCCGGGTCGCGCCGCCAGTGCTGGTCCATCGCGTCGCGCGCGTTGTAGATCGCACGCAGCGTGCGCGCCGACAGGCCCTTTACGCCGGGCGTCTGCTCGTACAGCAGGAACGCCTCGAGAATCGCGTTCGGTTCGTGTTCGAAGACATCGTCACGGGCGATTTCGAGCATGCCCTGTTTCTCGACGAAGCGATCCGACAGCACTCGCGTGATGCCGCTCGTGTTCGGAAACAGTTGTGCTTCGATGTTCTGGATCAGGATCGTCGCCAACTGGGTGACCGCCTTGGCGGCCCAGTAGTAGCGGCGCATCAGTTGTTCGCTGGCGCGCTTGGTGGCGGTCGGCTTGTAGCCGAAGCTCTCGGCCACAGCCGTCTGCAGGTCGAACACGAGGATGTCCTGGCGCCGCCCCGCAATTACATGGAGCCGGGCGCGCAGCGCCTTCAGGAAACCTTCGTTGCGCTCCAGTTCGCGGGCTTCGCGCTCGGTAATCAGACCGCGGGCTTCCAGTTCCTGCCAACTGCTGCCGAGGCCGGCTGCCTGGGTCACCCACAGGATCAGTTGCAGGTCGCGCAGGCCGCCCGGGCTTTCCTTGATGTTCGGCTCGAGCGCGTAGGGCGTGTCCTGAAATTTGGCGTGGCGCTGACGCATTTCCAGCACTTTGGCCTGGAAGAAGGCGCGCGGATCGAGCGCCTCGCGATAACGCTTCGAGAAGTCCTCGAACAGCGCCGAGCTACCGGTAATACGGCGCGCTTCAAGGAGCGAAGTGCGCACGGTGACGTCGTTGGCGGCCTCTTCGAGGCACTGCGAGACCGAGCGCACGCTGCTGCCGAGTTCCAGTCCCAGATCCCACGCCAGACTGATGAAGCGTTCGATGCGCGCTTCGAGATGTGCGATGGGCTGATCGGGCAGCAGTACCAGAATGTCGATGTCCGAATGCGGCGCGAGTTCGCCGCGCCCGTATCCGCCCACCGCCAGCAGGGCGAGGGAGGGGGGCAGGTCGCAGGTGTTCCAGGCGCCGCGCAGGGCCTCGTCGGTGGTGCGTGCGAGCGCGCCCATCAACGATTCGACGTTGGTCGCCAGCTTGAAGCGTTCCAGCAACTTGGCTTTGGCCACCTTGTAGTCCGCCTTCAGGGACGTGGCATCGGAAAGGGCGAGGGCTGGAACACTGCTCATGGGCGCGCGCGGGTGAGGACGGGAGGCGCTCAGGCCGTAGTGGCCGCGACCACAGGCGGTCGCGCCGGGGTGCCGGCTGAAACCGTCAGCACGTCATAGCCGCTCTCGGTGACGAGGATCGTGTGTTCCCACTGCGCGGACAGACTGCGGTCCTTGGTCTTGACCGTCCATTGATCCGGCATGGTGCGGATCTCGCGGCGGCCGGCGTTGATCATCGGTTCGATCGTGAAAATCATGCCCGGCTGCAGTTCGAGCCCCGTGCCCGGACGGCCGTAGTGCAGGATTTGCGGATCTTCGTGGAACACCGTGCCGATGCCATGGCCGCAATATTCGCGCACCACGCTGTAGCCTTGTCCTTCGGCATGACGCTGGATCGCATGGCCGATGTCGCCCAGATGCGCACCTGGACGCACCTGATCGATGCCGAGCCACATGCATTCGTAGGTGGTCTGGACGAGCCGTTTGGCGAGAATCGAGCCTTCGCCGACGATGAACATGCGGCTCGTATCGCCGAAGTAGCCGTCCTTGATGACGGTGACGTCGATATTCAGGGCGTCGCCGTTCTTCAGCGTCTTGTCGCCCGGAATGCCGTGGCAGATCACATCGTTGACCGAAATGCAGGTTGCCTTCGGATACGGCGGGTAGCCGGGCGGCTGGTAGTTCAGCGGCGCCGGGACCGTGCCCTGTACCTTCAGCATGTATTCGTGACACAGGCGGTCGAGTTCGCCGGTGGTGATGCCGGCTGCGACCAGCGGTGTGATGTAGTCGAGCACTTCGCTGGCGAGCCGGCAAGCGACGCGCATCTGCGCGATATCGTGTTCGTTTTTGAGTGTAATAGCCATGAGGCGGGCCTGAAAATGCGGTTATTTCGAGATTATCGCACCATATTCCGGCTGTCGCAGGGTTTTGAGAGGGTGGCAAACCGATCCGGCTGCCGCGAGGCGCAACCCTGGCGCCGATTCAGGGCTACCGGGCAGGTTGAGTCTGCCGATAGTCACGTGCTATAATCTCTGGCTAAGTCGCTGCGGATTATTCGTTTTTGCGGAAAATTCGTGGAGAAGACTGGCCTGTCGCGATAGTTGCCTGCGCTACAGGAGGTTTCAGGGGTGGTGCTGTAAGCCGTCGGCCGTGTCAGCGTTAAGCGAGGCGGTGCAAGGCAGCAGCATAACCCAAGGCAGCAGACTCGCAAGCCGGCAGCACCCAGGGTGTCCGCCGCGTCAGGTCCTCGCAGATGGCGAAGACGGCGTGGCCGATACGGCAGTCGGCTTAAGACCCAACCCTAGCGGAGATTTTCATGGCAGTTACCATGCGTCAAATGCTGGAAGCAGGTGTCCACTTCGGCCACCAAACGCGCTTCTGGAACCCGAAGATGGCCCCCTTCATTTTCGGCCATCGCAACAAGATTCACATCATCAACCTCGAAAAGACGCTGCCGATGTACAACGACGCATTGAAGTATGTGCGTCAGCTGGCGGCTAACCGGGGCACGATCCTGTTCGTCGGCACGAAGCGTCAATCGCGCGACACGATCGCCGAAGAGGCGCAACGCGCTGGCATGCCGTACGTCAACGCACGCTGGCTCGGCGGCATGCTGACCAACTTCAAGACGCTGAAGGTTTCGATCAAGCGCCTGAAGGACATGGAAGCAGCGCTGGAAGCCGGTGAAACGGAGCGCATGAGCAAGAAGGAAGCGCTGTTGTTCGAACGCGAAATCGCCAAGCTGCAAAAGTCGATTGGCGGCGTGAAGGACATGGGCGGTATTCCGGACGCAATTTTCGTGGTCGACGTCGGTTACCACAAGATTGCTGTGACCGAAGCCAACAAGCTCGGCGTGCCGGTTATCGCTGTGGTCGACACGAACCACTCGCCCGAAGGCATCGACTACGTGATCCCGGGTAACGACGACGCCAGCAAGGCCGTCACCCTGTACACGCAAGGCGTGGCTGACGCGATCCTCGAAGGCCGTGCAAACGCGGTCAACGAAGTGGTGCAGGCCGCACGTGGCGGTGACGGCGACGAGTTCGTCGAGGTCAACTCGGAAGCGTAAGGCTGCCCTGTGTCCGGCAAAAAAGGGGGCTTTCTACAGGCCCCCTTTTTTTAAGTCGCGACACCCGGCTACAGTGCGAGAAAAATACGCGCTGTGCGGAAACGAATTCTTGCCGCCGGCATCGAAGTGCGGGCGGTGTGTGAAAGACAGACTCTAGGAGCGAATGATGGCGGCAATTACCGCAAGCATGGTTGCAGAACTGCGCGCGAAGACCGATGCGCCGATGATGGAATGCAAGAAGGCGCTGACTGAAGCCGACGGCGACATGGCGCGCGCTGAAGAACTGCTGCGCGTGAAGCTCGGCAACAAGGCCAGCAAGGCTGCTTCGCGCGTCACGGCTGAAGGCGTGATCGCCTCGTTCATCGGCGGCAAGGTCGGTGCAATCGTCGAACTGAACTGCGAAACCGACTTCGTTTCGAAGAACGACGACTTCCTGGCTTTCTCGAAGCAGATCGCCGAGCTGGTCGCTACGCAAAACCCGGCTGACGTCGCCGCTCTGGCAGCCCTGCCGCTGGAAGGCTCGACGGTCGACGCGGTGCGTCTCGCGCTGGTCGGCAAGATCGGCGAAAACCTTTCGATCCGCCGTTTCGTGCGTTTCGAAACCGCCAACCAGTTGGCTGCATACCTGCACGGCACGCGTATCGGCGTGCTGGTCGAGTACACCGGCGCGGACGAGCAGGTCGGCAAGGACGTTGCAATGCACATCGCGGCCATGAAGCCGGTCTCGCTGTCGTCGGACGACGTCCCGGCAGACCTGATCGCCAAGGAGCGCAGCATCGCTGAACAGAAGGCCGCCGAATCGGGCAAGCCGGCTGAAATCGTCGCCAAGATGGTCGACGGCAGCGTGCAGAAGTATCTGAAGGAAGTCTCGCTGCTGAACCAGACGTTCGTTAAGAACGACAAGCAGACAATCGAACAGATGCTGAAGGCAGCAGGCTCGAGCGTGCAAAAGTTTGCACTGTTCGTGGTCGGCGAAGGCATCGAGAAGAAGCAGGACGACTTCGCGGCAGAAGTGGCGGCTCAAGTGGCTGCTGCAAAGCAACAATAAGTTTCACTTAAGCTTTACCGCAATACCGTTGGACCCGCGGCGGGGCAAGACCCTGTCGCGGCCGGCGGCGCCGCAAGGCTGCATGCGGGTTGACCCTCGCGATGCAGCCGTCTTTGCCGAACCCTGGGGTTCGTCAATTTGGCGACGCTTGCCCGAATCAGCATTTCACCCCTACAGTTAGTTTCTTGTTGTTGCCCTGTTCTGCGCGATCTGGATATCCCTATGCCCACTGCCTATAAACGCGTCCTCCTCAAACTCTCCGGTGAAGCTCTGATGGGCGATGATGCCTTCGGCATCAATCGCGCGACGATCGAAAGAATGGTGGCGGACGTGGCCGAGGTGGTGCGGCTCGGTACGCAACTCGCCGTGGTGATCGGCGGCGGCAATATTTTTCGCGGTGTGGCGGGCGGCGCAGCCGGTATGGACCGCGCGACGGCCGACTACATGGGGATGCTGGCGACGATGATGAACGCGCTGGCGCTGCAGGACGCGATGCGCCACGCCGGTATCGAGGCGCGCGTGCAGTCGGCGCTGCGCATGGACCAGGTGGTCGAGCCGTACATCCGCCCCCGGGCAATCCGCCAGCTGGAAGAAGGCAAGGTCGTGATTTTCGCGGCCGGCACCGGCAACCCGTTCTTCACGACGGACACGGCGGCGGCGCTGCGTGGCTCGGAAGTCGGCGCGGAAGTCGTGCTGAAGGCCACCAAGGTGGACGGCGTGTATTCGGCCGACCCCAAGAAAGACCCGACGGCAACGCGCTACACGACGATCAGCTTCGACGAGGCGATCGGCCGCAATCTGCAGGTCATGGACGCCACGGCGTTTGCGCTGTGCCGCGACCAGAAGCTGCCGATCCGCGTATTTTCGATTGTCAAGCCGGGTGCGCTAAAGCGCATTGTGCAAGGCGAGGACGAGGGTACGCTCGTCCACGTGTAAACTCTCGTTCACATAACGTGGGCTTTAACGCGGGCCCGGGCCGCTGCTACTTGCACGCTGGCCGGCTCGCACCGTTTTGAAGGTTCGGAGGTTTAAAAATGTCTGTGGCTGATATCAGGAAGGGCGTCGAGCAAAAGATGCAGCGCTCGATCGACGCGTTCAAGAACGATCTGTCGAAGATCCGCACGGGCCGTGCGCACACGGGCCTGCTCGATCACATCCAGGTCGATTATTACGGCTCGCCGGTGCCGATCTCGCAGGTTGCGAACATGACGCTGATCGACGCGCGCACGATCGGCGTGCAGCCGTGGGAAAAGAAGATGGTGCAGGTCGTCGAAAAGGCGATTCGCGAGTCCGATCTGGGCCTGAACCCGGCTACGCAAGGCGACGTGATCCGCGTGCCGATGCCCGCGCTGACGGAAGAGCGCCGCCGCGAGCTGACCAAGGTCGCACGCAGCGAAGCCGAAACGGCCAAGATCGCGGTGCGCAACCTGCGCCGTGACGCCAACGAGCAACTGAAGAAGCTCGTGAAAGACAAGGAAATCTCCGAAGACGACGAGCGTCGTGCCGGTGACGACGTCCAGAAGCTGACGGACAAGTTCGTGGCCGAAATCGACAAGCTCGTGACGACCAAAGAAGCCGAGATCATGACGGTCTGAGGCCGCCAGGCTTCAGTATCTTCAGATCCTCACTTCTTTTTTGTAGTTATTGTCCCGACGGCCATGACCTATACCAGCTCAACCGTTCGCGTGCCTGATGTCGCGGCGGTGCCGCGACATATCGCGATCATCATGGACGGCAACGGCCGTTGGGCAACGCAGCGCCGTCTGCCGCGCGTGGCGGGCCATTCACGCGGCGTCGACGCCGTGCGTGCCGCCGTCGAGGCGTGCGCACGCTCCGGCGTCGAATACCTGACGCTGTTTGCCTTCAGCTCCGAAAACTGGCGCCGTCCGAACGACGAGGTGTCGTTCCTGATGCGTCTGTTCGTCACCGCGCTCGAGCGCGAGATCGGCAAGCTCCACGCCAACGGCATCCGCCTGCGCGTGGTCGGCGACCTGACGATGTTCGACAAGCGCATCCAGGATCTGATCCGCCGCGCGGAGACCAAAACGGCCCGCAATACCCGTCTCACCCTGACCATCGCCGCCAACTACGGCGGGCGCTGGGACATCATGCAGGCCACCCGCAAGCTGGCCGAGCAATCGGCGCTGGCGGGCGAGGCCGTCGAGGTCAACGAGGAATCGTTCGCCGGGCATCTCGCCATGGCGTACGCGCCGGAGCCCGACCTCTTCATCCGCACCGGCGGCGAGCAGCGCATCAGCAACTTCCTGCTGTGGCAGCTCGCGTACACTGAGTTCTACTTCACCGACACCTTCTGGCCGGATTTCGATGCGGACGCGCTGCGCCACGCCATCGATTCCTACGCGGAGCGCGAGCGCCGCTTCGGCCGCACCAGCGCTCAGCTCGAGCCGCAATCGCAAAACGTCGATTCGCTTCCATGCTAAAAACCCGTGTTATCACGGCGCTCGTCCTTCTGGCTGTGTTTTTGCCGGTCACGCTGTTCGCGCCGGTGGGCGCGTTTGGCGCGCTGATCGCGTTCGTGGTCGTCTTTGCCGCGTGGGAGTGGGCCCGTTTGCTGAAAGTCGGCGGCGTCGGTCCCGTCGTGTACGCGCTTGTCGCAGCAGTGGCTCTGGTGGTGAGCACCAAACTCGGTACCGGCATGCGCCTGCCGCGGCCGCTCTTCCAGGCCGCCGCCGTGTTCTGGATCCTGGCCGCCCCATACGTGCTGTTGCGCAAGCCGGCGTTGGCACAGGGCGCCTGGCGCCTGTTCCTGTTTCTCGCCGGGATTGTCGTCTTTGTGGCCTGCTGGCACGCGCTGGTCGCAGCCCGCATGGCGGGCGTGCCGTTTGTTCTGTCCCTGTTGCTGGTGGTCTGGCTGGCCGATATCGGCGCATACTTTGCAGGTAAGGCGCTCGGTCGGCACAAGCTGGCGCCCGCCATCAGTCCCGGTAAGACATGGGAAGGGGCGATCGGCGGCTGGCTGGCGGTCGTGATCGTCGCGGCGGTGGCGATCGGGGTGCACGCTTTTGAACCGACCCTGTATTCTGCGCTACTGGAGCGCCTTGGCGCCGTCCGTGCGCTGGTCGCGCTGTCCGTTCTGGTGGCCTTCAGCGTGGTTGGCGACCTGTTCGAGTCGATGTTGAAACGTCAGGCCGGCGTGAAGGATTCCAGCGGCCTGCTGCCGGGACACGGTGGCGTCCTTGACCGCATCGACGCATTATTGCCGGTGCTGCCGCTCGCAATGTTGTTGCTCGGCTAGAGAAAGAGATATGCAAAAACGTCTGACACTGCTCGGTTCCACGGGCTCGATTGGAGACAGCACGCTCGACGTCGTCGCGCGTCATCCCGAGCGCTTCTCGGTCTACGCGCTCACCGCGCATCGCAACGGCGACAAGCTCGTCGAACAATGCCTGCGCTTTACGCCCGAAGTGGCGGTGGTCGGCGATGCCGAAACCGCGGCGCAAGTGGCCGCCAGGCTGCGCGCGGCCGGCTGCAAGACCGAGGTGACGTACGGTCCGCAAGCACTCGTCGAGGTCTCGAAGAGTGATGGCTGCGATACGGTGGTGGCCGCCATCGTCGGCGCCGCGGGTCTTGCGCCGAGCCTGGCCGCCGCCCGGGCCGGCAAGCGCATTCTGCTTGCCAACAAGGAAGCGCTGGTGATGTCCGGCGCGATCTTCATGGACGCGGTGCGCGATCACGGCGCCGTGCTGCTGCCGGTCGACAGCGAACACAACGCAATTTTCCAGTGCCTGCCGCGCGAAGCCGCGCAGCATGGCGGCGTCTCCAGGATCATCCTGACGGCGTCGGGCGGCCCGTTCCGCACCCGCGAGCCGGCAAGTCTCGTCAACGTGACGCCCGACGAAGCCTGCAAGCACCCGAACTGGGTGATGGGCCGCAAGATTTCGGTCGACTCGGCGACCATGATGAACAAGGGCCTCGAAGTCATCGAAGCGCACTGGCTGTTTGCGCTGCCGGGCGAGCGCATCGAAGTGCTGATTCACCCGCAGAGCGTGATCCATTCGATGGTGTCGTATGCCGACGGTTCGGTGCTCGCGCAGCTCGGCAATCCCGACATGCGCACGCCGATCGCGCACGCGCTTGCATTCCCCGACCGGGTCGATTCCGGCGTGGCCCAGCTCGATCTGGTGCAGGTCGCCTCGCTCTCGTTCGAGAAACCGGACTACGCGCGTTTCCCGTGTCTCGCGCTCGCCATGAAGGCGCTCGCCGAAGGCGGTATCGCCAGCGCCGCGTTGAACGCGGCCAACGAGGTTGCGGTCGATGCATTCCTGTCGCGCAAGATCGGTTTTATGGCGATCGCGCAGGTCGTCGACGCGGTGTTGAACGCGTTGCCCAACCGCAGCGCTCACGCGCTCGACGACGTGATCGACGCCGACGCAGCCGCGCGCCGGGCGGCTGCCGATTTCATCGCGCGTCTGCCGCACGACGCCCTTCGCGCGGAACGTGCCGTCCAGTGAGGCGAATATGAACCTGCTGATCGAAGTGCTCGCCTTCGTCGTCGCGATAGGCGTGCTCGTGGTGGTTCACGAGTATGGCCACTACAGCGTCGCGCGTTGGTGCGGTGTGAAGGTGCTGCGCTTTTCGATCGGCTTCGGCAAGCCACTGGTTCAGTGGGTCAGCCCCAGGACGGGCACCGAATGGACGATTGCTGCGTTGCCGTTAGGCGGCTACGTGAAGATGCTCGACGAGCGTGAAGCGGGCGAGCCGATCCCCGCCGAGGCCTTGCCTCATGCGTTCAACCGTCAGCATGTCGCCAAGCGCTTTGCGATCGTCGCGGCCGGCCCGGTCGCCAATTTCCTCCTTGCCATCGTGCTGTTCGCCGCGGTGTTCGCCACTGGCGTGAGCGAGCCGCTGGCCATCGTCGCCACGCCGGCGCCGAATACGCCCGCGGCGCTCGCCGGCTTCGACGGCGGCGAGACCGTGGTTGCCGTGCGCAATGCGGCTGCGGCCGAGAGCGAAGCGGTGCGTTCGTGGTCCGATCTGCGCTGGAAGTTGCTCGGCGCCGCGTTCGATCACCGCCGCATCGTCCTGAGCGCAAAAGACGGCCGCGGGATCTCCGATTTCACGCTCGACCTGCGCGACGTGTCCGAGAAGGATGTCGACGACGACTTCATGTCGCATCTCGGCTTCGAGCCGGGCGGCGGCAAGCTGATCGTGGCAGGCGTCCAGCCGGGCAGCGCGGCGCAACGCGCGGGCCTCGTCGCGGGCGACCGCCTCATCTCGATCGACGGCACGCCCGCCGACAACGCAACGGCCTTCATCGCCTATGTGAAGACGCATGCGGGCAAGAGCATTGCGCTGCAGGTCGAGCGCGGCGGCGACGCGCAGCAGGCGGGCAAGACAGAAGACCTTCACGTCGTGCCGCAGATGCAGCACGACGATGCCAGCGGCCAGGAGATCGGCCGCATCGGTGCGGAACTGGCGACCCAGGTGCCGTCTGTCACGGTGCATTACGGCCCGATCGAAAGCCTGCAGTTGGGCGCGCGCCGGACGTGGGATCTCGCCGCTTACTCGGTGCGGATGTTTGGCCGGATGATCACGGGCGAAGCATCGCTGAAAAATCTGTCAGGACCGGTCACGATTGCCGACTACGCAGGTAAGAGTGCGAGGTTGGGTCCCTCAGCATTCCTGTCATTCCTGGCCCTTGTCAGCATCAGTCTTGGCGTACTTAACCTGCTCCCAATTCCGGTATTGGATGGGGGGCATCTGTTATATTATTTGGTTGAAGCCGCAACCGGTAAAGCGGTCTCCGACCGCTGGCAGCTCGTTCTGCAGAGAGCTGGCCTGGCCTGTATCGTCGCCTTGTCGGCGATCGCGCTTTTCAACGATCTGGCTCGCCTGATCCATTTTTGAAGTGCCCGGCGGCGCTCGCGAGGAGCGCTCGCCCGGCATGGTTGAGCTTTACATTGGGGAAGTACGTTGTCGAAACCTGATCGCCTTGTACCTAAGTCGGTGGCTGCTGCTGCGTTAGCCGCGCATGGCCTCGTGGCCCACGCTACATCGCAGTTCGTGGTGCAAGGCATCCGTATCGAAGGTCTGGAGCGCATCGAGCCCAGCACCGTATTTGCCTATCTGCCCATCCGGCAAGGCGATACCTTCTCCGACGACAAGGCCTCCGAAGCGATTCGCGCGTTATACGCCACGGGCTTCTTCAACGACGTGAAGATCCTCGTCGAAGGCGCGCTCGTGATCGTGCAGGTGACGGAGCGTCCGGCCATCGGCACGATCGACTTCTCGGGCCTGCGCGAATTCGACAAGAACAACCTGACGAAGGCGCTACGCTCGGTCGGGCTGTCGCAGGGCCGTTTTTACGATGCGGCGCTCGCCCAGAAGGCAGAGCGGGAGCTGAAGCATCAGTATCTGACGCGCGGCTACTACGCAGCCGAAGTCAAGACTACCGTCACGCCGCTCGACCGCGACCGCGTGGCGCTACTGTTCTCGGTGGACGAAGGTCCGAGCGCGAAGATCCGCCAGATCAGCTTCATCGGCAACAAGGCGTTCAGCGACAGTACGCTGAGTGACGAAATGCAGCAGTCCACGCCGAACTGGTTCTCGTGGTACACGAAGAGCGATCTGTACTCGCAAGACACGCTGGCCGGCGATCTCGAGAAGATTCGCTCGTACTACCTGAATCGCGGCTACCTCGAGTTCTCGTTCGAATCGACCCAGGTGTCGATTTCGCCAGACAAGAAAGACATGTACCTGGCGCTCACCCTGCACGAGGGCGAGCCATACACGATTTCCGGCATCCGCCTGGCCGGCAATCTGCTGGATCGCGAAGCCGAGCTCGACAAGGTCGTCAGCATCAGGACCGGCGAGGTTTTCTCGGCCGACAAGCTGCAGGCTACGACCAAGGCACTCGTCGACAAGCTTGGCGAGTATGGCTACGCGTTTGCCACGGTGAACGCACAGCCGCTGATCGACCAGCAGCGCCACACAGTCGACCTGACGCTGCAAGTAGACCCGAGCCGCCGCGTCTACGTGCGCCACATCAACGTGGTGGGCAACACCCGCACGCGCGACGAAGTGGTGCGCCGCGAAATGCGCCAGCTCGAAAGCTCGTGGTTCGACTCGAACCGCCTCGCGCTTTCGAAAGACCGCGTGAACCGCCTCGGCTATTTCTCTGAGGTGGACGTGACCACGGTGCCGGTGGAAGGCACAGCGGACCAGGTGGACGTGAACGTCAAGGTCAGGGAAAAGCCGACCGGCTCGATTATGCTCGGGCTCGGTTACGGCTCCGGGCAAGGTCCGATCCTCTCGGCGGGCATTGCGCAAGACAACGTGTTCGGCTCCGGCACGAGCCTCGGGGTGAATATCAATACCGCGAAGACGTACCGCACGCTGACCGTCACGCAGATCGACCCGTACTTCACGGTGGACGGCATCAGGCGCATTACCGACGTCTACTATCGCACCCAGCAGCCGCTGTACTACTCGACGGATTCGAGCTTCAGGATCGTCACGGCAGGTGGCGACCTCAAGTTCGGCATTCCGTTCTCGGAAGTCGATACGGTCTATTTCGGCGCCGGTGTCGAGCAGAACACGCTCGATGTCGATGCCGCCACGCCGCAAAGCTATCTCGACTACGTGAACGAGTTCGGCCGGGTGTCGACCAACGTGCCGGTCACGGTGGGCTGGTCACGCGACGCACGCGACAGCGCGCTGGTGCCGAGCCGCGGCTATTTCACCCAGGCGAACGCCGAATATGGCACGCCGGCGGGTGGCACGCAGTATTACAAGGCCGATATCAACGCGCAGTACTATTATTCGTTTGCGCGTGGATTCGTACTGGGTTTCAATCTCCACGGCGGCTACGGCAATGGCCTGGGCGGCAAGCCTTACCCGATCTTCAAGAATTACTACGCGGGCGGTATCGGATCGGTGCGCGGCTACGAGCCGAGCTCGCTCGGGCCGCGCGATGCGTCGACCGGCGACCCGATCGGTGGATCGAAGCTGCTGGCGGGCAACGTCGAATTAACGTTTCCGTTGCCGGGCACAGGCTATGATCGCACCCTGCGGGTGTTTACGTTCCTGGACGCCGGTAACGTCTGGGGCGATGAAGGCAACAGCGTGGGCGCAAATGGCTTGCGCTACGGCTACGGGGTGGGGCTCGCATGGATCTCGCCGATCGGGCCGCTCAAGCTGAGCCTGGGTTACCCGCTCACGAAGCACCGTGGCGACCAGTACCAGAAATTCCAGTTCCAGATCGGAACGGCATTCTGATTGGACGGTCCGGGCCAGTCCCGGACCTCTTTACAGTATCGAGAGGATGACTTTGCGAACCGGTATGTTTTCGAAACGTGTGAGATGCGCCTATGCGACGTGCGCGCTTGCGCTGGCAATGACTTTGGGCGCGGGTGTCGCGCACGGGCAGGAAGCCAGGATTGCGGCCGTCAACTCGGATCGTATCCTGCGTGAGTCGGCTGCCGCAAAGGCGGCACAGACCAAGCTCGAGGCCGAGTTCGCCAAGCGCGACAAGGATCTGCAGGATATGGCGCAGAAGCTCAAGTCGATGTCCGACGCGCTGGACAAGAACGGCGCGTCGATGGCGCCGGCCGATCGCGCCGAGAAGCAGCGCGATCTGTCGCAACTGGACAGCGACTTTCAGCGCAAGCAGCGCGAGTTTCGTGAAGACCTGAACCAGCGCCGCAATGAGGAGCTGGCGGCGGTGCTCGATCGCGCCAACAAGGTGATCAAGCAGATCGCCGAGCAGCAGCACTATGACCTGATCGTTCAGGAAGCGGTGTATGTGAGTCCGCGCATCGACATTACCGACCAGGTGCTCAAGGCACTTGCGGCGGCGCCCAGCAATGGCGCGTCGTCCGCCAACGGCAACTGAACAGCAGGAGCAGTACACGCATGGCATTTACGCTCGAGGACATCGTCCAGCGGTTCGGAGGTGAAGTAGTCGGGGACCGCTCGCACCGCGTGGGCAGCCTGGCGCCGCTCGACCAGGCAGGCCCGAACCAGCTCGCGTTCCTCGCCAATCCGAAGTACCTGTCGCAGGTCGAAACCACCCGCGCAGGGGCGGTGTTGATCAACGCCGAGGATCTCGCCAAGTTGGGCACGGCCGAAGGGCACGGCGCCCGCTTGCACGGCGCCCGTAACTTCATCGTCACGCCGAACCCCTACGCTTACTTCGCGCGCGTCGCGCAGACGTTCATCGACCTCGCCGCGCCGAAGGCCGTGCCGGGCGTACACGCCAGCGCGACCATCGATCCGTCCGCCCAGGTTGCACCCACCGCGGTGATCGGGCCGCACGTCACGGTGGAGGCCGGCGCGGTGATCGGCGAGCATGTGCGGCTGGATGCGAACGTGGTGATTGGCCGCGGCACGCGGATCGGCGCCGGTTCGCACCTGTATCCGAACGTCAGCGTGTACTACGGCTGCAAGATCGGCGAGCGCGTCATCATCCACGCCGGCGCCGTGATCGGCTCCGACGGCTTCGGTTTTGCACCCGATTTCGTCGGCGACGGCGAGGCGCGGACCGGTAGCTGGGTCAAGATCCCGCAGGTCGGCGGCGTATCGGTCGGCGCGGATGTCGAAATTGGCGCCAATACGACGATCGACCGCGGTGCGATGGCCGATACCGTGATCGAAGAGTGCGTGAAGATCGACAATCTGGTGCAGATCGGCCATAACTGCCGGATCGGCGCCTACACGGTGATCGCCGGTTGTGCGGGCATCGCCGGCAGCACCAATATTGGCCGGCATTGCATGATCGGCGGCGCGGTCGGCATTGCCGGGCACGTTACACTGGCCGATTATGTGATCGTCACCGCGCAGTCGGGTGTGTCGAAATCGCTGTTGAAGCCCGGCATGTACACGAGCGCGTTCCCGGCCGTCGAGCATCGCGACTGGAACAAGAGTGCGGCCCTGATGCGCAACCTCGACAAGCTGCGCGACCGTATCAAGGCGCTGGAGGCGGCCGCGGCCGTTCATGCGCCTGACGACAAGGCGTGAACGCCGGGCCGGGTAAGCAACGGCCAGATTTCAAGCAGGAAGCGTCGCTTTCCGTGACGGGGCAGTCTGGGCTGCCGGATCATCGAAAGCGACGGCAGCACGCGTTACCAACCCACCTGAACCGTATCCGCAGTCATCATCGCGCAGTCAATGCGTGAGTAGAAACACCATGAGCACCGAAAAAATCAATCTCGACATTCATAAGATTCTCACGCTACTGCCGCATCGCTATCCGATCCTGCTGGTCGATCGGGTGCTCGAACTGGAACCGCACAAGAGCATCAAAGCGCTGAAGAACGTGTCGATCAACGAGCCGTACTTCATGGGCCACTTCCCGAGCCGCCCGGTGATGCCGGGTGTGCTGATCCTCGAAGCGCTGGCGCAGACCGCCGCGCTGCTGACGTTCTCGGAAGAGCCGCACGATCCGGCCAACACGCTGTACCTGTTCGTCGGCATCGACAACGCGCGCTTCAAGCGAGTGGTGGAGCCGGGCGATCAGCTCATCCTGAACGCGACGTTCGAACGGCACATGCGCGGCATCTGGAAATTCAAGGCGCGCGCCGAGGTGGATGGCGCGGTTGCGGCGGAAGCCGACCTGATGTGCGCAGTCCGCCATACGGATACGGAGGGTAGCTGACCGAGGGCCGCTGGCGGACGGCCAGTCATTGATGGCCGCCAAGCGAGGCTAGTAAGCGAGGCCGGTAACCCTGGACCGCTGCGGACGTCCCTCTCATGGGCATCCGTTCGGGGGCGGCCAGCATTGGAGAGCTGACGAGGCGGCACACGCCGGCGCGGCATCCAGACAACACAACGGAATCAGAAGTGAGGACGCATGAGCAGGATTCATCCCACTGCGATCATCGAGCCGGGCGCGCAGCTCGACGAAACGGTTGAAATAGGGCCGTATGCTATCGTCGGCGCGCACGTCACCATTGGCGCGGGCACGACGGTCGGTTCGCACAGCGTGATCGAAGGTCACACCACCATCGGCCAGGAAAACCGCATTGGCCACTATGCATCGGTCGGTGGCCGGCCGCAGGACATGAAGTACCGCGACGAGCCGACCCGGCTCGTGATCGGCAACCGCAACACCATCCGCGAGTTCACCACGATCCACACCGGCACGGTGCAGGACGCGGGCGTCACCACGCTCGGCGACGACAACTGGATCATGGCGTACGTGCACATCGGTCACGACTGCAATGTGGGCAGCAACGTAATCCTGTCGAGCAACGCGCAGATGGCCGGCCACGTGACGATTGGCGACTATGCGATTGTCGGCGGCATGTCGGGCGTGCACCAGTTCGTGCGCATCGGCGCGCATTCGATGCTGGGCGGTGCGTCGGCGCTCGTACAGGATATTCCGCCGTTCGTGATCGCCGCGGGCAACAAGGCGGAACCGCACGGCATCAACGTCGAAGGCCTGCGCCGGCGCGGCTTTTCCGCCGATGCAATTTCGGCGCTGCGGGCCGCGTACCGCCTGTTGTACAAGAACGGCCTATCGCTGGAAGATGCCAAGGTGCAACTGGGCGAGCTGGCTTCGGCCGGCGGCGACGGCGATGCGCCGGTGCAGCAGTTGGTCGACTTCGTAGTCGCGTCGCAACGCGGCATCATCCGCTAGCCGATGGCACTGCAACCCAGTCCGCTACGGCTCGCAATGGTGGCCGGCGAGCCGTCCGGCGACCTGCTTGCCGCGTCCCTGCTGGACGGCCTCGGCAGCCGCTTGCCGGCCGGTACCCAGTACTATGGCATCGGCGGTCCGCGCATGATCGCCACCGGCTTCGACGCGCACTGGCCGATGGAAAAGCTGACGGTGCGCGGCTACGTCGAAGCACTGCGTCATATTCCCGAGATTCTCAGCATCCGCAACGAGCTGAAACGCCAGTTGCTGGCTGAGCCGCCTGCCGCATTTGTCGGCGTCGACGCGCCCGACTTCAACTTCGGACTCGAGCACGCGCTGCGCGAAGCCGGCATTCCGACCATCCACTTCGTGTGCCCGTCCATCTGGGCGTGGCGCGGCGGGCGCATCAAGAAGATCGCCAAAGCGGTCGACCACATGCTGTGCGTGTTTCCGTTTGAAACCGCGCTGCTCGAGAAGGCCGGCGTGGCGGCTTCATATGTCGGCCATCCGCTTGCCGACGAGATTCCGCTCGAACCCGACACACTGGGCGCGCGGCGCGCGCTAGGCTTGCCGGAAAGCGGCCCGGTGATTGCCGTGCTGCCGGGCAGCCGGCGCTCGGAAATCGATCTGATCGGTCCGACGTTTTTCGCGGCGATGGAGTTGATGCAGCACCGCGAGCCGGGGGTGCGTTTCGTGATGCCGGCGGCGACGCCGGCGCTGCGCGAACTGCTGCAGCCGCTGGTGGACGCCAGTCCGGGTCTCGCGCTGACGCTGACGGAAGGGCAGTCGCAGGTGGCCATGACCGCCGCCGACGCGATCCTCGTCAAGAGCGGCACGGTGACGCTGGAAGCCGCACTACTGAAAAAGCCGATGGTGATTTCCTACAAGGTGCCCTGGCTGACCGGTCAGATCATGCGGCGGCAGGGCTATCTGCCGTACGTGGGCTTGCCGAACATCCTCGCCGGGCGCTTCGTGGTGCCGGAGATCCTGCAGCACTTTGCGACGCCCGAGGCGCTCGCCGATGCCACGCTGAAACAGTTGCGCGACGACGCCAACCGGCGCACGCTGACGGAAATTTTCACGGAAATGCATCACGTGCTGAAGCAGAACACAGCCCAGCGTGCCGCGGAAGTGGTGGCGAACGTCGTCGAGACGCGCAAGGGGCGTCGATGACCGGCGCGCGCGCACCCCGGCGCAAGGCCGCTACGGTGGCGAAGCAACCCGGCTTTGACTTCAATGCCGCCGACGAGATCGTCTGCGGCGTCGACGAAGCCGGGCGTGGGCCGCTGGCCGGCCCGGTGGTGGCCGCAGCGGTGATTTTCGATCCAGCGAAGCCGATGATTCGCGGTCTCGACGATTCGAAGGCGCTCAGCGCCAAAAAGCGCGACGAACTGTATGACAAGATCGTCGATCGCGCGCTGGCCTATTGCATCGCCTCGGCCTCCGTCGAAGAGATCGACACGCTCAATATCCTGCACGCAACCATGCTGGCGATGAAGCGCGCCGTCGAAGGCCTCGCGGTCGTGCCGACGCTCGTGAAGATCGACGGCAACCGCTGTCCGGTGCTCAGTATCCGCAGCGAGGCCATCGTCGGCGGCGACGCGCTCGTCAAGTCGATTTCGGCGGCGTCGATTCTCGCCAAGGTCACGCGCGACCGTATGCTGCTGGAGTTGCATCAGACCTTTCCGGTTTACGGCTTCGATGCGCATTCGGGCTACGGCACGCCGCAGCATCTGGCGGCGCTGCGTGAGCATGGTCCGTGCGAGCATCATCGACGCTCGTTTGCGCCGGTGCGCGAAGCGCATTTGCGCATGAGCAGGCGCGCGGCGGTGCCGGGTGTCGAGCTGACGCGGCTTTCGCCCGTCGTGGAGACGGCCTGGCTCGACGGCGAGCCGGACCCGCTGGGCGGGTCGACTAGGTCGAGCCGATAGCGCGATTTCCTGAAGTGCCCGCACGGGCGCTTCGTTCTGCTTTTCTCACATTCTCACTGTCTTCGCTGCCTGTGAAAGCCATCACCTCGCGGGACAATCCGCTCTACAAGCGCCTCAAGGCACTGGCCGGCTCGACGCACCAGCAGCGTCGCAGCGGTCATGCGCTGCTCGAAGGGTTCCACCTCGCGAGCGCGTATCTGGACGTCGCTGGGCAGCCCGAAACCTGTCTCGTCACCGAAGGCGCGCTGCGTCACGACGAGGCGCAAGCCATCGTTTCCCGTATCGACGAGCACCGCATCGTTACGTTGCCCGATGCGCTATTCGGCCAGTTGTCGAATGTGGTGAACGGGGTCGGGATTCTGCTACTCGTCGAGAAGCTCGCTCCGGCGCTGCCGCAGCGGGTCGAAGAGACCTGCGTCGTGCTCGATGGCGTGCAGGACGCGGGCAATGTCGGTTCGATTCTGCGCAGCGCGGCTGCGGCCGGGATTCAGCAGGTGTTTTGTGCGCCTGGGACGGCTTACGCGTGGTCCTCGAAAGTGCTGCGCTCGGGGATGGGCGCGCACTTCCTGCTGGAGATTCACGAAGATGTGGAGCCGCAGACCTTGACCGAGCGCCTGGCTGTGCCGGTGGTGATTACGGACTCGCACGGCGCCGAGGCGATCTATGACTGCGACCTTTCCGGTCCGCTTGCCTGGGTGATGGGCAACGAGGGAGCAGGGGTGTCGCAGGCGTGGCGCGACGCAGTCACGTTGCGTGTGACAATTCCGCAGCCAGGCGGAATGGAGTCGTTGAACGTGGCGGCGGCCGCCGCCGTGTGCCTGTTCGAGCAGTGCCGCCAGCAGCGCGGCGGCGGCGGCCGGTGAAACCCGGAGCGCTCATTGCCTCGGGTACGGTTCTGGCCAGACGAGGAACGCCGGCCGGTGGTCTCCAACCGTTAAAAGCGGCTATAAGCGGGCCGCAAGCGTAAAGCCGCGGCCGCTCGCCTCACTTAATACGACGGCCGGTCCAGCTTGATCTCCTGCAGGATCGTCGTCGCGATCTCTTCGATCGACTTGTGTGTCGACGACAGCCACTTGATCCCCTCGCGCCGCATCATGGTTTCCGCTTCGTTGATCTCGTAACGGCAGTTTTCCGGCGCCGCGTACTTGCTGCCCGGACGGCGCTCGTTGCGGATCTCGGACAGGCGCTGCGGATCGATCGACAGCCCGAACATCTTCGAACGGTGCGCCAGTAACGGAGTCGGCAGCTTGCCGCGTTCGAAATCTTCGGGAATCAGCGGATAGTTTGCTGCCTTCACGCCGTACTGCATCGCCAGATACAGGCTCGTCGGCGTCTTGCCGCTGCGCGACACGCCAACCAGGATCACATCGGCATCCGCCAGATTGCGATTCGATTGACCGTCGTCGTGGGCGAGCGAGAAATTGATCGCCTCGATGCGGTTCTTGTACTCCTCGGTGTCCGCATTCTGGTGGCCGCGGCCCATCGCATGGCTCGACTTCAGCTCCAGTTCCTGTTCGAGCGGTTCGACGAATGTCTGGAACATGTCCAGCACCAGCGCGTTCGAGCCTTTGACGATCTTGTTCGACGCGCTGTCGACGAGCGTCGTGAAAACGATCGGCCGGCGGCCGTCCTGCTTGACCGCTTCGTTGATTTTCTCGAGCGTCGCGTAGGCTTTCTCGGTCGAATCGACAAACGGAACCCGCACCAGGCGGAATTTCTGGTCGAACTGGGAGAGGATCGAATGCGCGAAGGTTTCGGCAGTGATCCCGGTACCGTCGGAGACGATAAATACGGTGGGCGGCATCAGTGGGGCAGTGGGCAGGGAACGTGAGCGGGAAATTTCGCTCGAATCTAACATCGTCGCGCCGACGCTCACTGTACGGTGGCTAACCGGGAGTTCCAGGAGTATCGGCGCGCCGCGCCGTGGGCGCCGCTCGCGCACCCTTGACAGCCGTGGCCTCGCGAAGAGCCCGACGACAGGTCCGGGGCGCGTTTCGAGGCGCAATTCTCGTCCGACAGTCACATTTTGAGAGTCGGCACGGTAGAATAGCGGCAACCTGTTGGATAAGCAATTGCAGGCGAATCGCGCTTATTTCGCATTTATCGCCCGCTGAACGCACCGCTTTTTGCTGGTAACTTGCGACGATTTTGAATAATTTCGTCCAACCGTTGGCTTCATCGTGTTTTTTGCACGCTTCGTGGCAAGACGGTTGTAAAAGCGGTTACCCGGTTAAGCGCTTGCTGATGACGCTTCAGCGCGCCTCTCCAGGCGATTGCTTATCTAACAGGTTGTGCAAGACGCGAGAACACCGATTCATCAGGCGCTTCCTATGAGCGCTCGCGTCCAAGCCCACTTGCACAGCCGTGTATTTCTTCCACACTTAGGGGCTTGTATGACTAACGCAGTTAACGTCGCAAAGGATCAGGCGTATGTAGTGCCGTTCGAGCAGTTGCGGATGACCGATGTGGAGATCGTGGGCGGCAAGAACGCGTCCCTTGGCGAGATGATCAGTCAACTCGCTCAGGCAGGCGTTCGGGTGCCGACCGGCTTCGCCACGACGGCACTCGCATTCCGCGATTTCCTCCATCACAACAACCTCACCGAACGCATCGCCAAACGTCTCGAGACGCTCGACGTCGACGACGTGAAGGCGCTCGCCGAAGCGGGCAAGGAAATCCGCCAGTGGATCGTCGACGCACCGCTGCAGCCGAAGCTCGAGGCTGACATCCGGGCGGGTTTCGACACGCTCCAGAACAGCTCGCCTGAAGAGCTTTCGTTCGCAGTCCGTTCGTCCGCTACGGCAGAAGATTTGCCGGATGCGTCGTTCGCGGGCCAGCAGGAAAGCTACCTGAACGTGGTCGGCATCGAGGACGTGCTCGATCGCATGAAGCACGTGTTCGCGTCGCTGTACAACGACCGCGCTATCTCGTATCGCGTCCACAAGGGCTTTACCCACGCTGAAGTCGCCTTGTCGGCGGGCGTGCAGCGCATGGTGCGTTCGGACGTCGGCGCGGCCGGCGTAATGTTCACGCTCGACACGGAATCCGGCTTCAAGGACGCGGTGTTCATCACCTCGAGCTACGGCCTGGGTGAAACCGTCGTGCAGGGCGCGGTGAATCCGGACGAGTTCTACGTCTTCAAAACCACGCTGGCGCAAGGCAAGTACCCGATCATCCGCCGCTCGATCGGCTCGAAGCTCATCAAGATGGAATTCACCAAGCCGGGCGAGCCGGGCCGCGTGAAGACGGTCGACGTGCCGCACGAGCAGCGCAACCGCTTCTCGATTACCGACGAGGACGTGATCGAGCTGGCGAAGTACGCCGTGATCATCGAGAAGCACTACGAGCGTCCGATGGACATCGAGTGGGGCAAGGACGGCCGCGACGGCAAGATTTTCATCCTGCAGGCGCGTCCGGAAACGGTGAAAAGCCAGGCGGGCGGCAAGGCCGAGCAGCGCTTCAAGCTGAAGGGCCAGTCGCAAGTCATCGTCACGGGCCGCGCCATCGGTCAGAAGATCGGCGCGGGTCCGGTGCGCGTGATTCACGATCCGTCGGAGATGGACCGTGTGCAGCCGGGCGACGTGCTGGTGGCCGATATGACCGACCCGAACTGGGAGCCGGTGATGAAGCGCGCCTCGGCGATCGTCACGAATCGTGGCGGCCGGACCTGCCACGCGGCAATCATCGCGCGTGAGCTGGGCGTGCCGGCGGTGGTGGGCTGCGGCGACGCAACCGACCTGCTGAAGGACGGCGCGCTGGTTACCGTGTCGTGCGCCGAAGGCGACGAAGGCAAGATCTACGACGGCCTGCTCGAAACCGAAATCACCGAAGTCCAGCGCGGTGAACTGCCGCCGATTCCGGTGAAGATCATGATGAACGTCGGCAATCCGCAGCTCGCCTTCGACTTCTCGCAATTGCCCAACGGCGGCGTGGGTCTGGCGCGGCTCGAGTTCATCATCAACAACAACATCGGCGTGCACCCGAAGGCGATTCTCGAGTACCCGAACATCGATCAGGACCTGAAGAAGGCGGTCGAGAGCGTGGCTCGCGGTCATGCCTCGCCGCGTGCGTTCTACGTGGACAAGCTGACCGAAGGTATCGCGACGATTGCTGCTGCGTTCTATCCGAAGCCCGTCATCGTGCGTCTGTCGGACTTCAAGTCGAACGAGTACAAGAAGCTGATCGGCGGTTCGCGCTACGAGCCGGACGAAGAAAACCCGATGCTGGGTTTCCGTGGCGCCTCGCGTTACATCGCCGAAGACTTCGCCGAAGCGTTCCAGATGGAATGTATCGCGCTGAAGAAGGTGCGCGAAGAGATGGGCCTCGACAATGTCGAGATCATGGTGCCGTTCGTGCGCACGCTGAAACAGGCTGAACGTGTGATTGGGCTGCTGGACAAGTTCGGCCTGAAGCGCGGCCAGCAAGGCCTGCGTCTGATCATGATGTGCGAAGTGCCGTCGAACGCAATTCTCGCCGAACAGTTCCTGGAGTTCTTCGACGGCTTCTCGATCGGTTCGAACGACCTGACGCAACTGACGCTCGGCCTCGACCGCGACTCGGGTATGGAGTTGCTGGCAGTCGATTTCGACGAACGCGACCCGGCGGTCAAGTTCATGCTCAAGCGCGCAATTGAAACCTGCCTGCGGCTGAACAAGTACGTCGGCATCTGCGGCCAGGGTCCGTCGGATCACCCGGATTTCGCGCAGTGGCTGACGGACGAAGGCATTGCGTCGATCTCGCTGAACCCGGACACGATCATCGAAACGTGGCAGGCGTTGGCTAAATCGTCGGCAAAATAAGCAGTGCGCATCGCCGGATGGTGCGGTTCATCAAAGTGAACCGCACCGGACGGTAAAATGCACCAGCTTCGTGCTATAAACACCTCGGTAGATCCGGGGTGTTTTGCTTTGTGGAGGTCGATGTGGCGCCTGGTGGACTGTTCTGGTGGATCGGGGCGGGCGTGCTTGTCGTGCTGGAACTGATGAGCGGCACCTTCTATCTGTTGATGATCGCGCTGGGTTTCGTGGCCGCCGCCTTGGCGCGCCTGGCCGGCGCCAATGCCGACGTGCAGTTCGCGCTGGCGGCAGTGGTGGCCCTCGTCGCGGTGTTCCTGTTGCGGCGTTCGCGCTTTGGTCGCAGACAGCGTAAAGAGGCCGCGCGCAATCCCGACGTGAACCTGGATATTGGTCAGACGCTGAGCGTGACCGGCTGGCGCGACCGGCGGGCGCGAGCCAACTATCGCGGCGCCGCGTGGGATGTCGAGCTCGCGCCGGGTGAGTCGGAAGACGCGGGTGTCTACGAGATCAGTGCGCTCGATGGCAGCCGTCTGATCGTGGTGGCGAGCAAGCGGCCTGCCGGTGGGCCTGAAAGCGGGTCTGCGAGCGCTTCGGCAAAGGGTTCCGCCGACGGCTCGCACACGCCTGGCCGTTCACACCAGGCACCATAACAACTTAGACAAGAAAATGGAGCAACCATGGATTCGACTATCGTCGGAGTAGTGTTTCTCATCATCGTGATCGTGCTCGCGGCGCAGACCATCAAGATCGTGCCGCAGCAGCATGCGTGGGTGATGGAGCGGCTCGGCCGTTACCACGCCACGCTCACGCCGGGCCTGAGCTTTGTCGTGCCGTTCGTCGACCGCATCGCCTACAAGCATGTTCTCAAGGAAATCCCGCTCGACGTGCCGAGCCAGGTCTGTATCACACGCGACAACACCCAGTTGCAGGTGGATGGCGTGCTGTATTTTCAGGTCACCGATCCGATGAAGGCGTCGTATGGCTCGAGCAACTTCGTGTTTGCGATTACGCAGTTGTCGCAGACGACGCTGCGCTCGGTGATCGGCAAGCTCGAACTCGACAAGACATTCGAGGAGCGCGACTTCATCAATCACAGCATCGTCTCGTCGCTCGACGAAGCTGCAGCGAACTGGGGCGTGAAGGTGCTGCGCTACGAAATCAAGGATCTGACGCCGCCGAAGGAGATCCTTCACGCGATGCAGGCGCAGATCACCGCCGAGCGTGAGAAGCGCGCGTTGATTGCGGCTTCGGAAGGGCGCAAGCAGGAGCAGATCAATATCGCCTCGGGCGGGCGCGAGGCGGCGATCCAGAAGTCCGAGGGCGAGCGCCAGGCGGCGATCAACCAGGCGCAGGGGCAGGCCGCGGCGATTCTGGCGGTGGCCGAAGCCAATTCGCAGGCCATCCAGAAGATCGCGGCAGCGATTCAGTCCGCCGGCGGCATGGAAGCGGTCAACCTGAAGGTGGCCGAACAATACGTAAATGCGTTCGCCAATCTGGCCAAGCAGGGCACCACGTTGATCGTGCCCGGCGATCTGTCGAATATGAGCGCGATGATCGCCTCGGCGCTGACTATCGTGAACAAGGGTAAGAGTCCCGAAGTGCGGTAACGCCGCACCGTGCGCGAGCTCAGGTCGGGTTGCGCATCAGCCGGGCCTTCTCGCGTTCCCAGTCCCGTTTCTTCTCGGTCTCGCGCTTGTCGTGCTGCTTCTTGCCCTTGGCGAGGCCGATTTCGCATTTGACGCGGCCGCCCTTGTAATGAAAATTTAGCGGCACGAGCGTATAACCCCGTTGCTCGACCTTGCCGATCAGTTTGCTGATCTCCTCGCTATGCAGGAGCAGCTTGCGGGTGCGCACCGGGTCCGGCGTGATGTGGGTCGACGCTTCGGGCAGCGGGCTGATGTGCGTGCCGATCAGGAACAGCTCGTTGTTCTTGATGACCACGTAGCCTTCCTTGATCTGGCCACGGCCGGCGCGCAAGGCTTTGACCTCCCATCCTTCGAGCACGAGTCCTGCCTCGTAGCGTTCTTCGACCGAATAGTCGTAGAAGGCTTTTCTGTTGTCTATGATGCTCATGAATGGAAAGTGCCCAACTCGTTTAAAATCACGATTTTAGCAAAGCGGGGCAAGGAAAGCCCGCAGCGCTTGTCCACCCTTGCCACGTGCTGTCCAATTTATGGCAGATGTCCAGAAAACCGTGTTGATACGCCATTCGGCGGAACAGATGTTCGACCTCGTTACCGATGTCGCCGATTATCCCAACTTCCTCCCCTGGTGCGGCGGGGTCGAGATCCGTCGCCAGGACGAAGATGGCATGGAGGCGAAGATCGACATCAACTTCAAGGGCATCAAGCAGCACTTCGCCACCCGCAACAGCATGAAGCGACCCGAGCGCATCGACATGGAGTTCGCGGACGGCCCGTTTCGCAAGTTCACCGGCTACTGGCGCTTTACCGCGTTGCGTGAGGACGCCTGCAAGATCGAATTCGCGCTGCACTACGAATTCACCAATATCATCCTCGAGAAGATCATCGGCCCGGTGTTCAGCCATATTGCCAACACCTTCGTCGAATCGTTCGTGAAGCGCGCCGACACGCGTTACGGTAAGGCATGAGCGCGATGCTGTCGATTGAAGTCTGCTATGCGTTGCCCAACAAGCAGGCGCTGATATCCGTCGAGTTGCCGGAGGGCGCCACCCTGCAGCAGGCGCTCGACGCCAGCGGCATCCTCAAGCGCTATCCGCAGATCGATCTCGCGCAGCAGAAGGTCGGCGTGTTCGGTAAGCTCAAATCGCTCGATACGGTGCTCGCCGACCATGACCGGGTGGAAATCTACCGTCCGCTGATCGTCGATCCGAAGGCGGCGCGCCAGCGCCGCGTCGAAAAGACTCGCAAGGAAGGCTCGATCGAAGGGCGCAAGTGGCAGAACCGCGATTCGCGCTAGGGCGGGCTGGTTAGCCAGCTAACCGACCCAGGTAACCGGCCTGGCCTGTGCCGCTCCGCCAGGCGCGCACTGTGCCGCACGAGCCAGCCGGGCGCTCAATGCGCCGACGCCTGCGCCTTCTCCTCGATCGGCACCGCTGCCGAATCGTCATCCGCGTGCTGGCGCACCGACCAGCTCACACCCGCCACGAGCAGCGCGATGGCCGCCATTTCCAGCGGGCGCGGCAGCCGGTGGTCGTAAATGAACGCATACAGCAGGGCGAACAGCGTTTCGAACACGATCATCTGACCCGAGAGCGTGAGCGGCAAACGCTTCGAGGCGGCGTTCCACAGCCCGTTGCCGAGCCACGACGCGCCGATCGCCAGTCCCAGATTGAGCATCCAGAAGGTTTGCCAGCGCTCGCCGCCGAGCGTCGTTTGCAGGTTGCCCGAGGGCAGCAGGGCGATCACGAGCCACAGCGCCGCGCCTAGCGCCCCCGTGACGACGCCCCACAACACCGACCACTCGTTGCCGCTGAAATGGTTCTGGCGCTGCAGATAGCGGGTGTTCTCGACCGCGAACCAGGTCCAGCAGGCGAGGGCGCCGACTGCGCAGGCGAGGCCGGCGACCTTGCTGAGGATGCCGGCGGGGGCGCCCGCCGCTCCCTCGGCCACGGTAAACACGTCGACATTGATACAGGCGATGCCCGCTAGCACCATCGCCAGCGGCCACGCGAGGCGGGCGAGCGGCACGGCGCCGTGGTCGTGCCGGCCGAGCAGGGTGACGGTGACCGGCAGCACGCCGACGATCAGCGACGACGGCGCAATCCCGATCAGGTGCACGGCGCTGGTCAGAAGAATGTAGTAGAGCAGGTTGCCGGCCAGCGCCAGCTTGACGAGCGCAATCAAATCCTCGCGGCTCAGGCGGGTGACGAGCGAGCGCGCCATCGGCAGGGCCGCGGCCAGCGAAACGAGACCGTACATCGTGTAGCGGCCCGCGCTTAGCAGCAACGGGGAAAAATCGGGCAGCATCCGCGGCACCAGAAATACCATGCCCCACAACGCTCCGGCCATGACGCCGTACGCTACACCACGCTGCATCGACTACTCCAACATAAAACTGAACAGGTGCGCAGCTTAACCGGGCCGCGGCGGGGCGTCTTGTTCGATCCTGCACTCGCCTGGCGAAACGAAACCGGATCGAACCCGACCCGAACGGCGAAGCGAAATTCCCCTGCGGAAAGACCCTGGAAAATCAGTGGAAATTCGCTAACCTGCTGTTCGTGCAGTGAAAACCGGGGAGGTATCGCGTATAATTCGCTTTTGCGCCTATAGGATTTGCCATGCGTCTGATCCAAACAGCACTCACGTTCGATGACGTGCTCCTCGTCCCGGCCTTCTCCGATGTTTTGCCGCGCGACACCAGCCTCAAGACCCGGCTGACCCGCAACATTTCCCTGAACATGCCGCTCGTGTCCGCCGCCATGGACACCGTCACCGAAGCCCGCCTCGCCATTGCGATGGCGCAAATGGGTGGCGTGGGCATCATCCACAAGAACCTCACGGCGGCCGAGCAGGCTCGTGAAGTCGCCAAGGTGAAACGCTTCGAATCGGGTGTGGTGCGCGATCCGATCACCGTGCCGCCGCAAATGAAGGTGCGCGACGTGATCGCCCTGTCGCAGCAGCATGGCATTTCGGGTTTCCCGGTGGTGGAAGGCTCGCAACTGATCGGCATCGTCACCAACCGCGATCTGCGCTTCGAAGAGCGTCTGGACGAGCCGGTGCGCAACATCATGACGCCGCGCGAACGGCTGGTGACGGTCAAGGAAGGCACGCCGCTCGCCGAAGCCAAGGCGCTGATGCACAGCCATCGTCTGGAGCGCGTGCTGGTCATCAACGACGCGTTCGAACTGCGCGGCCTGATGACGGTGAAGGACATCACCAAGCAGACCGAACACCCGGACGCCTGTAAAGACGAACACGGCAAGCTGCGCGCTGGCGCGGCGGTGGGCGTCGGCGAGGACAACGAAGAGCGCGTGGAACTGCTGGTGCAGGCCGGCGTCGACGTGATCGTCGTGGATACCGCGCACGGCCACAGCAAGGGCGTGCTCGAGCGCGTGCAGTGGGTCAAGAAGAACTTCCCGCATGTCGAAGTGATCGGCGGCAACATCGCTACGGCGGCCGCTGCCAAGGCACTGGTCGAATACGGCGCGGACGGCGTCAAGGTCGGTATCGGCCCGGGCTCGATCTGCACCACGCGGATCGTCGCGGGTGTCGGCGTGCCGCAAGTCACGGCCATCGCCAACGTCTCGGAAGCGCTCAAGGGCACGGGCGTGCCGGTGATCGCCGATGGTGGCGTGCGTTTCTCGGGCGACATCAGCAAGGCGCTGGCCGCCGGCGCGAACGCCGTGATGATGGGCAGCATGTTTGCCGGCACGGAAGAAGCGCCGGGCGACGTGTTCCTGTATCAGGGCCGCCAGTACAAGTCGTATCGCGGCATGGGCTCGGTCGGCGCGATGAAGGACGGCGCAGCAGACCGTTACTTCCAGGACAACTCGGCCAACATCGACAAGCTGGTGCCGGAAGGCATTGAAGGCCGCGTCGCCTACAAGGGTTCGGTCAACGCGATCCTGTTCCAGTTGATCGGCGGCGTGCGTGCCAGCATGGGCTACTGCGGTTGCCGCACCATTGCCGAGATGAACGAAAAGGCCGAGTTCGTGCAGATCACCGGCGCCGGGTTGCGCGAGTCGCACGTTCACGACGTGCAGATCACCAAGGAAGCGCCCAACTACCACGTGGACTAATCGCCCATGAAGCCACTGCTGCGCGCTGTATTGATCATCGATGCCTTGCTGTTGCTGGCGTTCGGCCTGCTGTTCCTGCTGACGCCCTGGACTTCGCTGTACAACGCGCTGCAACTGGTGCAGACCGAACCCACTCTGGTGGGGCAAGGGCTTGGCATCGCGCTGATCGGGCTCGCGTGGCTGGCTTTCCATGCGTCGATCGACGGCGCGCTGACCGCTACGGTCGCCAAGGTCGTCGGGCATGTGAACTGGCTGACGGGCCTCCTGATGCTGGTCTGGCTTATCGGCATGCACCGTCCCGAGTTGACCGGTTTCGGCCAGCTTGTCGCGGTGCTGGCTGGTGTGATTCTGGTCGTCGTAGGGTTGGGCGGCGTACGGTTGTCGGGCGCGGTACGGCGCCGCGAACGGTTGCGTCTCACCGAGGCCGCCGCTGCGGAACGTGCCGAAAAGCAGGCTGCGAAAGATGCCGCCAGAGGGCGTGATGCAGTGGCTTACCGGGCCGAGCCTGCGGTGCGGGATCCTGTCGTGGAACCCGTCGTGCCTCCTGCTACGCGTCCCGCCAACCCGATCAGTCCCGCCACCGGGCATCCGGTGGAACCGGATTTTGCCGCGGCAAATCGCCCGGGCACGCTTTCGGCAAGCGACGTCGAAGCGCGTAGCGACGCGGCCGATGCGCCTGGCGCGCCACGGCCGCCGTTTCATGGCTGAGGCCCGGAGCGCCGCGCCCCCTGCCGAAGCTTCCGGATTCCGTCTGCGCGCGTGCTGGATGCTGTGCCTCGGGTATCTGCCGCGATCGTGTCACACCACCGGAGCCCGCGCTGCCCGACATGGCTTCACGGCCGAGGCCGTTTTGAATTCAACGCCGCGCCTCGTGCGCGGCTTTCCTTATCCGTTCACTTTTGATTCCGTCCGCTGCCATGCATGACAAAATCCTGATTCTCGACTTCGGTTCGCAAGTCACCCAACTGATTGCACGTCGCGTCCGCGAGGCGAACGTGTACTCGGAAATTCATCCGTATGACGTCGATGCGGCGTTCATCCGCGACTTCGCGCCGAAGGGCGTGATCCTGTCGGGCGGCCCGAGCTCGGTCACCGAGACGGATACGCCGCGCGTGCCGCAAGCGGTGTTTGAGCTTGGCGTGCCGGTGCTCGGTATCTGCTACGGCATGCAGGCGATGGCCGAGCAACTCGGCGGCAAGGTCGACAACGGCCACGTGCGCGAATTCGGTTACGCCGAAGTGCGGGCGCGCAACCATACGAGCCTGCTCGAAGGCATTAGCGACTTCACCACGCCGGAAGGTCACGGCATGCTGAAGGTGTGGATGAGCCACGGCGACAAGGTGCTGGAAATGCCGCAGGGCTTCCAGTTGATGGCGTCGACGGAATCGTGTCCGATCGCCGCGATGGCCGACGAAGCGCGCCACTTCTACGGCCTGCAGTGGCACCCGGAAGTCACGCACACGGTGCAGGGCCGCGCGATGATCGAGCGCTTCGTGCTGAAGATTTGCGGCGCGCGCTCCGATTGGGAGATGGGCCACTATGTCGACGAGGCGGTTGCGAAGATTCGCGAGCAGGTCGGCAACGAGCACGTGATCCTGGGGCTGTCGGGTGGCGTGGATTCGTCGGTGGCCGCGGCGCTGCTGCATCGTGCGATTGGCGATCAACTGACCTGTGTGTTCGTCGACCACGGTCTGCTGCGTTTGAACGAAGCCGAGCAGGTGATGGCGACGTTTGCGGATCACCTTGGTGTGAAGGTGATTCACGTGGACGCGAGCGAGGTGTTCCTGTCGAAGCTCGCCGGCGTGACCGATCCGGAAGCGAAGCGCAAGATCATCGGCGCGGAATTCGTCGAAGTGTTCCAGGCCGAAGCGGCCAAGCTGACGGACGCGAAGTGGCTGGCGCAAGGCACGATTTACCCGGACGTGATCGAATCGGCAGGCAAGGGCAAGAAAGCCACGCAGACGATCAAGAGCCACCACAACGTGGGCGGTTTGCCGGAGACGCTGAATCTGAAGCTGCTGGAGCCGCTGCGCGAGCTGTTCAAGGACGAAGTGCGCGAACTCGGCGTGAAGCTCGGCTTGCCGCCGGCGATGGTGTATCGCCATCCGTTCCCGGGCCCGGGTCTGGGCGTGCGGATTCTTGGCGAAGTGAAGCGTGACTTTGCGGATCTGCTGCGCCGGGCGGATGCGATTTTCATTGAGACACTGCGTACCTTTGTCGATAAGGAAACTGGTAAGTCGTGGTATGACTTGACGAGCCAGGCGTTCGCGGTGTTTCTGCCGGTGAAGAGCGTCGGTGTGATGGGCGATGGGCGAACCTATGAATATGTCGTGGCGCTGCGGGCGGTGCAGACGCAGGACTTCATGACCGCGCACTGGGCGCATCTGCCGCATGAACTGCTCGGGCATGTGTCGAACCGGATCATTAATGAAGTGCGGGGGATTAACCGGGTTGTTTATGACATCTCGGGGAAGCCGCCGGCGACGATTGAGTGGGAGTGAGTCCCATTTTTGTGCATGGCCTGGCAATATCAGGCAAGTGCAGGCACTAAATTGACCCAAGCCCGCGATTCTGCGGGCTTTTTCATTCCTGTCGCTATCGAAAATGCCGCGGCAACGCAAAGCACGGTCAAGGAAATCTTTTGCGTGATACAGGTAGCGGTATCAGGCTTTTGCTGACGACGCGGTTGGCCGATACCATCAATTGATGGCGCAGGCGGAAGCCTCAAAACATCCAGCATAGACCTATACAGACACGACTCACCTGAACTCCTCGTTCGGGCAGTACGTAATGGGATGGGCGCTTATGTGAACAGGCTTAGCGCCATTTCAATGGAGAAATTCTGCTTGTGGCAGCAACAGCGTGGAATCATTTTGCGGGAAGCTGAGGGTTAAGATGCGGATTGTCCTGAAAGAGTCCAGATTTTCAGTTAGCGCGGCATGTGGTTTCGAGGATCCGCTTGCCGCAGACGAATCAATGCTGAGTTGCGACATGCCAATCGAAGACTTCCTAGATCAAACTCTCAGTCGTCTTGAGCAGTTCTATTCGGAGATGCAGCCATTCGCGGGGACTGTGGTTTATCGCGACATTGGACCCCAGCGCCAGTTTCGGCACGTATCCCTCACTGATTCCCTAGCCTGCTACTTGAAGGGTATCAAGATCATATCGACGCTTCGCGCATGCGTACTACTACTGCGTCATGGCTACGCGCAGGAGGTTGGTGCTCTCTGTCGAATGGCTGATGATTTTTGTAACGAGATTTTCTTTTTGCTGGTTCCACAGGGGCAAGCAGGCTGCAGCGATGACCAAGTCAAATTCTTGGAAAATTTCTATCAGGAGGAGTTCGAACGCCCCGATGATCCACTTCGCTCGCCTCAAAAGCGAGACACTGTGCCGGCAAAAAAAATACATGCAACGTTCGGGAAGTTAGCCGCTGATGAATTGAACCCATCTGATGCACAGGAACTCCTTCGCACGGTACAGCAAGCATTCTCCGGCTATGTACACGGAGCATACCCGCATATCATGGAATTATTCGGTGGAGACCCGCCGTGCTTTCATATGTCTGGAATGCTAGGTACACCTCGGATCGAGGAGTGGCGAGCCCAATTGGTCGGCTACGTCCATCGGTCGATAATGATCACGATCTTCGTCGCACGAAAGCAAGGCGTAGCTTATTTGGAGGCTCCGCTCCGAGCATTTCTAACGGACTTCGAAGGACATACTGGCACAAAGCCGACCGGTCATGCGAGCAAGATGTTGGCCGAATATAAGAAGGGTCGTGCTACCTAAAGAACCCTTTCCATCTCAGCGAGTCGACACGACCTGTGCGCTACTCATGCCCAAGCTATTTGCGAGTGACTGCCCATTGCCGCAGAAGGTTGCGTATCTCTGCATCATAGTGACTCAGTCCCATGAACTCTTGTCCAAGACCAAGGAGATGGGCGAGCGCTGCGTTCGCGACCAAGAGGGTAGGGCGAAGATCGGACTTGTCGGGATGGAAGATCATCCCGATTACTTCTTCGTGTTCGCTCTTGTCGAAGTGTCGATGACGTGCGCCAAGGGGGATGTGCGCACCGTGGCTGGATGGGAGTTGAAACGATAACAACGTCAGTATATGCGATTTAAAGGCTGTGCGTGCTCGCGACGATTAGACGCGACAGGCATTCAGAAGTGGGCACAGGATGTCGATAAACAGAATAGCGTGAATGAGGCCGCAACGCATTGAAAACCAGAAAAATCTCGAGGGACCAAGTATGACTTTGACCTGGGGGCTGATCGGCCCCGGCGCGTTGCCGAGAGAACGGCGTGTGCGAACGCTGGGTGTCGCAGCGTCTGTGAGGCGCTTCAATGAATCGGCTGTCCCGGGACTTGGGGGCGTCTGGTTCGGCAAACAGCTTTTTCTTGCGACCTTGGGCGTCAAGGTTGCAGAACTCGCAACCCGGCCCAAATGGACCGTCACCAACATCGAAACGGCCAACGCGATCGAGGCACTGGCCTGTTGGCTCGACTTCAAGGCCAACAACTGGGAACCCGATTCTCGTCGACGTGGCGTCAACAAGATGAAAGGCAAAACCGACCTCGCATTTCGCCATCTGCGGGAGCAAAAATTTTATGTCACGCAGCCCATGCGGATGTCGACCGTCGAAGCGTTGCCTGCGCTAGGTCTCGTCACGGCAACCGGGGCGCGCTTTAACACCTTCAAATGTTCGCAGGAAGGCGAAGAATTCCTGGGGGCCGCGTGTGGAGACTGGCGTCCCCATAATAGAACCGTGATCGACCATCTGAAGGAGTGGGCTTCGTCGAACGATTTCGACAAGGTCGGAACGGACCCTCTGCAGGCAGCGTTGTCGCCGACCCAGCCGTTGCCCGAGCGCGCCCGTGTATTGCTGAAGGAACGACTCGTGCGCGGCGCAGGAACGGAGACCCCGCAGGCCAAACAGCGGCGTCAGGCTGCGCTTGCATGGGTCGAGTCGATCAGGGCGAAGCCGGAGACCGCACTTGGCTGGGACACTCGTCCATTCGAGATCAGCGAGCCCCAGCACTGGGCCGATATGCGCGCGGGTGCCTTGTTCGTGGTTGCCAGAGATGCCGCGATCGCGGCGCTGGATGCGCTCGAATCCTGCATGGCGAGGGACGGCACAGGACAGCGGCATGCGCTGCGAAGTCCCGTTCCGGCTGCCGTGGAAACGAAGCTCACCGAACTCAAGCGCGCCGCGGACGACTTTCTGCGCGTCAACCATCCTGACCGCGAGGCCAATGAATTCTGCATCGCATGCAGCAGCGGAAATTCCGCCCAGGTATTGGAACGCCTCGTCTCTCTCGATGGACGCGTGTTGCGTCTGAGAGGCAATGAGGTCGTGCCCGGGCCGGCATTTCAGGGTGTTGCCCAGGCATCGACGCAGCCGGTGGACGACGGCGAGCAGGGCGACGATGCCGCGGTTGCCGTGCCTGGGATTGTGTGGCCGCTGGGCCTGTCTTTTCGCGTGAAGAATCTGTTTCTGCTCAATGCGGATCTGCGCGGCGAACTCGATCAGTGGCTCAATCTTGTGCCGACGCTCGAGGAGGCCGCATGAGCAAGTCAGGAAACAAGCTGGTTCGTCCCACGCTTGCCCAGTGTTTCGAGGGTCCGGACGCCGATTACCTGGGCAGCTTTGGGTGGATGTGCGGCTACTCCGCGGATGGCGATTTTCTTAATTTGGCCATCGAGCTATTTACTCGCCGGACCCAACTTCAGCGTGCGCATGGCGGTTCCATTTCCCTGGCGCTGATGCTTGATACCGGTAATGCTCCGCTGTCGCTTCTGGCGGTTCCCGGCGTTGCCCACTTGCCGTTATTGAAGCTGAGCGAGAAGCCCTTTTCGTTGTTGCACGCGAAAGTGGCGCTGCTTGGATTTCGCCATCGCGATGACGCGAGCGACTGGATCGTGCGCCTGATCGTCTCCACAGGGAACTGGACCCGGGAGACGATGGAAGAGAGCCTCGACCTTGTGTGGAGCATCGACGTTCGCAGCGACGAACTCCACGCCTTGAACGAGGATACGCAGCAGCGTTGCGCAGACATCAAGGCCGCCCGTTCATTACTCGACTGGCTATCGAAGCGGTTCGATACGCGCTTGCTCGACATTCGTTCGCAGTCGCTGCAAAGCGAGACGGGAATCGTCATGCAGCGATTCGACGAATGGATCGACCGCTGCGACAAGGGGGCGGGCGAGTGTTCGCCACGCTTCTTTGACAGTCGTGAGCAATCGTTGCTCTCGCAACTGCCTGACAAGATTCGCCTTACCGGAATCCGGAATTCACGCAAATGGTTGGCGATGGGGTCCGGATTCTATGAGGGGGCGGCCGAGCCGGGCGCCGTACCGAAGGTGTTGTCCGACATCCTCCAGACGCTTCAGTCCGCGCAGTTCCTGTCAAACGATCCCAAGGTTGACGTCTTCGTCAATGTGGACGCCTGTCAGGCGATTGCGCTGTCGGCCACTGCCCTGGCCAAGGCCAGGATCACGGTAAGGGCGGCTGGTCAGCCGCGGGTTCTCTTCGGTGAAGACAAAGAGCGCACCCTTCACGCCAAATTCCTGCTTGGCTACAACTGTCAGCAGAACTCGAGGTTCTGCCTCGATGCCTGGCTCTATATGGGCTCGGGCAACCTGACTCAACCCGGATTCACGAAGGCTATGCATCCCCGGGCGGGCAATCTGGAGGCGGGCGTCGTGTTCGCCCCGGGACGATTGCTATGGAAGCCGGACCTTCCACTAGAACAGGTCGTTGAAAACGTCTTGCCGGTTCAATGGGACGACTGCGTCGGCCCGGGCCGCTTGCAAGCCGGCGGTGAGATTCCGGAGCGCCCGGATGCGTACGTTGCCCCGCCCGTTGCATGGCTTCGGTGGCAGTCGGGAGAGGCTCAAACAGGTGCACTGGTCGCAGGCAACGAGGCTGGAGAGATTGAGGTACTGAATGGTGAGGGCGCGCTCTGCGACAGGGACGGCGACCGATTCCTCTGGCCCGCCTCGCGGCCCCGCGTGGTTAGCGTGAGTTGGCGCGTGGATGGTCAGGCGCACCTGGCCGAAGTGCCGGTTGTGGACGAGTTCGGCCGTATTGCTGCGACCCCGCTGCCAACGCTCGAGGTGACGGACGCATGGTGGCATCTGGCGAATTTCCCGCTGCCGCCGAACGAGGAGGATCCGTCAGTCGAAGAAACGGGGGCGGCCGAGTTGTCGGCGCGGAAAGCGGGTCATGCGGATCGTGGCGCATCGAGTTACGCCGTGCGGCAGATGATGGAGTTCATCGAACAGGTGGCCGAGCGCCAGACCTCGGTTGCCGAATACGAATGGACTGCATGGTGCTGCAGATTGCAGCAGACCCTTATGCTCCTTGCCGATAGCGAAGGGGTCAAGGTTTTTCGCGAGCTTGAACTGAATCCCCTTAGCCCATTGAAAGTGCCGTCGTTCCGTCCCACGTTTGCAGAATCGAAACAGAAGCCGGCGGGCGAGACTTATGAAGCGCTGCTCGATTCCATCGCGCAGAAATGGGGAGTGGGTGATCTGTTAGCGATCGGAGCAGCGTCATGAAGCAATCATTTGCAGGTTGGGCCGCTGTCGCAAGGAATCTGCGCGAGATCGCGGCGGCCAGTTCGAGTACGGGATGGCTCAATGAGGGACAGCGCGCGAGTCTGAATCAGATCGCGCAACGCCTTCCGGGCAACGGCGTGGTGATTGCCGACGAAGTCGGAATGGGCAAGACGCGCATCGCGACGGCGGTTTCCCGCAGCGTGATTCAAGCGGGTGGGCGAGTTGCCATTCTGGTGCCGCCGGGACTGCCGTTCCAGTGGAAAGCTGAACTCGCTGACGCCGGCATCAAAGACGTACCGCTCTTGCGAAGCCTTTGGCAATACCTGAGGGCTTGGGATACCGAGACTCAGGACGAACCGCAACCGTGGTTCGATCACAACGTGATAGTCATCTCGCAGGCATTCGCTAACTGGCGTCTGGGCGAGAAGAGCGATCCATGGCGATGGGCCTTGTTGCCCGAGTTGTACGCTCGCTGGTATAAGCACCGCAAAGCGAAAGTCCCCTATGGTTTTCACCGTAGCGAGGAACTGTACGCAGCGTTGCCTCGTGCTGCCGCCGGCAGCATCTTCGAGGGCATTGTGAATGCATCGGGCGAGTTTCCGCGGCAATTGATCGAGGAGCTTTTTGCGCAGACACCCTGGCCTGGCGCGCTCGATGCCGGGGCCTACCAGCGCGACGCGCAATTGAGGCCGTGGCTGGAGCGCGCCGTAGGGTTGGGACTTGGCACATTCGATCTGGTGATTGTCGACGAGGCCCATAAGAGCCGGGGTGCGGCAAGTATCCTGAACTCGTTGCTCGACCGGGTGGTGTTGCGTAACGAATCTTCCCGATGCCTTGCGATGACCGCCACGCCGGTCGAGCTCGACGTAACCGACTGGAAGACCATTCTGAAGCGTATAGGTGTCGACTCTGATACGATCGCGGACCGGATCGACGCCTATGCGAGAGCCGTCAAGGAGGTCCGTCAAACGCCGCTCGACGCGCACACGCGGCACACCTACAAGCTTGCCGCAGACCGCTTTCATGCGGCGCTGCATCCGTTCCTGCTAAGGCGCGACAAGCGGGAGGACGAATACGTTCGATCGTTCGCGCACTATGCCAAAGAACCGACGCATGCTTACCGGAGAGAAACCGAGATTGTTGTCGATACGGCCTCTCTGGAACCGTCGTGGAAACGCGCGGTGTGTGCCGCCGAAGCGCTCTCGGTGGTGATGCATCAGTCTAAAGGCCAGCAGGCGAAGCGACTGCGTTTGACGCTCGGTAACGGCCACGGTATTGCAGCGCTGCTGCGTTTGAATGCGCAGGATGCGCCGTGCGACGTCGACACGAATCAAGCGAAGGAGGCGGCCGAGGAACCCGGTGCTGAGGTCAGCGAGAAGCGCGACCAGCGTGCGGCCTGGTGGATGAATGTGCTTGCCGAGGCCTTCAGCCGCGATGGCGATGAGCTATTCGATCATCCGGCGATTCTTGCGGCCATCAAGGAAATCGAAGCGATCTGCGACGATGGTGAAAAGGTCCTCGTATTCGGACGTTTCACCGCGCCGATGAGGGCGCTGGTCGATTTGCTCAACGCGCGCGCGATGCTGGCCAGTCTTGCGATAGGCCAGTCCTGGCCACAGACGACGTTGTCCGATAGCGAGTGGGCCGCAGCGCAGGCGGCGCACCGTCAGTTGTGCCGCCAGGGCGAGCTGCAACGCGAGGAGCTCGAGTCGGAGCTTGCCGCGCAATACAAGGACGTCGAGCGGAAAAGGCGGAGCTTTCGTACCCAATTGCTTGCCCAACTCGAGGCGGGCCTTGCGGGCTATGCGGGCGCGTCGCTGGCAAAGCAGCTATTTGCAGCGTTTAAGAATACGATCGCGGATGCCGTCGCGGACGACGAAACCTCACAGCTTGCGTTGGTGGCTCGTGCGATGCAGGAGTGGCTCGGTTCCGACGAGCAGGCGTGGCAGCCTCGCGCATTTGCCGACGCATTCGTGGAACTGGTCGACGCCTCGGTAGATCGGGGCGATGACGACGAAGGCGACACCGAACTCGACGAAGGCGATGCGATGACGTTGTGGACGCGGGTCGTCGATGAACTCAACAGCCCGCAGGGAGGCTTTGCCCGTCTGATGAACGGCGACACGTCGCCGCGCACGCGCCGGCTTCTGCAACTCGCGTTCAATCGCGAGCATAGTTTCCCAAAGGTTCTCGTGGCACAGTCCCTCGTGGGGCGTGAGGGTCTCAATCTTCACAAGGCGTGCCGAACGGTGGTGCTACTCCATCCGGAGTGGAACCCGGGAGTGGTCGAGCAACAGATCGGCCGGGTGGATCGCATCGGGAGCTTGTGGCAGAAGAGCCTCGAAAAATCCATTGAGGATAAGGTGGAACCCGGCAAGCTCCCGCGTATCGAGATTCGTCCGGTGATATTCAAGGGTACTTACGATGAGTGGAGCTGGACGGTGCTGCGAGAGCGTTGGGACGACCTGCGCGCGCAGCTGCAGGGCGTGGTGATCTCGCCTGCGACGGCCCGCCGTTCGGCAGTGCCGCCGGAGATCGTGGAGGAGATCAACAGCGCGGCGCCGAATTTCTCGCCGAGGTAGTCCACGCCTGGCCGTCCCGGCCCCGCAGTCGACAGTACGTGCAGGAAGGGCCGACGCTCGGCGTCGGCGCTGCCAATAGTCCGAGACACCGCCTGCTATGAGATTCTGACAATGACGGTGCGGAGTCTACAGGCTCACCCACAGCATCGGTACCCTTTGCATTGTTATGCGTTACCCTTTACCGGGTTGCGTATGAGCAGGCCATATATAGGTTAATCTAGCTGCTTCCCGACGATGTTGCGTATCCCATTGTGACGATTCAAAAGATATCCCGAATCCTCGATTACTGGCACAGCGTCGAATTTTTCAACAGCTACAGCCTCGATGATCAACTCGAGGAAGCCAGAGAATCGAACCAGAGAACGGTTTGCATCCGGACGACGACCACTGGGTTGATTCATGGGTGGGACGAGGTGTCCGGGCGCTCGGGAGAGCTGTACCTTGTTCCGTTTGATGTGGCGCAGGCGACGTCTGTGGTCGAGCATTATGTCGCGGCAAGGTCGAAAGCACGTTCTTTGATCGAGCAAATTCGCGATGATGAAATGGCCCCGGAAGGGTTGACGTGCTTTGCGAAAGTGAAGCTGGGACAAGGTGGCCGGGTGAGTGCCGATAGCCTCAGCGTGTCAGCTTTGCCATGGGCGCTGGGCCGCCTGCAAAGTGGGGAACTGGAAGATCTTTGTGCTGACTCGTTCGAATCGAGCCTGACAGCACTCAGGGATGATCTGGTGGCGCTTGTCGCCGAGGACAAAGCCTTCGATGCGACGCAGTTGATTGCGATGGTGCAGCGGCTTCATGAATGGGCGCGCTACAAACCTGTCAGTGATGGCCTTGCGTGGGTGGTCATATCACCGGTGCGAGCACAGCCGACAGGGGCGCAGACCCGCCGTACGGATGAGGGCGCAGCGGCAAGGCAGTCCACCGATGCATCGGCGGAGGAGCAGCAGGAGGCTGATGAGGAGCGGGACCTGCCGATCCTGAACAGCTTCTACGTTCATGACCTGATCCAGGCGCAGCGCGAGTTGGACGGATCGCGCGTGCCGCGTGCTCTGAAGGCCTATCTCTCTCTGCAGGACACATCGAAGCTCGATCTGGATGCGCCTGACGGCCAGCGGACCATTCTCGAGACGCTGCGACCTCGCAATGGAATCGAGGGGCGTTGGCCATCGCCCGTTGGCCATTTTCAGGCGCTGATGCAGCAATACGCGCTGAACCGGATGAAGACCCTCGGAGAGGGCGAAATTCTAGCGGTGAACGGCCCGCCGGGTACCGGAAAGACCACGCTGCTTCGGGATCTTGTTGCCCATCTCGTGGTTGAGCGGGCGGGGGTATTGGCGTCGCTTGGTAGTGCTAGGGACGGCTTGTCCGGTTCGACCATCGATGCGGTCTTCGCGGGTGGCAAGTCTTATATGCTACCGGTGCTGTCAGCGGAGTTGACGGGATTCGAGATCGTGGTGGCCTCGAGCAACAACGGAGCGGTGGAAAACCTGTCGCTCGAACTGCCGCAGAGTCGGCACCTCGATCCCGCACAACTCGATACGCTGGGTTACTTCAAGCCTGTCGCAACCCGCTATGCCGGCACCCATGCGACGAAGCAGTGGAAGACTCCCAAAGAGCCTGTGTGGGGGCTGGTATCCGCTGCGCTGGGCAAGCGGGACAACCGCACACGGTTTGGCGACGTGTTTTCGAACCGCGCCGCGAAGCCGGATGAGCGGCCGGGCGACCGGTTTCTCCGGAACGAAGAGGTCGATTTATCGAGCTGGGACGCGGTGGGCGCGATGACCTACTGGCGGTATCGTGAACAGGCGCGTGGCACGCGTCCGGGTTTTCGTGCGTCGCAGGACCGCTTCAAGGCGGCGCATGCGGCCTGGCAGACAGAGCACAGGCGTCTCGAAGCGCTTGATGCCGCGTTGACCGAACTGGAGGGAAAGTGGGCAAAGGTGACGCAACGTTGTCCCGATCTGTTTCATCCGGATACGAGTGACGCGACGCTGGATCGCTTGAGCGAGATGGTGCGCGAACTGGATAAGGAGGCAGACCTGATCGGGCAACGCCTTGGTCCGCCGTTTATCCGCTGGCTGTCCAGATGGTTCCGCCCCGGTCAGTATCGGCGATGGTGCGAGACTGCGGAAGCCGCCTTTTCCTTTCGTGTCGTGTGCGACAGACTGCGGACCATGAGGTTGCTGCTGGCGCAGACGGAGGTGACCATATGGGAAGGCACCGAGCTTGCAGAGGAAGCCTGCCAGGCCCGGGCCTTTTGGCAGGGTGAAAAGCTGAATAGCTTGCGCAACGAGCTCTTTTCAGCCGCTATGGCGTTGCATGAGGCATTCTTTCACGAGGTCCAAACGAGGGATCTGGTGTTCGCGCTGTCGAAGATGCTTTCGCGAGGTCCAATTGGCGAGGCGCGCAAGGTACTTTGGCAATGGTTTTTCATACTGGTGCCAGTGGTTTCGAGTACCTTCGCGTCGTTTCGGCGACAGTTCGCCGGGATCGGGCCGGAGGAACTGGGCTGGCTGATCGTCGACGAAGCCGGGCAAGCTTTGCCGCAGGCGGCCGTTGGCGCGATCATGCGCGCGCGGCGCGTCGTGGTGGTGGGAGACCCTCTCCAGATCGAACCGGTCGTCACGCAGTCAACCCGTCTGTTGATGCGCCTTGGCGAATACTGGCTGCAGGAAGCTCGGCCACGTTATGCGGTGGACGCACAGTCCGTCCAGACTCTGGCTGACCGGTGCTATCCATACGGTGTGCGGCATCCGCTTGAGCGCGATCAGTTCATTGGTATTCCGCTTGTCATGCACCGACGGTGCGCGAGCCCGATGTTCGAGATCGCCAACGCTATTGCATACGATGGACGAATGAAGCATGCGAAGAAGGGCATGCCCTCCGCACATCGGGTGCTCGGTCATAGCGCATGGTGGCATGTGGCCGGCGATAGCAGTGATGGAACTAAGTACGTCGTCACGCAGGGCCAGCGCGTATTTGAGGCACTGGTCAGGCTGTACAGCGAAGCGCCGGATCTGACTGACCCTAAGCGGCCACAACTACCGGATGCGTTCGTCATCACGCCGTTCCGGCAGGTCAGAAAGGGGCTGAGTGCGCTTCTGGGCGATCATGATGCGTGGCGTGCCGCACTGTCCGGAACTGGACGAGGCGTGCCAGACAAGCTGGCGGAATGGACAAAAAAGCGGATCGGCACGGTCCACACTTTCCAGGGTAAGGAAAGCGAAGTGGTCTTCTTCGTTCTGGGTTGTGACGCGGAGCAGAGCGGAGCGATAGATTGGGCTGCTGCAGCCCCGAACCTGCTCAACGTTGCGGTTACACGCGCGAAAAGCTACCTGTACATCATTGGCGATCGTGATCTGTGGGGGCCTCACCAATATTTTGATATCGCACTTGCGATGCTTGATGCACACAGGCAGGTTTGCATGTCGTACCCGGCTAGCGTGGGTGCTCATGCAGTGTAGATGATAGCGGGGCGCCATCCAGCAACACATGGAACGAACAACTCGCAATCACAAAAAGGGGGCAGTGGTGTCCAGGCTTCTGTCCGCCCTGAAAAGTACTCGTTGAAGCTGGCCACTGCGTTTCGCCCACGGAGGTTGCAGCACGTATCGCATGCTTTTTTGGCCGACGGCGTGGCCGGAGTTAAGAGCATGGGTTCTACTAGCTCTGCCAGGATTTCGTTGGAAAGTGCCTGACGGTATCCCTGCAGAAATCGTCCTCAAATGCCCAGTGTTTGTGATCGTTCAACGACAGCGCAGTTTGATTCTCCGATGCAGCCTGTCGAAAGCTGATAACTGCCGACTGGGTTTTTCGGTATCGGTGACGGTATCGTCGGATACACGAGCTCGCGGCAACCCCGTCCCCGCAAGGGTGTAGCCACTGGATTGACGACTGAGTGGGAATAGGGGTGGTAGTAATTCCGTTTTAAATCAATAGGTTGCGGTGGCTGAAAAATAACACTCGCCAAATTCTAAATTTGCGAAGATCGGTTAGCAACCTGTTGAGAAATTCGGAGATTTTCTGTCCATCTGACTTTCCTAGGCCCCGCGAGCTCAATTTTGGCAGCATTTCTGACGGTATTCACGAACGTCTCCATAGAGGCGCGCTTGATGCCGTCAGAGAGATCATTGGTATCTGCGACGGCATCTGGAACAGGGTGACAGGCACTTGACCATTGCTACGTCGATGACGGTGGGAGGCACGGTTTGTGGAGGCGCTCGGAACCCCCGTCAAAATTGCAGAATTCTGGGCTGTAGGTAATAAGGATTGCCATTCATTGAAGGCGGTTCGATCGCTCATTGAGCGCTCCATGCTGCATCTCATGTCAGAGCACGCCCGCGTCAATATACCTGCGGGCAGAAATCGGCCCACAAACCGCCATTCACATGTGTTGCCGGTCGGATGATCAAGCATCCGCTCCGCTCATACATCGGACTTTCTTGTACGGTTCATGTCTGCCATGTCGTCGCCCGAAGCTGACAGCCGCGGACACCATGCTTATGATCGCGTGCGTCTGCTCTGAGGGCCGGATTTCAACTGCCAGTGTCGAACAAAAACTACCGACCAATCGGACATGCAGTCCAACGGAAAGACCTGGCTCGCTCTTTCCCTATACCTTTGTAGGACATCTACCCATCGGATCTGTAAAAGGCGCGCGCGATAATCGCCTGTAACTCGCTAACTGGTCGGCAAATCCGTCAAGGTCATGCCTAGCCTTTTCTATTCGAAGATTGGCGGCATTGTCAGATTGCTTGCAATCCCGATGGCAATGCTCGCACCGCCGGTCTCGCAAACTCTTTCGGCCGATCAACGTGTCGATCTGACCGCGGGCGCTTTCTGTTCTGCGCGAAACGGTCCTGGCTTTCAGTTACCCAACGAAGTGCCCGTCCAGCCGATCCGGCTCCTTCCGGCTGATGGCACGCATCAGGAAAGTGCCTATCCAGTCTCGCTATCCGCTGGATAGAAGCCTGCAAAAATTTTGACTACCCATGAAGCTCCGCACCCACAAACACGCTGTCGCATGGCTTGGCCTCATCGCCATGTGGCTCGTCGTTTTCGCGCCGCTCGTGAGTCAGTTGCTCGTTGCGTCCCGCGCCGATGAGCCGGTCAGCGCCATTTGTTCGGCAGTCAACAGTGAGGCTCTCGCTGCACACCATGCGTCTGCGGACAAGCTTGCGGCGTGTGGGTATTGCGATCTCGTCGCTCATCATGTAGCAGTGCTGCGCGTCCCTCCGGCTGGCGTCATTGCAATGCTGTTGTTAGCGGATGCGCAAGTATCGGCGCCGCCCCTGTTTGTCCCTCACGCCGCTGCGTTTCCATCTGGCCGGCCTCGCGCTCCTCCCGTCCTTTCCTAGTCGTCGCTCTTGCCGACCGCAGCGTCAGCCTGCTTCGCAATCAGGCCGTCGCGGCAGTCTGTCGTCTCAGGAAAACACGCACGTCCTTCCACCCGAGGAGGGGAGACGCGCGTCCGTATCGAGCGGAGAGGAAATCATGTCTACCAACCAGAACGCGCTATTGCGCTGCACGCTGCTTTTCGCCATGGCTGCGATCTTTCCCACTGCGGCTCACGCATGCGCCACTTGCGGCTGCTCGTTGAGCACCGACGCCGCGATGGGCTATTCCGCCGTCCCAGGCTGGCGAATCAACATCGAATACGACTTCATCAACCAGAACCAGTTGCGCAGCGGTACCGGTTCAGTGTCGAACACACAGCCCGCCAGTATCAATGACGCCGGTGGCAGCCAGGAGGTGGAGCGCCAGACGATCAATCGCTACATCAATCTCGGCATCAGCTATAGCCCCGGCGCGAGCTGGAACTTCAGTGCGCTCATTCCGTACATTGACCGTAGTCACACGACGTACGGCAACGCGACGACGGACCAGCTCACACCAGACAACGTGAGCGGCGCAACCAGCAAAGGCCTGGGAGATATCAAGCTCATCGCCAGCTATCAGGGTTTTCTGCCAACGCACAATCTTGGCTTGCAGCTTGGTGTCAAGCTACCCACAGGCCGGTACGGCGGTCAGAACGTCAATACGGGTGCAACCGTCGGGCATAACCCGGTGTTCTTCTCGAACGGCCCCAATGCAGCCGCAGGCCAGACGCTCGACACCAGCTTGCAGCCCGGCACCGGCAGTACTGACCTGATTGTCGGCGCCTACTATTACCGGGCGATCAGCCAGAACTTCGACGCGTTCATTAACGGGCAATTCCAGTCCGCCATCGTGGAAAATCTCGATCATGCCGGCGCGACATATCGCCCGGGGAATCTGGCCAGTTTGAGCGTGGGACTGCGCTATGAGGCGAACCCGAAGTGGGTTCCGCAGTTGCAGATCAACGTTACCCGCAAGAGCCACGACCAGGGCACGCTCGCGGATACCGCGAACACAGCGGGAACGGTCGTTTATGTCAGCCCCGGCATCACCGTTAGCGTTCTGAAAAACCTTGAGGTGTATGGCTTCGTGCAGCGCGCGATATACAGCAAGCTCGACGGTTATCAGTTGTTTCCACGCTGGACCGGTAATGTGGGGATGAGCTATGCGTTCTGACGTATCGCGAGCGCCGCTGGCGCATACGGACTCCATCTCCTCGACATCGGCGGCGCGTCGGGCGTGGTTGCGTGCGGTCCTTGCATTGTCTCTAGGTGCGAGCGGGTTGGGCCGGCCCCTGGCGAGCCGCGCCGGCACGTTGGCCGTTGGCCAACCCGCACCGTCGCTCGTCCTTCATACGCTGGATGGCCGGAACATCATCACCACCGATCTACTCGGCAAAGTGATCGTTCTGACGTTCTGGGCTACCTGGTGTGAGCCGTGCCGTGACGAACTCCCTCTTTTGTCCGCCTACGCCGCACGCAATGCGGATCGAGGGCTGCAAGTGCTCGGGTTCAGTCTGGATGGAGCCGACGATCTGTCTGCGGTTCGCGAGGTTGCAGCGGGCTTGAGCTTTCCAGTGGGGCTGCTGGGCAGCGCCTGGGCAGGCGATTATGGGCGCATGTGGCGCATTCCAGTGAGTTTCACGATTGGCCGTACGGGTCTGCTGGCGGACAACGGCTGGGACGACAAATATCCCGTTTGGACACCTGAGCGTCTGCAACGCGTTATCACACCACTTTTGAGGCAATAGATGCGTGAGCGACGGATCGGGCGTGCCTCGTCAAAGCCTCTCGAGAACTTCAAGAAAGAGCAATACGGCGATGAAGAAGCCAATCCATCTTACCGTGGTCATGAGGCTGGAGAGCCTGAGAGCCAGTGAGTTCACGGCGTCCGCGACAGGGTTCGCCGTTACTTCATCGCCGCGGCCGCCGCTCGCCGCCGCGGTACGCAACTGAGCCGTTGCGAGGTCGATACGAAGGTGGGTGACGTAGCCAATGGCGATTTCCGGACATTCAATTGCGCCGTCGCTTTTGTTGGGCCTGAGAAAAAGGTCCGGCTCGCGGTGAGGGGTGGCCTTGGCGCTTTCGGCTGTGTAGAGGTGTCGCAGCGCCAGTCCCAATTCGACTGCGCCAAACTGGCCATCGGACATCGCCTTCGAAAGCGCATGTATACAGGCTTCGGGAATGTGGCAGGCGAGCCACCACTGATCGGGTTCGCCGGTCTCTGCGTCGGCCCGATTGGCGCCGAGACGGGCAGTGCCGAGCGGCACGTCGGCAAACGAAATTCCGAGTTCGTCTTCCAGCTCGCGCAGGCCTAACCGGTCAGCCTTGCTGACGTCGCGTGCCTCGAAGGACACCTCGACGGTGCGCATCGCGTGTCCAGCGTCGCCGATAATCGACAGCTCCTGGCCATCGAGACGTGCCACTCCGTGCAGCGACGTGGAAAGGGTTGGCTGTTTGTCTGCGTCCAGCGGCTCTGCGAGCTGTTGCGTCACATGAAGCTGTTCCAGCCTCAACCACATTGACCTGGCCGGAAAATACGTCTGCCTCTCGCCATCCAACCCAACATGTTCGAGGGTGTGATCCTTCCGCTCAACTAATTCCGTCGCGACGGTTTTTTCCAAGAACTCCATGGCGCTCCCCACTCGTGATTGCGTCGAACCCTTGGGCGATAAAGGACAAGGGTGTGGGTATTGTCCGCCTGAGCGCGTGGTCAAGGCGCCGACGGTTGCGTATTGCAATGCAGCATGCTGATGGTAGGAATTCTACCCATCCGGACGTTTGGTGGATATTAGGAATAGCACACATAAATAGCAATTTCTTTAGAACCGACGCGCAAGCGCTCCCAATTTTTGTTCTGACGATATGACTTTCGCCACCCTGGCCAGACCTGAAGAGCATCGCTGGGTTTGCCCTACCGCAAGTGTAGGGGGGTGACCCATCCCAGGCTCCGTCGCTCCTGTTCAGAATCCAGATACGGGCTGGTGTAACAACATAACCGGCCCGCATTCGCCGTAGAGCATGACGTCCAGCGCGTATCGCGCTGGCTGACCCCTGGGATGGAGGTCATATGTTCAGTACCCGCGTTTATCGCAGCAGTGTTGCCGCGCTGCTGTTCCTGCTATTTGCAGTTCCTTCGTTCGGCCAGTCGTTCCGGGTGCAATGCCCGTCAACCACGCCGGCGCATCCGACGGCACTGCCGCCTGGTGCGGGGGAGCCCGCCTACACCGGGCCGTCCTACACTGGACAGACCTCCACGTCGACAGGCGTCATCAACGGCGCGATCAAGTGTCAGCAGATCTCGGGCGGTGATGGTTACGCCACGATGGCGAACGGCGTGCAGACCTACCTGTTCGCCTTCGGCCCGTTGTCCGGGCTCGCCGACATCAAGGCGGGTCTGCCTGGTACCGAGTTCGCGTCGGTCTTCAACACCGTCGGCGACCCAAGGTCGGACCCGACCTACAACGGCGCGGTCGGCCTCGTGCCTGATCCGGAATCGGTGCCACCGGGCCAGTTGACCGGCCACGTCGATCCACGACCGATCATGGATATCGGCGTGATGAACGGCAACGAGCCGGCGCCGATGATGGCGATCGACGAGGATGACGAGTTCTTCCTCACGCTGACGAACGTTGGGATGATCATGCGCCCCGACCTGTTCGAGAAGCACACGGTGCACTTCCACGGCTACCCGAATGCGTCGTCGTTCTATGACGGCGTACCGGACGCGTCGGTGGCGATCAACATCGGGGCGAGCTTCACGTACTACTATCTCGCGCCGGATGCAGGCACCTACTTCTGGCACTGCCACATCACGCCGCCAGAACACTTGCAGATGGGCATGGTCGGCCAGATTTTCGTGCGGCCGCGCCAGAACCGCGTTCCCGGCGGTGCGTCGCTGTACAACTCGCTGGTGCAGCAGCAACTGGATCTGCGCACGAAATGCGGCACCGACATTCTGTGCACCACGCCGCTGCCGCCTCAGAACGGCGTCCTTCACGTCAACAACAAGAGCGGCACGCCGACGCTGTACGCGTACAACGACGGCGACGGTTCGACCGCCTACGACGTCGAGTATCCGGTGCAGATACACGGCTTCGATCCGAACTTCCACTTCATTGGCATGACGTTCAATCCGGAGCCGTTCACCGACATGAAGGACAAGCTCTTCATGTTGAACGGACGCAGCTATCCGGACACCGTGAATCCGAATCCGCTGTCGACACAGGTCGCCGACGGCACACCGCATTTTTCGCAACCGCTGCCGACGCTGATCAATATTCCGGCCGGTGGCAGGGCGCTGCTGCGTATCTCAGACCTCGACGTCACCGAGTATCAGACGCTGGCGTCGCTCGGCATTCCGATGCATGTGATTGCCATCAACGCCCGTTTGCTGCGCGACATGTCCGGCAACGACCTGACCTACAACACCAACTCGATCACGTTGGGCGGCGGCGAATCGATCGATGTGATCCTCGATGCCAGCGACACGACGAAATATAAGCCGGGTGCGATCTACTACCTGTACACGCCGAATCTCGATCACCTGGCTAACGATCAGGAGAACTTTGGCGGATTGATGACCGAGGTCCACATCTGTAACGCGGTGGACCCGACCAAGAAGTCCTGCACTTAGGAGAAGAGCCGTGGGACACATCACTCACAACACATGGATCGCCATGCTCGCGCGCCTTGGGCGGCTTGCACGGCTCGGCGCGGCGCTGCTCGCCACGCTCGTCTGCATGCACGCGCAGGCCGCCGCGCCAGGCATCACGGGAACGCACTTCGATCTGAGTGCGGAGGCGAACCGCATCACCCAGCCCGACGGCGCGAGCATTTATTCGTGGGGCTATGGATGCCGCACGGCGCCGGCCGGATTTTCGCCGTCCGCGATCGCGGGCGCGAACTGCCCGAGCATGCAGATTCCCGGTCCGACGCTGATCGTGAAGCAGGGCGACGTCATCACGGTGACGCTCACCAATAACCTGCCTGCGGCGGCGGGCAACACGTCGATCCTCTTTCCTGGATTCCAGGTCTGCGCCGCCGTGCTGAACCCCGACGGGACCTGTCCTGCCGCGCTCACCGGTTCGCCGGGAATACTGACCCGCGAGGCCGCCCCCGGCGGTACCGTCACGTACAGCTTCGTCGCGGCGACGCCTGGCACGCATGCCTACTACAGCGGCACGCAGGGCGATCTGCAGATCGAGATGGGCCTGTTTGGCGCGATCATCGTTTTGCCGACCTCGGCGCCCGGCACGCTCGCGGTGCCTGCGGGTTGCCGGGCGGTCGCGGCGACGCTGCCGGATGGGCAAACGGACTTCCGCAATGCCGGCGCGGCCTACAATCACAGCGCAGCCTGTTATGACCGTGAGTATCTTTTTCAGTTCTCCGAAATGGACCCGCGCATCCATGCGCAGGCGGAACAGCAGGCGGCGAACGCGTGCACGGCGCCGAACGGCTGCATGACGGTGGAGACGGAGCCCTATCACCCGGCCTATTTCATGGTCAACGGCCGCTCGATGCCGGACGACATGGACCCGAACTACGCGGTGCAGTATCCGCATCAGCCCTACAACGGCAATCCGCATATGCACCCGGGTGAACTGGTGCTGTTGCGGATCATAGGCACCGGCCGCTGGCAGCATCCGTTCCACGAGCACGGCAATCACGTGCGGGTGCTGGCGCGCGATGGAAACATGATCCTGAGCAAGACGGACCCGACCAAGGTGGCCGGACCGCTGCTGTTCACGACCACCACGACGCCGGGCCTCGCGATGGACGGAATTTTCTACTGGACGGGCAGGGGCCTGAACTGGGATGTCTACGGGCATAAGCCCGTGGACGTGTACACCGACACCGCGCCGCAATTCGCAGCTTACCTCGGCAAGCCGGTCGTCTGCACCCCGGACGCGAACGGCTACTACACGGCCGACCCGCATGCGCCGAACTACTACGAGTGGTGCGCCGATCACGGCAAGGCACTCGAAACGCATCCGTTCGGCAACGTCGGCAGCGGTGGACCGGTGACCCTGCCGGACTCGCATGTGTTGACCAACGGCTTCTGGTATGGCGGCAGTCCTTATCTCGGCCCCGACGCGACCATACGCGCCACCTCGCCCACCGGGACAACGCCGCCGACCGGGACGAACCTGAATCCACCGGCAACCGAAGCAGGCTTCGCATTCATGTGGCACTCGCATAACGAGCGCGAGATCACCACGAACAACATCTTCCCAGGCGGAATGATGATGATGATGCTCGTCGATCCACAAGCATTCCTGATTGACGAATCCAATTAGAGGCGGGGAGAAACGCGATGAGATCCAACAAGTTCAGGGCGACGCTCTTCGACTTGCTCAAGGCAGGTGTCGCGGCGTCCATTCTGCTGACGGCCAGTGGCGTATGTTTCGCTCAAGTCGTCAATCTGACAGCGAAGACCAGCACTGCTACGTTGCCCGACGGACAGGCGGTGCCGATGTGGGGCTACAGTTGCTCGGCCGCCGCTGTGGCGCCCGCCACCTGTGCGGCGACGAACCCGCAAGCCGGGGCGAGCTGGTCGCCGGTGGTGATCACCGTGCCGCCTGGGCCCCTGACGATCAACCTCACCAATAGCCTGCCCGGCGCTGTGCCGACCTCGCTCGTGATCGTGGGGCAGTTGGGCGGCGGTCTGGGGACGACAGCGACGACGATGCCGAGTCCGCCGCATCCGACGCAAACCGCGGTCACCTGGCCGATTGCCACCAGTGCGACCGGCGCGTCGTTCACGCCGCCCGCGCAAGCGCCGCGTGTCCAGTCGTTTGCGACCGAGGTGGCGACAGGCAAGACGACGGCGCTCACCTGGAGCAACCTCAACCCTGGCACCTATCTGATCGAGTCCGGAACGCATCCGTCGATCCAGGGGCCGATGGGGCTTTACGGCGTGCTGGTGGTGAAGGCTCCGGTCGGCGGCACCGTGAGCTGCCCGGTCGCATCGCAGGCGTATCAGGCCTATACGAATCCGGCTATCTGCTATGACGCCGACGTGCCGCTCGTGCTGAGCGAAATCGATCCGCTGCAAAACACCGCGGTCGCAGCGGCGGTGACGACGACGGGTTTTAGCGAAACCAAAGCGTGGTCGGGTCAGCCCGGCGGTTGCGGCGATTCGAAGTCGACGTCGTTCGGCACCTGCTATCCGCCGACGGTCAACTACGATCCGCGCTACTACCTGATCAACGGCGTCGCTTTCGACCGGACCAATCCCGGCGGGTCTTCGTTCGCCGCCACCGCGCCTGTTGCCACGGGCCAGGTGCTGGTGCGTTTCGTGAACGCCGGCTTGCGGATGCACGTTCCGTCGATAGTCGGTACACAAACCGGCAATCCTGCTGTGTCCGGTTTCTCGCTGATCGCCGAAGACGGCAACGTGCTGCCCGGCAGTCCGCGCGTTCAGTCGGAAGTGTTTCTGGCGGCCGGCAAAACCTATGACGTGATGGTCAATGCGCCGGCGACCGGCGCAACGGCGCTGCCGGTGTTCGATCGCGAACTGAGCCTGTCGACCAACAATCAACGCGACGGCGGCATGCAGGCTTATATCGCGGTCAATGGCGGCGCGCTGCCGACGGCAGGAGCCGCCAATCAGAATGCGGTTGCCAATGCCGCTAACTACTTCTTTATCCCGGGCACCACGCTGACCGTGTCGGACCCGGCCAAGGGCGTGAAAGCCAAGGACGTCAATGTCTACGGCGTCGAGGTCAAGACGACGACCACCGGCGGCGCGCTCACGCTGAACCCGGACGGCACGTTCGTCTATGTGCCGAATGCCGGCACGACAGCCGACAGCTTCGTGTATCAGGCGAACGGCAATCCCGCGGTTTCTGCGACGGTCACGCTGTCGGCCTGTAGCGCCGCCAACGGTTGCCTGTCCGGTGCGCCGACGGCCAACAACGGCAGTTACACGAGCAACATCGCCTCGCGCCTGCAGGTCGGCGCGCCCGGCGTGCTGTCCTATGCTTCAGATCCAAAGGGGTTGCAGCTCACCGCAGCGATCTCGGGTGCTGTAACCGGCGGGACCGTCACATTGAATCCTGACGGATCGTTCGTCGCGATACCCGCGACGCCGCCGGTGGGCAGCACGGCGACCGCCAACGTGACGTTCAAATACACGGCAATGAACTCGCAGAACACCTCGAGCGCAGCCGCGACCGTGACCGTGACGTTCAAGGGCGGCAGCGGACTCACCGTCAACGTGCTGGACGCGCCGAGCACACTGCCGGGCAAAACGCCCGTCAAGCTGACCGACTATCGCTGGATCATCGAGGAAGACCGTACGTTCCAGATCGATCCTGCATGCCAGACGACCGCGTCAACGCGTCCGTCGACGTGCCCGCCGCTGCCGGTTCCGAGTCTCGGCGCAAACTTCCACACCAGCTACATGCCGGTGGTGGCGGCAGGCTGTGTCGGCAAGGTCGCGTGCGAGGCAGGACAGACGGTGTACGACCCGGTGAGCGGCTCCCACCTGCCGGCAGTGTGCGACGTCGGCAACGGCGTGTGCCGCACGACTTCTGCGCAACAGGTGCCGGTCGACCCCAGCCAGGTGGCGCTCGATCCGACGAAGCACTACTACATTTCAGTCCTGCCAGGCGATGCGGGCAACACCTTCGGAAATGGCGGGGGCAATCCGGTGCCCATCGATCCGAAGAACCCCACTGGGCCGACGAGACAGTTCGATATCGCCAAGGACTGCCCGTCCGGTCCCGGCGGCGCGGATTTCGCCCCGGGCACGGGCAAGTGCGGCCACACCATGAGCGGCGCGCCGATCCCGCCGGTCCCGAGCGGATCGACCGCGAGGCCCCCCGTCAACGTACTCGTGACTGAATCGCCGTTCCCGACAGCAAAGGTTTCCGTGTTCGTCTTCGAGGACGACGCCCCGCTTAACGGAGAAGTGGACGTCAGCGGCGGAACCGACACGTTCGGTTCCGCCCGTGAGCCGGGACTCGGCGGATTCGAAATCAAGCTCTGGGACGACGCGGGCCAAACCGGCGACGCGACTGGACAGATGAGTTACGACATGTTCAACATGCCGCTGTCCAATTCATTGCAAGGGACGATCGATCCGGTCACGGGACTCAATGCGTGCCCGATTTCGACGTCGACTGACGGCCTCGTCGGCATGATTCCGACCTGTCCGAAATTCGAGTCGGACGGCAAGACGATTTCGCCGCTCGTCGGCCAGGCCATCATTGCCAACCTGATGCCCGGCCGCTACGGCATCGTCGCGACGCCGGCGGCCGACAGAATCGGCAGGGGCGAGGAATGGCTGCAGACGAACACGCTGGACGGCGAGAAGGGCCATGACGCTTTCGTCAAGATCGGCGGCCCGGCGTACTTCCAGGAGTTCGGGCCGGCAGGCTTCCACGTTTCGATCGGCTTTGCCAATCCGAAGATCATCAATGCCCGGCTGCCGGTCTTCTGCGCCGGCATAACGTGCAACAACGGGCTCAAGGGCCGGGTGACGAACCTGCACTACAGCCGTCCGCCGAACGAGAACCTCTACGGCGCCGGCTCGCGCACCTCGCTGAGTTTTACGCAGTGCTACGTCAGTGTCGGCGATCCGGACGGCGAAGATATCGCCTTCACGAAGTGCAATGCCGACGGGACCTTCAGCTTCACCGGCCTGCCTTCGGGCACCTACAGAATCACGATCTTCGATCAATGGAACGATCAGATCATGGATGGGCTGGCGACGGCGGTTCAACTGGCGAACGGCCAAACCACGGATGTCGGAGATCTGTCGGTGCTTCAATGGCAAACCAATCTCTACACCAGGAGCTTTATCGACACGACCGGCTCGGGCGTCTCGCAGGCGAATTCCCCAGGGCTGCCGCAGCTTCCAACCAATATCCGCTTCCGCGACGGCAGCTATTCGAACTTCAATATTACCGACGGCAACGGCTACGCGACCTTCAACGAAGTGTTCCCGCTATTTAACTGGTACGTCGTCGATACCGACGAGACCCGCTTCAAGCAGACGGGCGTACACGTGGTCTATGACTCGGGTGGTCCGCCTGACGGCACGCCTGGAGGCGGCAACTCGACCATTGCAGCTAACTACGCCAACACGCTGGAATCCGCGACGGCGCACCTGCCGACCAACCTGCGGGTGCCGGGGGCGGTGTACTGCAACGATGCGGACTGCAAGGACCGCTCGGGTACGGCGCCCTCGACCGGCAGAGTCGATCCGCCGTGGGTCACCACGATGGGTTGGCAAGGCTTCTCGGGACAGAGCTCCTTTATCGAGTTCGGCAAGACGCCGTTTGGCGCGAATGAAAACGGCGGTATCCGCGGCGAAGTCATCTATGCATCGACGCGGCCGTTCGACGATCCGACGCTGCTGGTCCACACGAAGTGGACGCCCGACGTGCCGAACGTCACGGTGAACCTGTATCAGGAGGGCACCGCTGCCGACGGCACCACCAGCCTGACGCTGGTGGACACGACCAAAACCGCGAGCTGGGACGACTGGGCGCAGGGCTTCCGCTCCGACGGCGTGCCGAACATGAACTGTCCGGGACAGGAGACGACCGACCCGTTCTTCTTCACGTTGAAAGACACGCCCCAGTGGCTCGACGCGCAGAAACGCGCGTTGCCGGCGCATTCGCAGTTCAAGTGCTACGACGGCATGCACGCGTTCAACCAGTTACAGCCCGCGCCGTACGACGGGATGTACCGATTCCCCAGCGTAACGGGTCGCAATACGACGACCGGCAAGCCGACCGCGACGAACTGCACGATCTGTGTGGCGAATCCTTCGGGCGACGGTACGCAGATGCTGCCTGCCGGCAAGTATGTGGTCGAAGTGATCGTGCCGCCCGGCTATGAACTCGTGAAGGAGGAAGACAAGAACATCCTGATCGGCGACAACTACATTGCGCCAGTCACGCAGCAGTTCGCCGGCATCGGCGCCATCTTCATCCTGCCCGACCAGGCTGCGGTGAACGCCACCTATAACCGGAACAATGCGCAGAATGCGACCACGAATCTCGGCTCGACTACGTATCCGCGGAACGAGGGCGACACGGGCAGCATCGAAGAGTTCTGGCCTTGCGTCGGTGAATTGCGCATCGTGCCTGACTACATGAGCATTTTCCCGGAAGTGCAGGAAGTGGCCCCGTTCGCGGGCGCCTCGCGGCACCTGTGCGACCGCAAGGAAGTGACGGTATCGCCCCAGATGACGGCGTTGGCGAAGTTCTGGATCTTCAGTTCGACGCACGTGGCCGCGCACTACACCGGCTTCATGCTGGACGACTTCTCATCGGAGTTCGATCCGTATTCGCCGCAATTCGGTGAAAAGTTCGCTGTACCGAACGTGCCGGTCTCGATGAAGGATTTTTCCGGCAACGAAGTCGCTCGCACGTACTCCGATCAGTGGGGCATCTTCAACGGCTTGAACTATTCGACCTGGCAGGTCAACCCGCCGAACCCGACCGGCTATGCACCGACGATGATGGTCGCCTGCATGAACGATCCAGGGCCGGTGCTGGATACGAATTCGACCTCGAAGACGTACGGCCAGATGATTACCGACCCGCTCTTCAACCCGGCGTACAGCCAGTTCTGTTACGAGATTCCGTTCATGCCTGGACAGACCCAGTACATGGATACGCCAGTGGTGCCGGTCTCGGCCTTCGCGGAGGGCTACAACCAGCCGGACTGCGCGTACCCGGATGCCACGCCGGCGATCTCCAGCGTAACGGGCGATGCGATCGGCGGCGGCGCGGGACCGTGGGTGAGCACGTTCGGCCACACGCTGACCATCAACGCTCAGGGCGACCAGCAGGTGCCGAACCATGCCTACACGGGTCCGGCTGCGACCACGGCGCCGTTCAACCAGAAGTTCCTCACGCGCCACTATGGCTTTGGCAGCGAACCTTCGGCATGCAACGTGCTGGGCCTCCCCGTCCCGTGCAAGAACGTCACGATCGGCGGCGCGCCTGCCATCGTGCAGTCATGGAGCGATACGCAGATCAAGGTCCAGGTGCCGGTCCAGCTCGCCACGCAGTCGAGCTGCACGATCCAGCAGCGCGGCGTGTCGAATCCCGCGTTCTGCGGTGAGCTCGTCATCACGGCGGCCAACGGCAAACGCTCGATCGACACGGTCACGGTCACGGTCGGCGGCAAGACGCCAACCTATGTGAGCGGCGAGAACGCCACGAGCAACGCGATCCAGACCGCGATCGACACCGCGACTCCGGGCGACATGATCGTCGTCGGTCCGGGCGTCTATAACGAAATGCTGCTGATGTGGAAACCGGTCCGGCTGCAAGGTGTCGGTGCAACGGCGGTGACCGTCAACGCGAACCCCCACCCATCGGGCAAGCTCGACCCGTGGCGCAGGCAGGTGGGCTGTCTGTTCGGCGACGCATTGAACGGCGGCGTGCTTTCGGCTAGCAATCCGTACGATCCGACCGGCACGTATTCCTGTCCGGCCGCGATGCAGCGCAAGGTGGATACGATACCGTTCGAACCCGCCTCCGGATGGGATTTCAACCTCAACGGCAACCTCGCTGAACTGCTGATCGAGCCGTCGCTGATGGGCGCGTATGAAGGCGCGGCCATTACGGTGCTCGCCAAGGGCGTGAAGGACGTGACGGTGAACGGCGTGCCGCAAGCCGACCCGAACTGCACCGCGAACGGCATTTGCACGCCGCTCACGGGGCCGACCCTGCTGCAGCCGAACCCGCCGGATTGCGTGAACTACCCGAGCAACTTCCTGTGCAATCCGTCGCGTATCGACGGCATGACCTTCACCAACAGCTCGCAAGGCGGCGGCGGGATCTATCTGCACGGCTGGAACCATTACACGGAGGTCTCGAACAACCGCGTCTTCGCCAACGCAGGGACGCTGACAGGCGGCATCACGGTAGGCCAGGTCGAAACCGCCGAAGCGACTATCGCCGCGGACGGCGTGACGGAGTTGCCGTTCCTGCTCAACCAGCATGTGAACGTTCACAACAACGCAGTGACGTCGAATGCTTCGTATGGCGACGAAATCAACTCGAATACGCCTTCGTCGGCGGGCGGCGTGACCTTCTGCACCGGTGCCGACTACTATCACTTCAACTACAACTGGGTCTGCGGCAACATCAGTGCCGGCGACGGCGGCGGGGTCGCGCACTTCGGGTTCAGCTATAACGGCGACATCTCGCACAACTGGGTGTTGTTCAACCAGAGCAACAACCCGACGCTGCCGACGTACGGTGGCGGCATCATCGCCCAGGGCGTACCGCCTGACGGCACGTTCTGCGAGAACTCGACGGTGGATGTCGATTGCGCGCCTGAGCTTTCGGATGGCGTCGGCCCGGGCCTCACGATCGACGGCAATCTGATTGTCGGCAACACGGCGGAAAGCGGCAAGGGCGGCGGCCTGCGGCTGCAGAACGTCAACGGCACCGAGGTGCAGCGCAGCCCCAGCAATCCGCACGCGTGGTACGGGGTTCTGGTGACCAACAACATCATCGCGAACAACGTAGCGGGTTGGGCGGGAGGCGGTGTGTCGATGCAGGATGCGGTGGCCGTGAAATTCATCAACAACACGGTTGTCTCCAACGACTCGACGGCATCCGCGGGCGTGCTGTTCAACACGTCGGCGGCCACCCAGGCCAACGTCGGGCCGCCGAACTGCACGACGGTGGGGGCGGAAACGACGTGCCCGCCGATCACGACGTCGGTGTTCGAGCCGGCTGGACTGGAGACCGCGGCTCATACGGCGAACTTCATCGTCGCGTTCACCAATCCGAATGTGGCGTGTCCGGCCGGGTTGCCCAACTGCACGAAGTTCTCGAACCCGGTGCTGACCAATGACGTGTTCTGGCAGAACCGCACGTTCCATATCACTGTGGGAGGAAAGGATCCGAACATCGCGGGCCTGCAGAACGCGGTCACATTGAATCCGACTCTGAATCAGGCAGGCAAGACGACGGGCTATTGCGATCCGACCGCGGTCTATTGGGACATCGGCGCGTTCGGCGACACCTCGGCCAGCAACCGTCAGCCAGCTTTGACGATGAGCCCGAAGTACTCGATCCTGACCGATGCCGGCGACTACCCGGGGGCGAACAACAGCGGTATGAATCCGGGGGTGGTGCACCAGTACTGCAACGGTGCGCGTGTGCCGCCGGAAGCGGGTGGAATCGGCATCGCGGTGCCCCCGGGCATCTCGGATACGGTGCTTCCGAACCCGCTGTTCAGCCTGCTGCCGTCGGCAACGCCGGATGAAGGCAACAACTGGATCAACATGACGTACGGTCCGCTGTCGCTGTTCAACGAAGCGCTCACGTCGGGCATGACTGGCTACAACGTGGTGCTGGGCAACTACTCGATCACGGCTGCTTCGCCGGCAGTCAATCACGGCACGTCAGCCGGTGCGCCGAATCATGACATCTTCGGCACAGCGCGGCCGCAGGGTGCCGGATACGACATCGGCGCGGTCGAGGTCGTGCAGCCGGGCTTGCTGGGCGGCACCCCGCCGCCGATCGATCCGCTCGCATTGGGCAGCCCGTCGGCAGGCGGTCTGTTCGGCCTGTTCCAGGCAGTGGCGCCGAAGCTGCCCGTCGTGACGCCGCCGCCGGCGCTGATCCCGGCGCAGGCGCAGCCTGCGGTCGTACGGTGAGGGGGCTGTCATGAAACTTCGGTTCCCCTCGACAAAGCCGGCGGTGCTGCTCACGAGCAGCGTGTGCCTGGCCGCGACCCTGGTGCAAGGGGTCGCGGCCCAGCAGAGCACGCCGGGGGCGCTCACGCCCAGGCACTCGCCGTATTTGCCGGTGAGCGTGTCGCAGCACGCGAAGAACTACTACGGGTTGATGAAGGGCATCGACAACCTGAGCGTGCGCAGCACGGCATCGGGCAATCTGATTCGCTTCAGCTATCGTGTGACGGATCCGGTGGCGGCGCACCTGCTTGGCGAGAAGACCGCGACCGCCTATCTGTACGGGCACACGAGTCACGCGCTGCTCGAGATTCCGGTGATGGACAAGGTCGGGCCGTTGCGCCAGACCGGTCCTCTGCAGGCCGGGCAGGAATACTGGATGGTGTTTTCCAACAAGGGCGGTCCGATCAAGGCCGGCGAGCGTGTCGACGTATTCATCGGTTCGCTTCATGTCGACGGACTGATTGTCGAATGATCGCGTGACGGCGATTTGCAACACAAATGGGGGAGGTGACTCATGTCTGGATTTCTTTTGAAAGCGATTTCGGCGGCCTCGGTGGCCGGTGTTCTGGCATCCGGCCCGGTCGCATACGCAGCCTCGGCTGCAGGAACGGCGCAAGCCGCGGCGGCGAGCCATCTGGGCGCGGCGCAGATCGTCGAGCGGAACGTCTCGGCGCGCGGCGGGCTTCAGGCGTGGCACGCGGTCAATACGATGACGATGTCGGGGCAGATCGAAGCCGGCGGCACAAAGAACACCAGGCTGCCGTTCACGATGATGATGAAGCGGCCGAACAAGAGCCGCTTCGAGGTTCGCTTCAATGAGCAGACGGCGTTTCAGGTCTACGACGGCGCGCAGGGCTGGAAGGTCCGGCCCTTCCTTGGACGCAACGAAGTCGAACCGTATACTCCTGCAGAAGCCAGATCGGCTGCGGCGTCGGCTGACTTGGAAGGGCCGCTGATCGACTATGCGAGCAAGGGCTCACGGGTGGATGCTCTGGGTATGGAATCCGTGGAAGGGCATCGCGCGTACGTCCTGAAGCTGACGGAGAAAGACAATACGTCGCGCCGTATCTGGATCGACGCAAGCAGTTTTCTCGAACTGAAGATCGACGGCGAACCACGCAAGCTCGATGGGCGGATGCACGACGTCGCGATCTTCTATCGCGATTACAAGAAAGAAAACGGGCTCGTCATGCCGCACACGCTGGAGACCGTCGTCAGCGGGGTCAAGCCGTCGCACAAGCTGACGATCGACCATGTCACGGTGAATCCGCCGACGGACGACACGCTGTTCGCAAAACCTCAACTGGCCGTGGTCAAAGTGCCGAACCAGCAGGCACCAGCCACCAGCCACTAGCCAATATCCGTGCGAGGACCGCTGCCATGACACGAATCGCATTGTGGATGCTCATCGGCTGCCTGACGGCGGCGGTGTACGCGAGCGAACAGATACCGGAGGGGCAGGATCTGAGTGCGGACCAGATCGTCGAGAAGAACGTTGCCGCGAGAGGCGGCCTCGACGCATGGCGCAAGGTCGAGACGATGGTCTGGGTCGGGCACGTGGATAGTGCGAATGCATCCGCAGAGCAATTGCCGTTTGCCCTCGCGCTGAAACGTCCGAACAAGACGCGCTTCGAGATCACCGTACTCAACCGCCGGGCGGTCCGGGTATTCGACGGCAAACAGGGCTGGAAGGTGAGCCCGAACGCCACGGGCAGTGGGGAAGCGCGGCCGTACACCATGGACGAGCTGAGGTCCGCGCATGACGAACAGGTCATCGACGGATTGCTGATCGACCATCATGCGAAGGGTATCGACGTCACGCTCGACGGAATCGACAAGGTCGACGGACATGATGCTTATCGCCTCGGCGTGAGGTTGCCTTCCGGCGTGAGCCGTCATGTGTGGGTCGACGCGCAGAGCTTTCTCGACGTCCAATACGACCGGGAAGCGCGGGGGCCTCGCGGGCCGGTCACCGTGCAGGTGAAGTACGGCGACTACCGGAGCGTCGACGGTTTGCAGATACCGTTCGTGATCGAAAGCGGCGTGGCGGCCGCCGGCAAGAGCGACAAGCTGACGATCGAGAAGGTGTCGCTCAATCCGCCGCTTGATGAAGCGATGTTCACGAGGCCGGCCTCGCAGATCCGGCGAAATTCAGTGTCGGTGAATGCCGAGGTGTCGCCGCCGGCGCCGCCCGCCTTGAGCCGGCCAGGCCCTTAGCCATCATGGACTGCGCCCGGGTCAGCCGCGGAGCCGTCGCGCGGGGACGAGCGCTCGCGGCGCTCGCGCTCGTCCAATGTGTATTGCTCGCCGCGTTGATGGTCCCGCTGGGCAGGGCGCACGCTGCTTCGTCGACGCCGCCGGTGACGGCCGCGACCACGGGGGAAGCGATCTTCCAGAATGGCGTGCTGGGTTCGGGCGAACCGCTCGAGGCGACGCACGACGGTGGCGTGAACCTGCGAGGCGCCGCGGCGGCCTGCATGAATTGCCATCGGCGCAGCGGCCTTGGCTCAAGGGAAGGGAATAGCAGCATCCCGCCGATCACCGACCGGTATCTGGTGCATCCTCGCGTAGAGAGTCCCGAAGAATTCGACCTGCCGTATGTTCCCAGCATGCGCACCGATCGCGAACCCTATACCGATGAGACGATCGCAAGAGCGATCCGCGAGGGGCTCGATTCGGAGGGCAAACCGCTCAGCAATCTGATGCCGCAGTACGCGCTGAACGACATCGACATGGCGGCGCTGCTCGGCTATCTGAAACGCCTCGATCGACGCAGGTCACCAGGTGTGACGGATACGGTGCTGCACTTCGCGACGATCATTACACCCGATGCAGACCCGGTGAAACGGCGCGGCATGCTCGATGTGCTCAAACAGTACTTTGATGACAAGAACATCTTTCCGCTCGGCGCAACGCCGCCGCTGCGCTCATCGCGCAAGATGATGTTCATGGTCAATCGCCGCTGGGAACTGCATGTGTGGGAGCTGAGCGGCCCGCCGTCGACGTGGCATGAACAGTTGAAGCGACTTCTGGTGGAGCAGCCGGTGTTTGCGGTGCTGTCCGGACTCGGTGGCAAGAACTGGGCGCCGGTCCACGAGTTCTGCGAGCAGGAGGCCGTGCCGTGTCTCTTTCCCAACGTGGAAGTGCCGGTCGAAACCGATCAGGATTTCTATTCGGTGTATTTCTCGAAGGGCATACTGCTCGAGGCGGCGCTGCTCGCCAGGCGGATTCTCGATGAAGCCAGTGCCAGGCCCATGCAAACGAAGAGAACGGTCTGGCAGGTCTATCGCACGGGCGACAACGGCGAGCGGGGCGCAGAGGCGCTTGCCGCCGCGTTGAAGGGCCATGGCATCGCGGTGTCGAGCCGTGCGCTTGCGCGAGACGCCAGCGTCGCGCAATCCCTGCACGGAATTGCGCGCGGGGACGTGCTGGTGCTCTGGCTGCGTCCGCCCGACATCGCGGCGCTCGGGCGCTTGTCACCGCCGTCGGACACGGTGTTCGCGTCGGGGTTGCTGGGCGGGCTCGACAGCATACCGTTGTCGCCGGGCTGGCGCGGCGTCACGCGCCTCGCGTATCCATTCGACTTGCCGGACGGACGGCGTGTCCGTGTCGACTATGCGTTCGGCTGGTTCTCGATCCGCAAGATTCCGATGGTCGCGCCGCAGGTCCAGGCTGACACCTATCTCGCGTGCGGCCTGCTGGCGGAGACGCTCAGCCATATGGTCGATGCGTTCGAGCGGGATTACCTGATAGAGCGCATTCAGGACATGCTTGAACGGCGCATCCTGACTGGTTACTACCCGCGCCTGACACTGGCGCCGGGGCAGCGCTTCGCCTCCAAAGGTGGTTATATCGTCCGCTTTGCCGAGCCGGATCGAGTCAGGCTCGTTGCCGATGGGGACTGGATGGTGCCGTGACGATGACGCGACGGTGACGTGAAACGAGGCGCGCAGCAGCGTGCCAAAACTCACGAGACGTTATCGCCCGCGGTGTCGAGCGTCTCCCCTACCGCAAGAATAGGACCTTGACCCATGTCGTTTCCCGTCGCCAGTTTGCACAATGGAAACGTGGCGAAACGCACAAATGCCTGATCGGCAAGGGTCACCGCAATCACAAGACCTTGTTCTCGTTTCGCTTGTTACCGTCAGGCGCGACACAGCAACGCAGTCGTTGATTTTTGCCGCAGTGGGTCAATGTGTGAAGCACGGCGCAGGGAGATATAGCCATGGCAAGGACTATTATCAGTATTCCTGCATTTTATAGGATGCTTTACTGTGGTTGGACGACGCTCGTCGTGGCGCTTTGTCTGTTCCATGCGTCTGCCGCACACGCTCTGCCGATATTCGCCCGTCAGACGGGACAAAGCTGCGTGGCGTGCCATGCCGGCGGCCAGTTTCCCGAACTCACGCCGTATGGACGCATGTTCAAGTTAAACGGCTATACCCTCGGTGAGCGCACGATTCCGCTCGCCGCGATGGCATCGGCCGATTTGAGCAAGACAAGGTACAACCTCGACTCCAACGGGATGCCTATCAATCCCAAAGATGGCCTGCCGATTTTCGATGCGGCCAGTATTTTCCTCGCAGGGAAAATAACCGACAAGATCGGCGCGTTTACCCAGTTTACGTACTCGAACTACGACCACCAGGACGGCAACGGCAAATGGCAGGGGCATTGGACCTCGGACAACACCGACTTCCGTTTCGTGGACAGGATCATGGGAGATGCCAACGACCTCATTCTCGGCATGACACTCCATAACAACCCGACCGTGCAGGACGTCTGGAACAGCGCGCCGGCATGGAGCTATCCCTACATTTCCTCCACGATCAGCCCGGTTGCACGCATCCACAACCTGCCCATCATAGAGGGCGCATTGGCCCAGCAGGTCGTAGGCCTGGGTGGCTACCTGTACTGGAACAAGACGGTCTATGCCGAACTGACCGCGTATAGCACGGCCGACGGCATCTGGTCATTCCTGAGTCATGGCAACAAGCCCGGCGACACGGCCCACCCGCAGATCTATCTGCAAGGCTACAACCCCTACGCGCGCATTGCCCTGACTCGCGACTGGGGGCCGCATAGCGTCATGCTCGGCGCGTTCGGCCTGAATGTTAACGTCTATCCCAACGATATAAACGCTTTCCCCGTATTCGGGCAAGGCCTGACGCGCTATCGCGATTACGGCGTGGACGCGCAGTACGAGTACCTGCTGGAGCCGCATACGATTACCGCACAGGCGCGCTATGTTCGGGAGAATATTCACGATCCGAATAATCTGGTTCTTGCCGATAACACGTCGGCCAATCTGAATACGCTGCGACTCAAGGCTTCGTACGTCTATCAGTCCAGGTACGGTATCAGTCTTTCGTTCTTCAATACGACGGGTAGCGCCGATAGTGCGGCTTACGCCAGCAGCGCGAATTTCACTCCTAACACGCAAGGCTGGATGCCGGAGTTATTCTGGATTCCTGTGCAAAACGTTCGCGTTGGCGTGCAGTACACCCATTTCACCAAATACCTGGGCGCGACGACCAACTACGACGGCAACGGGCGCAACGCAAGAGACAACGACACGCTGTTTGTCTATCTATGGGCAGCGTATTGGTGACGTTTATTTCGGGCTGCGCCTGGCCGTGGAGCGAAGCCGGTTAAAGGCGGTAAAGGGTGTGGTCTGGAGGTTCTCGACATGAACAAAGTCGCGCAATTCATTTCCCTCGGGATGTTGCTCGCCGGGTCGGCCTGTAACGATCTGGAACGGACCCGGGCGATCGACAATCCGGCTGTCCCCGGAAAGACAATCGCTCTGCAAGTTTGCTCGAACTGTCACGGTGCGAAAGGCGTTTCGGTGTCGCCCACCTTTCCCAAACTGGCGGGGCAACCACGGGAATACCTTGTTGCTCAATTGACGGACTTCAAGTCGCACGCCCGATCAGACCCGAACGCCAGGCGCTTTATGTGGGGCTTTACGCACCTGAGCGAGGCGCAAATCGACGAACTTGCCGCGTTTTTTTCCAGTCAGCAACCGGTTATGGGTGAACCCGGCGATCAATCGCTGATTCGCGAAGGGAAAGCGATTTATGTGTCCGGGTTGCCGGACAAGGGCGTTGCGGCATGCGTTTCGTGTCACGGCCAGCGTGGCGAGGGAATGAATCAGTTTCCGCGGCTCGCCGGTCAACACGCGGACTACATCATCAAGCAGCTATTGGTTTTCCAGCACGACGTCGATCAGCGACCGCGCGGAGAGGTCATGAAGGCGGTCTGCGGCAATATGTCGGAGCAGGATATGCGCGCCGTGGCGGCCTTCGTGGAAGCGTTTCCGCCAGAGACCGAGGCAGCGGCCAGCCCGCCGGTCGATCAATGAGCACGCTGCCTTGCCTGTCGCCACGCCCGCGGGCCTGGCGATTCAGATTCCAGGCCGCCCAGCTGGTCTGTGCTGCGCGGATGAACCGTTGCGCGACAACGGTGCCTGCAAGAACGTCTGCGTCGTTGCTGAGATTGCCCCGCTTGGGGGCATCAGTCGCGAAGTGGCGAACAGTTTGCGCTCCGTCTCCCCCTGGCGGGCGCTTTTTTTTCAATCTGCAATGCAAACTCACGGAGCGAATCGGCAAGCGGGCGCTCATCGCAGCAAGGGTTCTCCCGGTCACCTCCGGTGGCGGATGCGTGGGACGGGGAAGCGGCACTAAAGGACCGCGCCCTGGGATGCAGACGTCGAACGATGCGATGCTCAATGCGAGCCTGGAAGTCGGTCGATTGCATGCGGACGGCGTCCTGTCGATGCGATCCGCACAACGGAGAGGACCATGAACCTGACACGATGGTCCCCTGATGCCCGTGCGCGGAACCCGGCGCCTGTGCTCAAGTGGGATGTCTCGATGACCGCGGGTCCAACGGTGACTTCGCTCGACGAGCGTCCCTTCCTGAAACGCCTCGGCATTGTCGACTGGCTGTTCGCCGTCGTGATGGTTGCGGGCGCGGGGTTCGCGCTGTCGCGCTATCACCCGTTCATGAACGGCTACGACAAACTGGTGCTGTGCTGCGCAGTACCGGTGTTCGTCGTGCTGGGCTGGCGCTGGAAGCCGGTGCGTCCGCTGATGATGGGCATCGCCGCGCTGTCGCTGCTGGCGATCCAGATCTATCACGGCGATCTGACGCGCGCGGATAACGCGTTCTTCCTCAAATACTTCCTGTCGAGCCAGTCTGCGATTCTGTGGATGAGCGCGCTGTTCGTCTTCGCCACCGTCTTCTACTGGATCGGCCTGCTGTCGCGTTCGCCGAGCGGCGCTGCGATCGGTTCGACAATGACGTGGGCGGCGGTGGTGATGGGCTTTGTCGGTCTGATGGTGCGCTGGTACGAGTCGTACCTGATCGGCGCTGACGTCGGTCATATCCCCATCTCGAACCTGTATGAAGTGTTCGTGCTGTTCAGCCTGATTACGGCGCTGTTCTATCTGTATTACGAGCAGTACTACGACACGCGTGCGCTCGGTGCATTTGTGCTGCTGGTTATCAGCGCGGCAGTTGGCTTCCTGATGTGGTACTCGGTAGCGCGCGACGCCCAGCAGATCCAGCCGCTCGTGCCGGCGCTGCAGAGCTGGTGGATGAAGATCCACGTGCCGGCCAACTTCATCGGCTACGGCAGTTTTGCGCTGTCGGCAATGGTCGCGCTCGCGTATCTGGGAAAGGCGCGCGGCGTGCTGGCAGACCGCCTGCCGCCGCTCGATGTGCTCGACGACCTGATGTACAAGTCGATCGCCGTCGGCTTCGCGTTCTTCACGATCGCAACGATTCTCGGCGCGCTGTGGGCCGCACAAGCGTGGGGCGGTTACTGGAGCTGGGACCCGAAGGAAACGTGGGCGCTGATCGTGTGGCTGAACTACGCGGCCTGGCTGCATATGCGCCTGATGAAGGGCCTGCGCGGCGCGGTGGCGGCATGGTGGGCGGTGACCGGCCTGCTGGTGACGACCTTCGCGTTCCTCGGCGTCAATATGTTCCTGTCGGGGCTGCATAGCTACGGTCGACTTTAAAGGGAATGTCGGAGCGCTCGCGCTCTTCGCCCGAGGCTCCGGCATGGCGGAGCATGGTTCGACGAACGATACCCCCTGCGGGTCTCTACCCATTCCTTTCTGCGGGTATTCCTACTTTATCCCGCCGCCGCTGCGCACGAGAATATAGAGGCGGGATCTGGATGGATCCCGATCTACGGTCAGAGAGGCGGCCATGAGACGCATATACTTTTTGCTGCCGAGCACGCAATGTGCGCGGACGATTGTCGACGAGCTTCTGTTGAGGCGAGTCGACTGGCGGCACATCCATGTGATTGCCAACCATAATGTACGGCTCGACGATTTGCCGGCCGCCACGCTTGCACAGAGCAGCGACTTGCTGCACGCGCTGACGCGAGGGACGGCGGCGGGTTGCGCGACCGGAATGTTGACGGGCCTGGTTGCGCTGGCTTATCCGCCCGCGGGCCTGACCATTGCGGGCGGCGTTGTCGTTGCGCTTACGCTTGCGGGCGCCGGGTTTGGCGCGTGGACCGCGACGATGATCGGTGTCGATGTACCGAATACGCGGCTGAAACGCTTCGAAGAGGCGATCGAGCAGGGTGAACTGCTGATGATGATCGACGTTCCGAAGGATCGCGTCGAGGAAATTGAAGAGATGATCAAGCTTCATCACGCGGAGGCCGAGATCCGGGGAACGGAGCCGACCATTCCCGCATTTCCGTAGTCCGTTCCCGCATTCGGCAACAGTACGACCAGGCCGGCGGCCGGTCACGTCCAGATGTCGTTGGCACGAGTGCCGGCTTGCCGCGGGAGTCCGCAGCCTTAGCCGGCTGCGAGCATGCGCCGATAGCGCGCCAAAACCCGTGGCACGTAAAGGCGCGTTTCCGGCAGAGAGGGTACTCGATAGCCGGCCCTGATCACGGCATTTTCCCCAGCGTTATACGCGGCCACGGTGAGTTCGACATCGTCCTTGAAAAGATCGAGTAGGAAGCGCAGATACCGTGCCCCGGTCAGCACGTTGTCGCGCGGATTGAGCATGTCTCCACCGGCAAAACGACGTGCGGTCTCCGGCATGACTTGCATCAGGCCGAGCGCACCTTTGTCTGAAACCGCTTTCGGGTTGAATCGGGATTCGACGTCGATCACTGCGCGCAGCAGTTCGGGCTGAACGCGAAAGGTGCGGCTTGCTTCGTCGATCACATCCGCGAAGCGCGACGCGTCGCCGCTTTCGGATGACGGGGCCTGTGCACGCTTCGCATCGCGTTCCGGAGGCGGATCGCCGGCAACGATGACGGCCAGTCCGGCCTTGCCGGGTTCGTTGGTCAGGACGATCGCACCGTTACTCTCCACCGCTCCAAAAATCTCTGCGCGCGCCACACCCGATGACGCCACGCCAAGCACCGCGCATGCGATGAGGATCGCGTTTACCGGTCCGGATGAAGGGCTATGGTGCATGGTCGTGTTCTCCCGCATCTCAATTGTGGTGTGGGGAAAAGCACATCTGCAATGGGGCACCTCCCTACACTTTGAGACACACGACAGGCGCATCGGCGGGCTGTGCAGAATCGTTACATCCGTAATGAGCGGTAAACGCCGGCTATCGGATGCGTTTTGACCTGGGATAGTCGTCGGGGCGGAATATTTCTGATTCGGATCGATGGTTGGCAAGCTCTGCTTGAACGGTCGATTCAATGTGCAATATTTTCTCTATCAGTATTGCTACCAATCTCCAGTCCCCGGAAAATCCGTTCAAATTTGAAACATAACCCTGGCTAACTGCGATCGTTTCAAACGTCGTATGAATTGCGCATGCTGATCAATGCTGGCTTGCGGAGACATGGCGCGAACCTTGCAGCGCGGAGAGGCGTGCAGCATGGCTGCCTCGCAAATGAAACAGAAGATTAGGAATTCGAAAGTATGAGTTGCAAGGGAAAGACGAGACATGCGGTGGGCACTGTCTAGTGGCTGTACCACGTTGTCACGACCGGTTCATGGCTGCCGGGGGAAAAAATGAATACCAACTACCGTGTCGTAATCGTCGAAGACCACGATCTGCTGCGCAACGGTCTGCGCTCGATGCTTTCGGCGCAAGGGGACTATCAGGTCGTCGGTGAAGCGAGGGACGGCAAGGAAGCCTGTCAAATGGCGATGACGCTGAATCCCGATCTGATGCTGATGGATCTGTCGATGCGAGGCATGAACGGCATCGATGCCAGTGCGGCGATCAAACGCCGCTCGCCGCACGTGCGAATCGTGGTGCTCACGGTTCACCAGAGCGAAGAGTATGTGCGTGAAGCGCTGCGCGCCGGCGTCGAGGGTTACGTGCTGAAAGACGTCTCGTTCGATGAGCTGCTGGTCGCCATGCGTATGGTCATGCAGGGGAAGAAACATCTGAGCGCCGATGTGTACGGGTATATGGTCGACTCGTTCGTCACAGGGCACGAAGCGCACGCGCCAAAGAAGGCGTGGGACGTCCTGACGGCGCGGGAGCGCAGTGTGCTGAAACTGATTGCCGAAGGGCGTACCAACCGGCAAGTAGGGCAGTACCTGAATCTCAGCCCGAAGACGATCGAGAAGTACCGCGCCAGCATGATGCACAAGCTCAATATCGCCAACCTGACGGAACTGGTTCTCGTCGCCATCAGCATGGGCTTGCTGACTTCTCTGGCCGAGAAGTGCTCTGAGCCGAACGTTGACGACACGCCTGTCGGCTTGCCGGCCGCCCCGGATCTACCACCGGAATCGCCTGAAGACATGGGGTTGCCCAAGTACGGGCTGGGCGGGGCGCGCTGAGCGCCAACGGAAATTGCACTAGGCGGTCCATGCCGCCGAGACCAGCGTTCCGCTGGTACCGAACGACTGGATTGAAAACGTGCCGCCGTGCGACTCCACCCGGTGTTGCATGCCGATGAGGCCAAGCCCGGTTGTGCAGGCGTCTTCTGTCGACAGAGGACGGTTTTCGTAGCCGATGCCGTTGTCCTGAATCGTCATCAGCAGGCCGCCCGCAATACGCCGGAACCCGAGCGTGACTTCCGTGGCTGCGGCATGTTTGATGGTGTTGTTCAGCGCTTCCTGAGCGAGCCTGAATATGTCGGCCTTCAGATGCTCCGGCACGTCCTCGTCGCCGACGTCGCAGTTGAACACAATTGAGACGTTTTCGGCGCCGCGCTCGATACGCCGGCATAGCGAACTCAACGCGGCGGGCAGGCCGAGCTGATCGAGCATCAGCGGGCGCAGTTCGCCGCATATCTGCCTCACGTCGCCGATCGTCTCGCGAATTCTGAGCACGGTTGCATCCAGCAACTGGGCCGCGTCGTCGACCTGTCCGCGGCGTATCCGCATCAGCGCGTCCTCAGCCATCAGCTTGACGAGTGTCAATGCTTGCCCGAGGCCATCGTGCAGTTCCGCTGCAAGGCGTTGACGTTCTTTCTGTTGACCCATCGTCAGGTACGTCAGACGGTCTCGCGCGCTCGGATCGAGCAAACGTGTGGCATCCGCAAGTTCGGGCCCGGAAATCAGCGGTTCCTCAAAGAGCGTCAGCAACGCGCGGCGCCCGGTCTGGTTGCTGGGGACCGACTGCTGGTACAACGTGAGCCGGGTCGGGTGGCCAGTGCGGCCGCTGATTACCGCAGCAAAGGAGTGAAATTCGCGATGCGTGCTGACAGACAATTCGCTCGCGAGCGACGCGTGAAAATTGTCCGGCGCCATGTCGAGGAGTTGCTTGCCGACCAGCTCGGCAGTCGAGTAGCCGAGGAGGGCCGCCGCGGTACGGCTCGCCGACAGGAACATTCCATCTGGCGTGAGAACGGCAAGTGCCGCACCGCGCGCATCAGTGACGCTGCCGGTACCGGGTTCGTGGGGCCGGGCCGCAATGCAAAGCTTGCGCATAGCCTCGATCAGGTCGGCCAGCTTCACCTGCAATCCCGCGGGCTCGTTTGCATCCATTGGAGCTCCTGATGCGTTTTCTTAAGGATACCTTAAGCCTATAGCTGATTGTAAGCCTCGACTGAGGTTCACCGCAACCGGGCATGTACTGAGTGGCGATGTGGGAACCCCCGGCTGAACGCGGCGGGTTTTCCCGCAGTCGGACATGCCCTACCGTGCTTTGGGGGCTCTTATCCAATGACGCCCGCACGCAAATTCATGAGACTGAACATGCACGGCGGCGCGCCTTTCATGCGCTCACGCTGGTATCGACGCCGTACTCAGGATATCGATCGCCGAGGAACGCTGGTTGGGTCCGGGCCCGTTTCCGTCGTAGTGCCGGAACGCTCCGTCAGTGCAGTCGCGAAGCGGGTGGGCAGTCGACGTGACCTGCGCCTCGCGCGACTGAACCTTGCTTGTCACTTCTGGAGACAGCGATGAAAACGACCAACGTAGTCCTGATCGGCGTGGTCCTGCTGGCCGGCGCCGGACTGGCAGGTCCCGCGGCATGGTGCGCATCTGCCGCGGACGCCGCCGATGGCGCCGACGCGCATATGCATCATCACATGATGTCGGGGACGATGCGCTCCACCGTCGACTACACGCTGCCGCCGGTGAAGCTGGTCAGGGACGACGGCAAGAAGGTTTCGTTGATCGATGAACTGAATGACGGCCGGCCAGTGATCCTGACTTTCATCTACACCACGTGCACCACTATTTGCCCAATGGTCAGCCAGACGCTCGAGAAGTTGCAAAGCGAGTTGGGCAGCGATCGCGACAAGGTGCACATCGTGTCGATCTCGATCGATCCAGAGCAGGACACGCCGGCACGCCTCAGAGCGTACGCAGTCCGATTCGACGCCGGCCCGGAGTGGCGGCACTACACCGGCACCGTCGAGGCTAGCATTGCGACGCAACGCGCCTTCAACGTCTATCGGGGCGACAAGATGAATCACACGCCGGTTGTATTCGTGCGGGCGGCGCCTGGAAAGTCGTGGCTGCGTATTGACGGCTTCGCGACGCCGACGGAACTGCTGAGCGCCTACCATGATGCCGTTGCGTCCAACTAGCGGCGCACGGTGCAATCAGGAGCGACGAAATTGGCAAAACAGCATCGTGTGCTGATTGCGGAGGATCAGCATCTTTTGCGCAGCGGTCTTTGTCGCATGGTGTCCGAACTATGCGACTACCGCATCGTCGGCGAGGCGGGCGACGGACTCGAGGCATACCGGCTTGCGATCGCGACGACGCCCGATCTGATCCTGATGGATCTGTCCATGCCGGGCGGCAGCGGTTTCGAGGCGATCGCCGCAATCAAGCGCCGCGCCCCGCAGATTCGCATCATTGTCCTCACCGTTCACCGCAGCGAAGAACACGTGCGAGAGTCGTTTGCCGCGGGTGCCGACGGATATGTGATCAAGGACGCGTCATTCGAAGAGCTGGTCGGTGAGATGCGGCTGGTCATGCAGGGCAAGCGCAGCACGAATCCCGACGTTTGCGGTCGCTGCACCGGTTCGTCGGATCTCGCGCCAGGCACCCCGCCAAAAACGCACCTCTGGGATACGCTGACCGGCCGCGAGCGGTCGGTGCTGCGGCTGGTTGTCGAGGGGCACACCAACCGGCAGGTCGGCGAGCACCTGAAGCTGAGTCCGAAAACGATCGAAAAGCATCGCGCAAATCTGATGCGCAAGCTGGGCATCACGAACGTGACCGGTCTTGTGCGCATCGCAATCGACATGGGTGTGTTGACGCTGCCGGACGAACAACGCGTGCACAAGCCCTCCGTGTAAGCGCGGTGCAACTGGAGGGTCTTTACCCATGTCTTTGGACGGCTCTCCCTACTTCTTGCCCGTATCGACCTGAACAAGAATGCATTCAACGGCTTCGGCAAGGCCGAAGCGGTGGGTCGATACAGGGGGAGCCGTGCACAACGAATTGTCCTCTATCAAGCCCGGCATGCCCGGGTGTCCGCGGCAGTGCGTCCGTCCCGAAAGGCGCGTGCGATGCAGCCGCGGTTTCACGCTGCTCGAGCTGCTGGTGGTGATGGTCATCATCGGCTTGCTGGCGGGTCTCGTTGCCCCTCGATATTTCGAACAGGTCGGCAAGTCGAATACGAAGATCGCGCGCGCGCAGATCGTCTCGCTAGGGCAGGCACTCGATCAATACCGGCTGGATGTCGGGTCGTATCCGACGACCGAAGAAGGGCTGCAGGCGCTCGTGGCCAAACCACAGGACGCGGCACATTGGAGCGGGCCGTATCTGGCGAAGGCGGTGCCGGTCGATCCGTGGGATCGCCCGTACCAGTATCGGTCGCCGGGTGAACACGGCGACTACGATCTGTTTTCGCTTGGCAAGGATGGACGAGGCGGCGGTGTCGGCGAGAACACGACCGTTTCTTCGTGGTAAAGGCGCGCCGCGCGGTTGCCGCGACGCCGGGCCGGTAGCGGGTTGTTTGCAAGGAGAATCGACGTGAAGTACGTGCTGCGTGTCTTCGATACCAGTGGTGCGGTCCAGACGCTTCGCATCGATAGCGATTCCTCGTCGACTGCGGCGTCGCTCGCTCGCGCCCGCGGCCTTCGCGTTGTATCGGTTCGAGCCGAAGCGGGCCGGCGGCGCTACCAGAAGAACTGGGTGACGCTGCCCGGCGCCAGCTTCAACGTCGAACTGTTCGCGCGCGAACTCGCGGCCTTGCTCGACGCAGGCGTCGGCGTCGTCGACGCATTGCGCACGCTTGGCGGCAATGAGCGCCGCGAGGCTTCTGCGCAGGTGTACCGCGAACTGTTGCGGCTGCTGGAAGAGGGGCAGTCGCTCTCCGCGGCGCTCGAGCACGCGAACCACATTTTTCCGCCTGTGCTTGTCGCTTGCGTGAAGGCCAGCGAGCAAACCGGCGGCCTCGCGGATAGCTTGACCCGCTATTCGCGCAATAGCGCAATGCTGCACGAACTGCGTGGACGAGTGGTGTCGGCAGCGATCTATCCATCCGTTCTGCTGCTGGTGGGCGCGGCGGTCGTGCTGTTCCTGCTGGGTTTCGTCGTGCCGAGGTTCGCGACCTTGCTCGAGCACAGCGGGCGTGAGCTCCCGTTGCTCTCGCGCTTGCTGATCGCATGGGGCGGCATGGTGCACGCCCACGGGGCGGAGTTGAGCGCCAGCCTCGCTGTGCTGGCGGTGGCGGCCGGCTTTGCGCTGCGCAGACCGGCGGTGCGGAGCTGGATCGCCGATCGCATGTTTGCCCTGCCGGGCATTGGGCAACACTTCCGCATCTTTCGCCAGTCGCAGTTTTATCGCACGACCGCCATGCTGGTCGACGGCGGTATTCCCGCCGTGCGGGCGTTCGATCTTGCGCGTGGGCTGGTCGGCCGCGCAGACCAGGCCGCACTCGCGAACGCCCTGCAGCAGGTGCGCAACGGCACGAAGATCTCCGATGCGTTTCAGCAGGGCGGACTCGCCAACCCGATTTCCTATCGACTCCTGACGGTGGCGGAGAAGACCGGCGGCCTTGGGCCCGTTCTCGACAGAATTGCCGCGTTTCAGGAGGCGCAGGTGTCCCGCACGATCGATCTGATCTCGCGTTTGATCGAACCCGCGATGATGATTTTTATCGGTGTGGTGATCGGCGGAATTGTCGTGCTGATGTACATGCCGATTTTCGAAATCGCCTCGAGCATTCAATAGACCTTCCTGGAGAAAGCACGTGGATACCGTCAGCACGATTCCGGCAAGCGTCAATGCCGAACCGCGTGTCGAACTGCGCGACGCGCTGCGAACGCTCGGCGAGCTGCATGGTTCCGGGATTCGTGCGCTGGAAGAGTTGATGACACAGACGGCACTGAGCGCGGACGAGATGCGCACCAAACTGGCTGCGCAATTTCGCATGAAGCCGATCAGCATGCGCGAGTTGAACCAGTACGAACCCGATTTCGAGGTGATGTCGTTTGTCGAAGCGACGACCCGCCTGTGCGTGTGTTTTCGCGAGGCCGATGGAACACACGGTACAGACGGTACAAACGGTGCAAGCGGCACAGGCAGTGGCAAGGGTCTGCTGTTCGTCATCGCCGATCCGCTCGACGCGCGCACGCGAGGCTGCGTCGAACACCGCATGCGCTCGCGGCCGACCGTACCGTACCGTTGGGCGCTCGCGAGCGCGGGAGACATCAGCGCGTATCTGGCCGTGCGCGAAAAAGACGTGCGGGCGATGGACTCGCTGGCGTTCGACGACCCGATCCAGAATGCAGTCGATCCGTCTTCGCTCGCGTTGACGCTGCAGGGCATCAGTAGTGACGACAGCCCGGTGGTGAGGTTGCTCAACTCGACGATCTATGACGCGCTGAAGATGATGGCCAGCGACATCCACCTCGAATGCCGCGCCAACGGGTTGATGATCAAGTGCCGCGTGGACGGTGTGCTGACTGTGGTTGGCCGGGTCGAAGGCCGCGATGTCGCGGACCAGGTCCTGTCGCGCGTGAAAGTGATTTCCGAACTCGATATTTCCGAGCGCCGCGTTCCGCAGGACGGGCGTTTCAAGGCGCAGTACGCGGGACGCGACATCGATTTCCGCGTGTCGATCATGCCGAACCAGTTCGGCGAGGACGCGGTGCTGCGGATCCTCGACCGCTATCAACTTTCGCAGGCCTCCGGCGGTCTGACGCTCGAGGCGCTGGGCTTTCAGCAGGCCGATACACGCTTCATGCGCTCGATCGCGTCGATGCCGTACGGCATGTTGCTCGTGACTGGGCCGACAGGCAGCGGCAAGACGACGACGCTCTACGCGATTCTGACCGAGATCAACAATGGCCTTGAGAAGATCGTGACGATCGAGGATCCGGTCGAATATCAACTGGGCGACATCCTGCAGATTCCGGTCAACGAAGCGAAGGGGCTGACGTTCGCGCGCGGACTGCGGTCGATTTTGCGGCATGACCCGGACAAGATAATGGTCGGCGAAATCCGCGATCCGGAAACCGCGCAAATCGCTGTTCAGGCAGCGCTGACCGGTCACCAGGTGTTCACCACCGTGCACGCGAACAACGTGTTCGACGTGATCGGCCGCTTCACGAACATGGAGGTCGATCCGTACAGCTTTGTGTCCGCGCTCAACGGCGTCGTTGCCCAGCGTCTCTTGCGGCAGTGCTGTCCGGATTGCACGACCGATGAGGCGGTCGACGCGGACACGCTGGTCCGTTCAGGCATCGATCCGGATACCGCCGGCAGCTACCTGTTTCATCGCGGCACGGGCTGCGCGGCGTGCCGCGGCAGCGGGTATCGCGGACGCCGGGCAATCGCAGAAGCTTTGCGCATGAACGACGAGTTGCGGCAACTGCTGTCGGAACGTGCACCGCTTGGGGCGATCAAGGCGGCAGCGATGCGCTACGGCATGCAGTCGCTGCGTACCGCTGCAGTCGAGCTCGTGAAGCGCGGCGAAACGACTCTCGAGGAGATTAACCGTGTCACCATGGTTGAATAGTCCGGTTGCAATCGGAGTCGGCACGCGTGAGATTGTCGTCGGTGCGCGCGTGCCCTGGCCGTTGCGCCTGCGCAAATCGGCATCTGCCGCCGGGCCTGCCAGCGTTGCGATTCCCGAGGAGCGGTGCTGTACTGAACCAGGCGCACTCGATACGCTGCGCCGGGCGCTTGCCGGCACGCATCTCGCGACGCCCGCCGCCGATGCCGCGCCGGTGCCGCAGGAGTTTGTGCAGAAGCGTAGCGCATCCGTTGTGCTGGATGATTTCTGGGGCAATCACGCGATCTTGCGTGGCGATTTCCGCTCGCTGCGCGCGCGCGAACTCGAAGAGATCGCGTTAGCGCATTTCGCCGATACCTACGGGATCGACGGCGCGTCGCTGGTGGTGCGTTTCAGCGTGCAGCGCGGCGGCCGGGCTCTGTTTGCCAGCGCGATGTCGCGCGAATTGCTTGACGGTATCCACGACGTAAGTGCGGCCGAACACGTCGGGATCGGCCGCTTGACGCTATGCCTGCCGGCGATGCTCAATCGCATCGGCGCTGCGGCCGAGGGCGGTGCGGCGCTGCTGCTGTTCGTCGCGGACGAGCAGATGCAGGCGGTCATGATCGAGCAGCGTCGCTGGGTCGCCTACGACGCGCAGCGCCTGTTTCCCGGTGATGCGGGCGACGCGTGCCGGCTGGCCGAACTGGCCGAGCAATTGTTCGAACGCTGCGCACCCTGGACGAACCTGAAGCACGAAGACTGCAAGATCTATCTGTTCGGAATCGAGACCGAGCTGGCGCCGTTCGAAGCGCGTTTCGCCGCGGCAATCCGGCAGACACCGCTGGCGGACCGCTCGCCCGCGCATCGGCTGATGGAGTGTGCGCAATGATCCCGCGCCTCGACCTCGACTTCAGCCGGCGCCGCGCCGCCCCCGCGGCGGGCGGAGTGATCCTGCTGTGCGCCGCTGCCGTGCTGTTGCTCGCAAGCGGCGCGCGGCTCTGGCATGCGTACGCGGAAAACGAGCGCGCGCAGGCGCAACTGGAGGCCGTCCAGCGGCAGGCAATGGCAAGCCGGCATGTGGCGAAGGCGCCGTTGACGCCGGCCGCCAGGCTCGCGGAAAAGCAGAGCCAGTCGGTGCTGCGGGAATTGACCGTGCCGTGGCAGGACCTCTTTTCAATCGTCGAAGACTATCCGGATCGCGATGTCGCGCTGATCGGCATCGATCAGAACCCCGCGCAAAGCCAGATCCGTATCACGGCCGAGGCAAAAAACTTCGACGCGATGATTGCGTACTTGAAGTATCTGCAGACCAGCGTGCTGCTGCGAGAAGCCGTGCTCAACAATCACCTGATCGAGACGAACGTGCCGGGCCAACCGGTGCGCTTCCAGATCACGGCCGTCTGGAGGAAGTCATGAAAGCGGACCGCCTGCAGGACATGCTGTTGACGCTGCGCTTCGAGATGCAGCGCTGGTTCGGCTTGCCGGGACTGCTTGGCGCGCTGACGATCGGCGCGGCCGCCATCGTGGCCGTCTCGACTCCCAGCCTGGACACCGGGGCGCACGGAATGAACGAGATGCAGGATCCTGCGCGAGTCGCGCGGATGGCGAACGCGCATCGCCTTGCCGGCGAGCGCAGCGCGGCGGTGGATCCGGTCGCACTCGACACCTTGCCGGGACTGTTCCCGGGTTTCACGCAAAGCGCGAACGATATCGCCGCGATATTCGCGCAGGCCCGCGAGAGCAATTTGACGCTCGGCTCAGCCGAATATCAGGTGACGACCGAAGCCGGTGCGCCCTTTACGCGGTATCAGGTGCTGTTGCCCGTCAAGGATCAGTACAGTGCGATCCGGCGTTTTCTCGCGGCAGTCCTGAACAACGTGCCCAATGCGGCGCTCCAGGCGATCCACGTCGAGCGTCCTGCGGTCGACGGCAATATTCTCGATGCGCGGGTCCGCTTCGAGCTCATCTATCGGACAGCACAGCCATGAAAGCCGCTCTGGTTCAACGCGTTCGAGCTCATCTGCCGGATCGCGAAACCATCAAACCCGCTCTGGTGAAACGCGTGTTGCTGACGTTCTGCGGGATCGCCGTCGCGGGGCTTGGGTATCGCGCGCAGGTGGTGGCAACCCAGGCGCCGGCGGTGCTTGCCACGCTCCACGGGCAGGGGCATAACGACATGCGGACACGGCCTGCTTCCGTTCACCTTCAGTCCTCCACCTCGGCCATCTCCGCAACCTCGCGCGCAGCGGCGCCAGCACCGGTTCCTGCGTCGCGCGCCGGCGCCGCCAGCGCGAAGCCGACGATAGCGGCGCCGCCGCGTGCAGGGCTGGTCGCCCTGCGCGCGCCTCTGTCGATCGAATCGGCCAACAATCCGTTCGCCGCTTCTTCGTGGCTTCCGCCTCCGCCTCCTGTCGAGGCGCCGGTCGTAGCCGAGGTGCGCGCACCGGCGCCAACTGCACCGCCAGTGCCTTTTACTTACGTGGGCGAGCTGGATGCGAAAGCGGCGAAGCCGCAGGTATTTCTCAGCAACGGCGACCGCCTGCTGATCGTTTCACCGGGCGAAGTCGTCGATGACCAGTACCGTGTCGAGTCGGTTTCCGAATCCGACGTGGTGCTGACCTATCTACCGCTTAACCAGACGCAGGCCATCTCCATTCCAAGAGAGGCAAAGTAGATGAAAACCTCACGCACACGGGGTGCGAGCCGCATTGGGGACAGCGGCCCATCGAACCATCTCTCGCCACCTGTCTCGTTCCGCGCCCAGCGCATGCCAACCGGCGGGGGCGCGAGAAAGCGTGTGCTCGCGATCGCCGTCTCCATGCTTGCCATCAGCGGTTGCATGCACGTTCCGAACCGACAGGACGATCCGACCAACGCCGAGGTGAAAGTCAACTATCTGCACGATCGCGATGATGCGGTCAATGCGCTGCTCGATCAGGCCGACCAGTTGCGTCTGAGCTACCAGTTCGACGCCGCGATCCAGAAGCTCTATGCGGCGAGCCAGATCGATCCGACCAGCGAACGCGGCCGCAAGATCGGCGCGCTGATCGACCAGGACCGCCGCGATCTTGCGACCCTGCAGGAGGCGGACCGCATGATGCAGCGTGGCTCGTTTGGACCCGCAGCCGATCGTGTGCACCGGGTCCTGTTGGCGAATCCGACCAACCCGCTGGCATTGCAGATGGAAAAGGAAATCAACGACAAGATTCGGCAGCAACGCGCGGACAAGGAGGAGCAGCTTGCCGCTTCGTCGATCATGCGCACGCCGGTTACGCTGCAGTTTCGCGATGCCAACGTGCGGATGGTTTTCGAAGCGTTGTCGCGCACTTCGGGACTCAACGTCATTTTTGATCGCGACGTTCGTGCGGACCTGAAGACAACCATCTTCGTGACGAACGCTTCGCTGCAGGATACGGTCGACATGATCCTGATGCAGAACCAGCTCGACAAGAAGCAGCTCAATGCGAATACGCTTTTCATTTACCCGGCGACGCCGGCCAAGCAGCTTGAATATCAGGAATTGAAGGTACGCACGTTCCAGTTGTCGAACGTCGAAGCCAAACAGATCCAGTCGTTGCTGAAGAGCCTGCTGAAGATCAAGGAAGCCGTGATCGACGAGCGCGCGAATACCGTGACGATCCGCGGCACGCCTGACACCATCAAGGTTGCAGAGGAGATGATCGCCGCTCAGGATTTGCCGGAACCGGAGGTGATGCTGGAAGTCGAGGTGCTGGAGGTGTCGCACGAGCGCCTGTCCAATCTCGGGATCGAATGGCCGAACTCGTTCACGATGTCGACGCCGTCCACCGTGGACACATGGGGCGCGTTGCACCATCTTCCCATCAATGCGCTGAATGTCAGCGGTCTGTCCGCGACGGCGAACTTCAAGCTCACCGATACCGACGCGAATCTGCTGGCGAGTCCACGGATCCGGACGCGCAACAAGGAGAAGGCCAGGATATTGATCGGCGATAAGTTGCCGGTGATTTCGAGTTCCAGCACGCCGAGCACGAGCGGTCCGTCATACACGCAAATGATTCAGTACATCGATGTCGGCATCAAGCTCGAAGTGGAGCCGCAGGTCTATCGGGATGGCGATGTCGGCATCAAACTGAATCTCGAAGTCAGCAATATCACCAATACGATCCAGAGCGGCAATTCGCAGACAGGTCTGAGTTCGCTCGCTTATCAGATAGGAACGCGTAGCGCGTCGACAAGCCTGCGCCTCAGAGATGGCGAGAGTCAGATTCTCGGCGGCCTGATCTCCGATCAGGACCGCAGGTCGGCCGACAAGGTGCCCGGCCTCGGGCAATTGCCTGTGCTCGGGCGCCTGTTCTCGGACCACAACGGCGACCATACGAAGACGGAGATCGTGTTGCAGATCACGCCGCACATTGTCCGGCCGCAGCTCGCGGCGGATGTGGACACACAGGAGGTCTGGTCCGGCACCGACGTCAACGTGCACGCCGACCAGCTTCGACTCGATCCCGTCATGGCTGCCGCGGCGGCGCCCGGAGCGGCTGCCGTGAAGCCGCTGCCCGGCAGCGTAGGCGGTGGCACGGCAGGCGGCAAGTCCGCTCAGGCGGGTGCCGCGGCGAGCAGTTCGATGGCGGCTCCCCCGACCGGTTCGTTTGGCCAACTGCCGCCGGCGCCGCGCACGACGCCGCCTCCCTTGCCCTACGGCGGACGCTTCGCGCCGCAGCCGACTGCGCCAGCGCCGGTGCCGGTGCCCAATGCGCCGCCGGCAGCGGAGCAGGCGGGAGGCGAGGCGGAGCAGGGCGGTGCGGCAAACGGGGCGCCGGCGGCCGCCCAGCCGCCGGCGCCTGCCCAGACGGCGCCCGCACCGGCGCCCGCGCCCGCTCCGTCAATCTTGCAGATGCCGCCTGGCGACATGCCGAGCGATAACCCGCTTCGCTCGATTCAAAACGGGTACTGAGCCGTGGCCATGCCGACGAACCCGCTCCGCTCGCGTGGCGCAAGCCGGCCCGATCAACGTGGGTTCACGTTGATCGAACTGGTGATCACGCTCGCGCTCGTGGCCATCCTGGCGCTTGCGATCATGCCGTTCTCCGAACTGATCGTGCAGCGTCAGAAGGAACAGCAGTTGAGTGCCGCGCTACGCGAGATTCGCACGGCGCTCGACGCATACAAGGATTCGAGCGACGCGGGTTTGATCGACAAGGAGGCTGAGGCGTCCGGCTATCCGCCGTCGCTGACCGTACTCGTGACAGGTGTTCCCAACGCGAAGGATCCGAAAGGAAGTCTGCTGATGTTTCTTCGCCGCGTGCCGCGTGATCCGTTCTTTGAAGGAGAGCCGGACACGGCTGCTGAAGATACGTGGAACGTGCGCTCCTATGGGGTGCCGCCGGATCAGAGCGGTGCAGACGGGGCGTCCGGGAACGATCAGGCCGGCAAGGATGTGTTCGATGTGTCGTCGAAATCCGCTCGCGCCGGCATCAACGGCGTGCCGTACAAACAATGGTGACGGTGCATCATGAAACCCGCTCATACGCGCAGATCCCGCGGTTTTACGCTGATCGAACTGGTTGTCGTGATGGCGATCATTGGCCTGCTTCTGACGATCGCGCTGCCGCGTTATATGCACAGCATCGAACGCGGCAAGGAGCAGGTCCGGCAGCAGAACGTCGCGGTGATGCGCGATGCGATCGATAAATACTACGGCGACAACGGTCAGTATCCCGAAACACTCGATGAACTGGTGGCGAAACACTATCTGCGGGCGGTTCCGGTCGACCCGGTCAACGGCGACGACAAGTGGGCGGTCATCGCCTCGCCCGATGAAACCAAAACGGGCGTGTACGACGTCGTGCCGGCGAGTGCTCCGCAGGGCACGCCTGCCGATCCGGCAGGAGCGGGCAAGTGAGTCGCGGCGCATTCCCGGCGCGAGGCGGCGCGCGCATTGCGCCGGTATCGAAGCGGGTTGCGCGGCATCGAAGCCGGCCTTGCCCCGCGCGCCAGCGTGGGCTCGTGCTGCTGGCGCTATTGATCGCGCTGATGCTGATGTCGATCGCGTTGGCGGGCGCGCTCGACGTCTGGTCGTTGGAACGGCGGCGCGAGCAGGAGAAGCAACTCTTGTTCGCCGGCGACCAGTACCGCCAGGCGATCGTGCGGTATTACCGCGTTGGCCGTGTCTACCCGGCGTCGGTCGACGATCTGCTGGACGACGCGCGCTTTCCGGTTCCGATGCATCATCTGCGTCAGGCATACCCGGATCCGGTTACCGGCAAGACCGATTGGCTCTTCTTGCGGCAGGGCGATCGCTTTTATGGTGTGTATAGCAGCTCGGAGGCGCCGACGATCAAGCGCGCAGAGTTTCCGCGGCGCTATGCAGACTTCGAGACCGAGCAGACTTACGGCGGGTGGAAATTCATCTACCTCGCGCCGGGGCTGCGCAGCACGCCCACCAATGCTGTTACCGCAGCGCCCGGTCGTCCAGTGCAGACCATTCATCCACAGGATGGCGCGCTCAGCTTTCCGTCGGCAGGCTTCGGCCCAAACAGGATTGGTGGTCGTTAGCGTGACAGGAGCAAACCCGGGCTGCCCTCGGTCCTTCGCCTTCCAGGCACAACGGAAGAACTGCCGACTGGATTTCTCGGTATGGCTAACGGTATCGTCGCTACCTGACCTGGCGGAACACCCATTCGCGGATGGGCTCGATCGTGTAGGCGATACGCCACGTATTGCGGTGTCCGCTCGCCCCCGCGGTGGTCTGCCCCGGCGGGATCACGGTGCCTTTTTCGAACGTCACATAGTTGATCGGGCTGCCTGCGGCGTCGATTTTATCGAACGCCGCGCGGAACTGTTCTGCCGTCCACGTGCCGTCCCACGCCGCGCGGCTGATCTTCACGCCTTCCTTCTCCAGCACTGCGGTAATGGCGTTCTGGCCAGGGAACGCCTTGTCGTCGTCCTGCGAGACCAGAATCCACAGTTTCTGTTTCGCGAGGGGCTTCGTCAGCGCCGGGTCCCACTGGCCGGCGACGAGGAACGACGCGGCGAAGAAATCCGTGTACCTGATGTTCATCGCGATTGCCATCATGCAGCCGCCGGACTGGCCGGTCGCGTATAGCCGGTTGCGGTCGATGCTGTACTGCCTCGTCAGCGCATTCACCAGATCGATCGTGGTGTCGAGCGCGCTGGAGGTTCTGGAGTCGTCGTCCGCGATGATCTCGGCATACTGCGGCGCCAGCACGAAGCAGGGGCGCCTCGCTTGATCCACGGGATTGGCCCAGACGACGGCGCCCAGGCCCTGATAGAGGGTAGTTCGCGTCAAATTGCTGGTCGCGCCGGCATCGTGCATGAACAACACCAGCGGATACGACCGGTTTGCGTCGTAGTCCTTCGGTATAAACAGGTTGTACCGGAGCGTCTTTCCGGTCTTCGAGCTGTGGAACTCAAGCGCGCGGAAGTCATCGACGATCAGGTTTTCGACGTGCGTAGTCCTTAACGGATGACTGGATGCGGGGATCACGGTTCCGCTTGCCGCGGGCACCGGACCGGACTGGATGACCGTGGCTTGCGCCTGGCGGTAGAAGGTGTCCTGCTGCGGGATGTCGCCAGCGTTGCCGACGCCACCACCATTAACATTCCCCTTGCCTGGAGCGCCGCCCTGGGGTTGCGGATTGCCTTGCGATTGTGGAATCTTTTCGGCGAGCGGTGCATTCGTATCATCGGGCGACAGTGTGACGATCACGAAGCGGCCGCTGTCGGCACGATCCGCCGGATTCGCGGACGTGCAGATGTAGGCGCCGGTGACGGTCCGGCCTTCGACCTTGAAGCTCGCCGCCGCAAGGTCCACGTCGTTGACCGGTAAGCTGTACTCGATGGCGACCGCCGTCAAGCGGATGCCGTCGCCGAACACCTGCGTGATCGCACTGGCACGCGTCGCATGCGCGGCCCCGGTTTTCGCCAGCGCCGTCGTGCCGATCGCCAGAAATGCCCCGGCGCCGATGCTCATCATCAAAAAATTCCGTCTCGTTCGTCCTGTCTGACTCTTCACTTTCTCTGAGCTCCTGATCGGGTGCAGCGTTTCAGCTTCCATGTATCTGTTTCAGTTTGCGAACAATCGCGTCGCCGACGCTCTCCGCAGCGCCCTGTGCGTAGGGCGAGCTGCGCGCCTCGTACGTGAAGCGCTCGTAGCTTTGCGCGTCCGGCAGGTACTTGGCCGCGCCGTCGACCATGGTCGCGACGACCGTATGCGGATACGGCGAACTGGCGCGAATCTTCGCACCAACGCTCGCGGCCAGTTCGGGCTGGAGGCCGGCGAACGCGATATCGCCGATGCGGATCAGCACCACCGGCACCTCCACCTTCGCACCGGGCCGGTACGTGAACGACGTGACCGGGCCGAGCGGCGCATTGCGCGGCGAGAAATACAGGCCGTTCACCGCAATGCGCGCACGCATGATGCCAAGCGTGGACATGGACTGCGTCCGGATGCTGTCGGCGACGCCGACGACGTCCGTGCCCAGCCGCTCGCCAAGCAGGTCGAGCAGCGTGAAGCCGGTCTCGTGCAGGTCGATGCGGCTGACGCTGCCGTCGTCGTTGACCACGTGGCGGTTCGCCTGCAGAGACGGCGACTGGTCTCCCGCGGCGCCGACAATGAACAGCGCGACGGCGCCCGCGTAGTGCGCCTCGACATGGCGCGCGGCCGCGCCGGCAAGATCGGCCGAGATCAGCCTGCCGCCCGCCGCGAGTTGCGAGCCGTCCATCACCGAAGGCTGCACCGCGACATTCATCAGGATGGCGAAGGGCTTGCCATTGCTTCCGTCGACGCGTAGCACGCCGATAAATGGATCGGCGAAGCCCGCATCGTTCGCGCCGAGCCACCAGCCGTGCGGTGTCGGCATGTCGCGATTGACGCCTACCGGGCTCGTGCCGGAGCCGAAGCCGAGTCGCGCCGGTTGCAGCGACGAAACGGCGAGCGTCGCCGCGGCCCGCATTGCCGCCTCGAACGCCTGCCGCATCGCGTCGTTGCGTGCGGTATCGGTACCCGGCGGAAGCTGGCCGCCAACGAATACGTGTGGGGTCGCAAATGAATGGCCGGCGCAGACGATTGCATGATCGGCCGGGACGCCCGCAACCCCGGTGAGGATCGCCTTCATCGACGTGATCATCCCGTCCGCGATCGAGGTCAGGTCGACCACCACGATGCCGATCCGCGTGTTGCCGTCATCGAGCAGCAGCACGCGCACCGCGAGCGGATCGTGTTCGCCGATGAAGCCGTCGAGCGGGTAAAGGCTCGACCGCAACATGACGTCGGCTCGACCAGCGCCGGCCCGGAACCGCGAGGCATCGGTTGCGATCGCAACGTTCGAGATGCCCGGCAGCGTCAGCGCCGCGGCACCCAGTCCAAGTCCTGCCAGCAGAAATTCGCGTCGGGAGCGCATCCGCTTTTCAACCCGTCGTCAGCCGATCTTCAGCGCGAGCTCGGTGCCGCGCTTGATCGGCAGCGTGGTCGAGATGAAACCGTTCGCCGGGTCGCGAATGTATTCGAGGAAATCCGGTTCCGCGTTGTCGTTCAGCACATAGCCACCAACGCGCAACTGCGGGGCAACGATCTCGATTACGGTTCGGGCGAGCGAGGGTCCTTCCGGCTGGGGCCAGCCGTCGATCAATGCGAAATCGATCGGGCCACCGAGGTCGCGCAGCGTTTCGCGTGCGTCCCCGACGCGGATGTCCGCATAGTCCGCGAGCCCCGCATCCGCGAGATTCGCGCGCGCCGTGTCGACCTTCGCCTGCACGAGCTCGGAGCCGATCACGAGGCCGCCGCCGTTGTCGCGCATCGCGGCGGCGAAGTAGAGCGCCGACATGCCGATCGAGGTCGCGAAATCGACGACCCGCTTCGCGCCCATTCCGCGGCACAGCAGGTAAATGAGGTTGCCCTGGTCCGGATGGATCGAGAAGCCGTAGTCGGCGAACACCTGGGCGTCGTGGCGCGACGGCCCGTCGAACGCTTCGCGTTGCGGATGACGGCGTGTCGCATTCAGGCGCTGGATCACGTCCAGCACACGGGGATCGCGGATCGGGCAGGGCCCGCTCGACTGGGGAATTTCACGTGGCATGCGCTTGCTCCTTGCTCGATGCATGAACGTCGGGACGTATACTGATTCCGCAATGACCGTTTCGCGGTCATCTGGCATAAAATAAGGTACTTATATGGTACCGTATTTGGGAGGAGCGCGTTGTCAACGGTAAAAGGCAAGAAGAAAAGCGACTCCGCTGCGCCGGTGCGGCCTGTCCGCGGCCGCGGCCGGCCGAAGGTCATCGGTGACGACGAACGCAGGCGGCTGATCCTGAACGCTGCGCGCGAGGCGTTCGTCGAGCTGGGTTTCGCACGCACGACAACGGCCGAGGTCGCTGCACGGGCGAAGGTATCGAAGCGCGCGATCTACGAAGCGTTTACCGACAGGACAGAACTCTTTGCTGAAGTGATCCGTGACTGCCAGCGGATGATCGTCGACCTGCCTCGACCGGTCGGCGAAGATCTGCCGCTGCTCGAGACGCTGGTCCGGATCTTCCGGCTGGACATCGACGACGACGCGGAAGTGGCGCGCGAGGCTGTGCTGAACCTGATCATGCGGGAGTCCGTTTTGTTCCCGGAGCTGTCCGACTATCTGTACGAGAACGAGGTGATCCGTTCCCGCGAAGCGCTGGTCGAATGGCTGCAACTGGAGTCCCGGCGCGGCCGGATGACGGTGGACGACCCGCTGGTCTACGCTGGCATGCTGATGGACATCGTTTTCGGCGCGCTGCTGCCGCGCCGGCGGCTAAGGAACGCGGCGGAGCGTGCGCTGAGGACCGGGCACATCAAAAGGCGGCTGGAGATTTTTCTGCGCGGTACCGGTTCTGTCGGTTAGACGGCCCGCACTCTCCGCGGCCCCTTGAGAGCGCAAAGCGTAGCGGCCGGCCGGAAGCGTTGGAGAACCGACTGCCGTGCTTTCATACTCCACTGGGCATGCGTAACAGCAGTTCAGGGTTCAGCCACCTCGGCATGTTGTCGGAATCCTCCCATGAGCGTTTCTATCCTGTTTGCGGATCCGAGGTCCACCGGTTCAATGACCGTTGCTTCAACCGCCTGCCATAAACGAGTATGAAAAATCCTTTCAACACCCTGTTTGGCCGTCTTTCGCTGATGACGATCGGGCTGGTCGTTCTCGTGCACATTTCGGCCCGCGTCACGCTCAATGATGGCCGGGACATGATCGATACGGAGCATGCGCGGAGGGATATCCTTGCTGCGGTGCGGTTGAGGGCCATGAACAGCGATGATGTCGCCGGCGTGGCGCAGGCGCTGGGCGTGCGCTACGTCGACCCCGCACGGGTGATCGATGCGGGATGTCCTGCGCCGTGCAGTGATCCGAACACACCGTTTGATCGTGACCTGCTCAAAGGATTGCCTGCCGGAAGCCGGGTTGTCTCGGATGGGGCGACCGGCTCAATATGGGTGCGGTATGGCAACGCGCCGTACTGGATGTGCCTGTCAAACCTGCTTGTTCACCGGTTCCGCTTTATCGGCGAATCGGCTGCAGCGTTCATTCTCGCGCTTGTCGTTGCCCTGACGGCTGCCTGGCAATTCCAGCGCCCACTGCGGCGGCTTGCCGTTGCAGCACGTCATTTCCGTTCAGGGCGTCCTACGGCACCCGTGAGGGAAAGCGGGCCGGCCGAAATCCGCTCGCTGATCGTCAACTTCAATGCAATGATGCACGAACTGTCACGGGCCGAGCAGGACAGGGCGCTGTTGCTCGCAGGCATTGCGCACGACCTCAAGGCACCGATCACGCGGATGCAGCTCCGCGTGTCGTTGATGAACGATGAAGAGCGGCGCGCAGGGTTCGCGCGTGATGCCGAATCGCTATCGAACATTCTGGCGCAGTTTCTCGAGCATTCTCAACAATCGGCTGCGGTGTCTTCGTCAATAGAGACGGGACCGGCAACGCTCGAAAACGTCGATGAGCATTGCCGCGCCAATTATGCCGGAACGCTCGTCGATGAAGGACTCGTGAAGCTTGATCTAAACGCGGGGCACGGATTCAGGCTGCCACCGGTGGATCTCGATCGCATCCTGTCGAACCTGTTCGAGAACGCACTGAATTACGGTGAAACCCCCGTGGAAATCTCGACCCGGCGCGATGCGACCCACCATTGGCTCGTGGTGCGCGATCATGGGCGCGGTGTGGCGAATGAGCTGCTAGCGACCGTGATGCAGCCGTTCATGCGTGGGGCAAGCGAGGAAGCCGGCAAATCGAATTATGGGCTTGGACTCGCGGTGGTCAAACGGCTCACGCGTCAGAACGAAGGCGAGATGGAATGCCGCAATGCGGCCGATGGTGGATTTGTCGTTCTCCTGAGCTTTCCGAAATGAAGGGCGACGGTACAAGCGTATCTGTTCTCTCAGGTTCGGTCGGCCCTCGGAATGGACCGAACTTTTAAGCCGGCACACGCCGGCTTTTTTATTCACGAGACTCAACACCAGAGAATGGAAACCGAGCCATGAACCTATGACGCAGTAAGACCAGGGCCCGTTTCCGCGAATCGACTTCATTCGGCAATTCAGTGAGCCGTTTTGAGCTGCGCCCAAAGGCGGTTCTCCAGACGCAGGATATCGGGCGGCACCGGCTTGAGCAGCGTCATCTTGCGCAGCACTTCATCGGCAGGATAGACGCCCGGATCCTGTGCGACAGCGGGCGCGACATACTGGCGTGCGGCCTTGTTGGCCGTCGGGTAGAACACCTCGTTCGTAATTCCTGCGTTGACCTGCGGGCTCTCGATGTAGTTGATCCACCTCATTGCTGCATCGGCATGCGGGGCGTCCTTCGGCACGACCATCATATCGAACCACAGCAGGCCGCCTTCCTTCACGTTCGAGAACCTGATGTCGTAGGGGTGCTTGCTTTCAGCGGAACGGCGGTGCGCGATTCCGACATCGCCCGACCAGGCGACCGCAACGCAGATGTCGTTGTTCGCGAGGTCGTTGATATAGCTGGCGGTGTTGAACTGGGTGACATACGGGCGAATCTTTTTCAGCACTTCGTAGGCGGCCTGGTAGTCGGCGGGATTCGTGCTGTTGGGATCCTTGTGCATGTACTGCAGCACCGCTGCGAATACGTTGACGGCCTGGTCGAGGAAAGATACGCCGCAGCCCTTCAGCTTCGACACGTTCTTTGGATCGAACACAAGCGCCCAACTGTCGACCGGTGCGTCCTCGCCCAGCGCCTTCTGCACGGCCTGGGCGTTGTAGCCGATCCCTTCCGTGCCCCAGGCCCAGGGCACGCCGTACTGATTGCCGGGATCGACGTCGGAGATCAGCTTCATCAGCGTCGGGTCGAGGTTCGCCAGGTTCGGAATCTTCGACTTGTCGAGCTTCTGGTAAACGCCGGCCCCGATTTGCTTCGCCATGTAGTTCGAAGTAGGCACAACGATGTCGTAGCCCGCATTACCTGTGAGCAGCTTGGTCTGCAAGGTGTCGTTGCTGTCGTAGTTGTCGTACCTTACGTGGATGCCGGTCTGCTTTTCGAAACCGGGGATTGTGCCCTTCGCGATGTAGTCGGACCAGTTGTAGACGTTCAATACATTGTCCTCGGCGCGAGCTGGCTGGCTCGATGTGACGGCGAGTCCCGCGTACAGAAAGAGACTTGCCAGCGCGATCGCATGAGGAAGTCGACGGACCTTCATGTTGAATTCTCCTGATGGTGAGAGTCGGTCCGCAGCGATCAGCACTCTTGATGCGCGGCAGGCCACGAACGAAATGCGCTACGAAAGATCCAGTTGCTGCGCAATGCCGTCGACGCATGGCTTCAGTCGCGCTTGATGATGACGAAGGTCTTGCGCACGGTTTCCTTGATGTCCCACACGCCAAAACTGTTCTGCGGAAGCAGAAAGGCATCGCCTGCCTGGAACGCGATCGGCGTGCTTCCATCGGGCGTGAAGGTTCCACTGCCGGTCACGAAATGACAGAACTCCTGCTCGACGATCTGCCGGCGCCAGCGCCCGGGGCTGCATTCCCAGATTCCCGTCTCGACCTTGTCGGCGCGCTCGACGGCATAGGTACGCGTGTGCGAGACGGGTTCGCCAAGCGGTACCGCGACGGCATTGGCCGACCCGAGCGGAGCATTGTGCGTGTCGTTGAGGTGAGTGATTTCCATGAGGGTTTCACGCAGAGAGAGTTCAGATGGACGCAGCATGTCAACCGACCTTCCAGGTCATCAGGCTTTCCGCCGTAGCCGCCAGCTTTTGCGCCAGACGGCGACGCCATTGAGCGCTGCGCGGATTGGCCAGTACTTCGTCCTCGTGGACGAAGCTGCGGATGACGGCGTTGTATCCCAGCCAGCGGCAGGGCTCTGGTTCCCAGGCACGCAAGGCGCGGTGCACCGGACGGTCGTGTACGACCCAGCTCTGACGGGTTTCGATACTGTCGCGTTCGAGGATAAGGTCGGCGAGCGTTCGTCCACCGAGGTTGCTAGCCCCGACCCCCTCACCGCCATATCCGCCGGACAGGGCAACGCCGTTACGCCGGTCGATCAGCATGTGCGGCTGAAAGCGTCGTGACATGCCGAGGTTGCCGCCCCAGGTGTGGGTGATTTTGACGTTCTTAAGGATCGGGAACAGATCGACCATCAGGTCGCGACGCAATTTCACCTCAGACCCGGTCAGGCGAAAATCGTGGCGCAGCTTGCCACCAAAGCGGTACGACCCACGCGCGCCGAAGGCGAGCCGGTTGTCCGCGGTGCGCTGACCGTACGTGACCTGACGGCTGCTTTCACTGAACGCCTGGCCTCGAGTGAGGCCAATCTCCTCCCATACCGTATCGGACAACGGTTCAGTCGCCACAAGGAGGCTCTGCACCGGCAACTGGTATCGGCCAAGCGGCGGCAGGTTGGTGGCGTAGCCTTCCACTGCCGGCACGATCCAGTGCGCCTTGACGCTGCCCTTGTCCGTACGCAGCAGGCGGGGTTCCCAGTGGCGCACGCGGCTGTTCTCGAACAGCCTGACACCCAGGTGTTCGACCGCGCGAGCAAGGCCACGGGCCAGTTTCGCGGGATGGAGCGTCGCGCAATGAGGCGAGTAGAGCGCTCCCGTCGCGCCGGAAATACGTAGCTGGGCGCGCAGCTCGGCGGGGTTCAACCAACGGTAATCCTCTTCGGTGAGGCCCCATTGGCGCAGGTCGCTGAGATGTTGCCGCAGGCGCTGCTCCTGTTCCGGATAGCGCGCCGCGCAGTACAGGACACCGCCCTTGCGGTAGTCGCACGCAATGCGCCCGATTTGCCGCACCCGGGCGACTTCATCCGGGATGCCGTGCAAAAGGTCCCAACTCTCGCGACGCTGTGGTTCGGGCAAGCTGCCGATGAGACGATCTTCACCCAGCATGCCACCCATCAGCCAGCCGCCGTTTCGTCCGGAGGCGCCAAAGCCGGCCGTCTCGGCCTCGAGAACGGCGATCTTCAGTTGGGGCGCGCGGGTCTTCAGATAGTAGGCGGTCCATAAGCCCGTGTACCCCGCACCAATGATCGCCACATCCAGATCGAGATGTTCCTCGAGAGCGGGGCGCGGGGCGGAGTCGTCATCCAGTTGGCCCATCCACAGACTGATTTGGCGCCAGTCCGACATGTCATTGCCTCGCAGAGCAGGTTAAGAGAACGAGGCCTAGGTTAGATGCGAGAAAATTTCGTGTCGTGCGTGCGGGCACGCTGGGAATGTGCAACCTGACAGGCAGCAACGGGTTGATGACCGCCGTGCTATGGGCGGTGCGCGGCGGGGTGGCTCAGCGATCTGCGCTCAGCCGGCGCATGTACTCCCGGGGCGATAGCCCCGTATATTGACGGAAACACCGATAGAAGGCGGACAGGGAATTGAAGCCGGCAGCGAAGGCCAGTTCGTCGACGCGGCTATCTAGTCCGGGGCGGAGTTGTTCCAGCAGATGCTGGAGCCGCATCTGGTTGACATACTGATAAAAACTCAGCCCCATCACCTGGTTGAGCAGGTAGGAGACCTGATTACGCGTATAGCCGATGGTGCTCGCCACCTGGGACAGATCGAGATCCGGAGCCAGATGTGGCTGGAATTTCTGAAAGTATTCCTCCAGGTCGTGGCCCAACTGCCCCAGTTGGCGCGGCGACAAGCCAAGGCGGCTGGCCGGCGGGCGTGGCTTGCCGGCGCCGGACGAAGTGTCCGGGGACGACTCGCGCACGAGGGTCGCATATTCATTGACGCGCCAGATCCGGCGGTCGCGCACCGTGATGGCCTCGCTGGAGTGGAACACCGCAAGGCGCTTGCCGAGAGTGATGGCCGTGCGGTACTGGATGAAGGCCGTATCGCCGTCAACCCGGATGCGGTCGATATGATCGAGGAACTCGTCGGGCCAGCGCGGCATGGTTTGGGAAACGTATTCGCGCAGGTCGGCCAGGCCCAGGCGGCGGTTCTGGAAGAAGTCGTGGTACGCCATGTCGGGATGGTAGAGCGCGACCACCGCATCGACATCGCGAGCCTTCCAACTGTTATGGTAGGCAAGGACGACCTCGCGCGTGCTTTCGGTCAGGTGAGCGTCCGGGGCGGAAGATGTGGTTTGCATAACCTGCAGGATGCCGCAGGGCGCATCGGTTGGGAAGGGGCCAGGAAGCGACCTTCGGCACGAAGTATCTGCTTGGGAAAACGCTTCGCGCGGAGACCGGCGGAATCGTTCCAAAAAGATTTGACGAAAATTTTTTGACTCGTATATGCTGTTCACAAGCCGGTTTCAATTGTCGTAGTCAGGATTCACCAGCATGGCAAGACGCTGATGTGACGGCTGCGACGAGGATCGGATGTCCAGTTCAGACATTGTTTTGTCGAGTCGCTTTCTCAGCGCATTTGACGTTACTGATCGAGTGTAATCGTGAGAGTCCGTGGTCCCTTGGTACGATACGATCGAGGTCGAGGTGGATTTCTCGCCATGCGCAGCATGGTTTCTTCAGGGGCGAGCAAATCGACCCAACTTTGCTGTTATCGTTCGATCGATACCGTTCTCTCCATCCGCTCCGTGCGCCGGCATAACTCCATCGAAACGCACGAATTTGTCGCCATTCGCACCGACGAAATCGCGTCGCTGTTGCCCTAGCGCCTTTTCTTTCCACGTGGTTCTTCCTTTTCGCCGTTTGCCGACGTCGGGTTTCGTCTCGCGCGTAGGCCGCACGGCCGTCTGTTGCATGCGTCAAGTCATTGTCATTTCGCGCAACGGCAGGAAGTAACCTCGCTCGCGATCTTCCGCACCTTCGGTGCGGTCACGATTGGCGCAGCCCGACTGTAGAATACGCGCGGCTGCGTACTCGTCGAGTGCGTAGCTCGCGGCATTTTTCGTTTCTAATCCTGAACATTCGCATCATCATGAAAATCCAAGATATCGTCGATTTCTCCCAGCCCGCGAAGCAGACTATCAATGGCATGCCGAGGCCGGAAACGATTGTTTCGGGTGAACCTGCGCAATCCACCCATTTGCACTTCGCAAGCCCGTGTGGCCAATTGTCGGCTGGCGTATGGGAGAGTGCCTGTGGAAAGTGGTCCGTGCACTTCACCGAGAGTGAGTATTGCGAAATTCTCGCGGGTGTGTGCGAACTATGCGATGAGGACGGTAATGCCAGAACGGTACGGGCTGGTGACCGCTTTCTTATCCCCGCCGGGTTTAAAGGCTCCTGGGAGGTCATCGAGCCATGCCGTAAGGTCTTTGTTGCAGTCGAGTTCAATGCATAGCATTGGCGTCGATTACGAAGCACTCCGACTACCATGAAATTTCGTGGCCCCCTGGTACGCTATGATCGAGGCCGTGGTGGATTTCTCGCCATGCGCAGCGTGATTTCGTTGGGGACCCGTACGTCGGTCCGGCTCTGCTGTTACCGTTCGATCGACACTGTTCTCTCCATCCGCTCCGTGCGGAGACATAATTCCGTTGTGACCCACGACTTCATCGCGGTTCGTCAGGATGAAGTCACATCGTTGCTCCCCCAGCCGTAGTCAATTCTCCCTGCAGTGTCTTTCACTCTCTACCTGGCCCGAGCTCGTTAGCCGGACGGGTCGCGCATGTCCCGCTGTCATGTCAACACCGGTCAGAGACGTCGTTCGTCCGCGACCAGCGTTGGCGCACACAGGGGCGTGTGAGATCCCATCGGAATAGAACAGTATTGGGCCCGGCGATCCGTATTTCAGGTAGCACGGTCATCTTGGGGAATTACATGAAGACGTCTGGAAAAACTTTTAGGCTGCTTGCGCAGGTTCTGATGCTCGCTGGTATCAGCGGGCTGGCGACACGAGCTGTACACGCCGACGACAAGCAGCTCAACGTCTATAACTGGTCCGACTACATCGCGCGCGACACCATCCCGGACTTCGAGAAAAGAAGTGGCATCACAGTTCGCTATGACAGTTACGACAGCGATGACACACTGCAAGCCAAGCTGCTGTCGGGGAACGCAGGGTACGACATCGTTGTTCCGTCATCGGCCTATATGGCGCGACAGATCGAGGCGGGCGTTTACCAGAAGCTTGATAAGTCGAAATTGCCCAACCTCGCGAATCTGGACCCGCAACTACTGAAGCTGGTGTCCGACGCAGATCCGGGTAACCAGTATGGCGTACCGTGGGCATGGGGGACGGACGGCATTGCCTATAACGTGCAGGCTGTTGAACGAGCGTTTGGAGAAAACGCACCGAAAAATAGCTGGGCGCTTGTTTTCGATCCGGCCAACCTTTCGAAATTGCGGAGCTGCGGTGTGTCGTTTCTCGATTCTGCCGGCGATGTTTTCCCGGCAGTACTGCAATATATGCATCGCGATCCGAACAGCATCAATCCGGCCGATTATCAGGCGGCCTACGAAGTGTTGAAGAAGGTACGTCCTTACATTACGCAATTCAACTCGTCGGGCTACATCAACGACCTCGCGAACAACGACGTATGTGTTGCCGTCGGGTATTCCGGGGATGCAGGTATCGCCCGGCGGCGTGCGCTGGAAGCCAAACGCAAATACGACGTCGAGTTTGTCAACCCGGTGGAAGGCGGGCTCGTCTGGTTCGACATGATGGCGATTCCTAAGGACGCCCCTCATCCGGAAGCGGCGCTCGAGTGGATCAATTACATTGAAGAACCCAAGACGAGCGCGGGGATCACGAACGAGGTGTTCTATCCTACGGCGAACCGCGCATCGCTACCGTTTGTGAAGCCGGAAATCGCGAAAGATCCGGTCACGTACCCGCCGGCAGACCTGCTTGCAAAGATGACCGTCATGCGCCCGCAACCGGCTGCAATCATGCGGCTGCAGAACCGGCTGTGGGCGCAGCTCAAATCGGGCATTTAGCGGGTGTAACAAGAGGAGAGGTTCCGGCCGGTACATTTTTGCTGCTGAGTAGGTTTCCCGGACGTGGGGGGCGTAAGGGGCCGCCCCCGCGAGCTGCTGGTCCAGGCTTATGATCTGGGGTCGAGAGAGCTGTCTCGGGAAACGAGGAGTGCCCGAACAACCAGCATGATCCGTTCAACACGCGCGCTGGGCCTGATTCGGCCTGAACGTTCGAGTTCGACGAGCCCATGAAGGGTCGCCCAAAAAGTCTCGGTCACGACATCTACATCGACGCAGAACGGCGTTACGACTGTCGCAAGCGCTTCGAAAGCCGCCCGCAGTTCCGGTCTGGTTTCAGCTTCAGCGAATCGCAGATCCGTCGGGAGGACAAACATGGCCTCGTAGAGTGCAGGACGACGGAATGCAAAGCCGACATAGGCCATGGCGACATTCTCGAGGGCGTTTTCTCCGGTCGATCCACGCGCCGTTTCCCGAAGCGCTACGGCGAGCTCCTTGAAACCCTCGACTGCAACTGCTGCAACAATCGCATCCCTGTTCTCGAAATGTGAATAGAGGACTGGCTGACTATATTCGATCTCTTCAGCCAGGCGCCGGATGGTGACGGCATCCCATCCTTCGCGCTCGGCGATCACGCGCGCTACCGCGATAATGCGGGACTCGCGCTCAGCCCGGTGCCTGCCTTTCCGCTCGGCGATACTCAACCTTCGATCTCCCGGACCAGGATGGCCCACATGCCTTGTGATGATACGGAAGCTTGATAATATAGCAATGCTAGTTTATATTTTATCGCTACGACACCAACATAGGACGCTGCGATGCATTGGCTTGCGATCGGACTGGCGCTGTTCCTGGCTCTCGCGATTATCGCGATCGGTTCCCAATATCTCTTGAGCCCCACGACTGCGACACGCAGTTTCGGCCTGCCGCTTCCTGAAAACGGCGCCAACATCGCCTGGTGGCTTCGCCTCAAGGGGGTGCGCGACATTGCATCGGGATTGGCGGTACTGGCGTTCATGGTGTGGGACGCCCCCCGCGGGGTCGGCATCTTCCTGCTTGTGGCAGCCATCATCCCTGTCGGCGACATGCTGCTGATTCTTGCAGCGAAAGGCTCCACCAGAAGCGCCTTCGGCATGCATGCCCCTACGGCCGTGCTGATGGTCCTAACGGCCATTCTTCTAATGATGGGTGGGCGCTGAGATGGTCCATGTTGTTTCGATCTGGCTCCTCGTTGCCGGCTTCCTCGGTGCCGGCCTCTTTAACGCGATCGGCACGCCCGCGACGCAAAGCGATTTCGCCCGGTGGGGTTACCCGCGCTGGTGGGGCCGTTTTACCGGCGGACTGGAGATGGTGAGCGCCGTTCTGATTGCGCTTCCTGTCAGTCGCACGGTTGGCCTGGCGCTTGGGGCGGTAATCATTGTGGCTGCGGTTTTGACCGTTCTGCGCCACCGCGAATTTAGGCACCTCGTGCCGCTTGGTGCCTTTGTCGCCGTGATCGCGCTCGCAGAAATCTCGTCTTGAGAGCGCGGCACGGAAAGAACCATGCACCGTCCGGATGGATGACCCAAGGCGGGATCTTGCCGTTGCCTGGCTCTTTAGGGCCTGGCGGTCCGTGCCGAAACATCGAGAGTTCGCTGGGAGGAATGCGTGCTGCGCACACGGACACGGTTGCCCACGGCCGTGTGCGTCAGCATCAAGTCGCCGATGCGCTCAGCGTCGTGTTGTACGTGGTGCCCGCGATCACCACATTGCTCAGCGTAATGCCGCTGACATTGCTCACGAAGATCGGACCCGGCGCGGCCGACGCAGACGTAGACGGCGTCGTCGGAGCTGCGCCCGTGCACACCGGCGAGCCGAGGTTGCAGTTCGAGATCGTGACGCCGTTGATCGGACTCACGGTCGGCACCGGCAGCGGACCGTTATAGTCGACCGCCTCGGGGCCCTGCATGACGAGGGCCTGGAAGCACGAGTTCGACCCGGCGACGAAGCCCGAAGGCATCGAGTACGATACCGCACCCGACACGTTGCTCGCGTTCACATTCGTGATGTTGATGTTGCTGATCACCGACGGAGTCCAGCGTACCGCATCGCCGGACGGACTGTAATCGCAGTCGAACGTGATCAGTCCGCCTTGACCCGTGGACGGGTTCGTCGCGAGACCGGTCGTTCCCGTACCGGTGATCCGGCTGATGGCGGCGCCGAGCGTGCCGCCGCCATATTTGCCGCCGAGGTTCACGCCGTTGGGCAGCGTCACGCCATTGATCCAGACGTTTTTGATGAACCCGCCGCGGTTCATGTTGGTCTTGAACCGCAATGCGATGTTCAGCGGATTGCTCGCCCAGTTCTCGTTCTGCATCGTCAGATTGCGGGCGTAGACGTTCTGCACGCCCGCACTCAATTCACTGCCGATCGTCAGGCCACCGTGGCCACTCTGCATCGTGCAGTTCTGCACGACGATGTTCTGCATCGGACCGTACCCGGTGTCGAGGTACTTGCCGGACTTCATCGCAATGCAGTCGTCGCCGGTGTTGAACTGCACGTTCTGTACGAGCACGTAGTTGCACGCGTCCGGATCGAAGCCGTCGTTGTTCGGGCCGACGCTGTCGGCAAACACACCGTCGATCACCACGTTCGTGCAATCGGTCGGATGGTGTTGCCAGAACGGCGTGTTCTGCGTGTGGTAGTTCTGCAGGAGCACGTTCGTGCAGCCGATGAACTCGATCATGCACGGACGCAGATAGTGTCCGTTGCCGAAGATGCGGTCCTCGACCGGCACGCGCAGCTCCGACAGCGCGGGCAGATAGTTCTGGTCCTCGTTCCAGCCCGTGCCCGTGAGCAGGTCCATCAGCGTGGTCGTCGTGCCGTACTGGGTCGTGAAGGAAACATTTGCCTGCGGGTTCCGGATTTGCGAGGCGGGAAGGCTTGTCAAGGCGACGTTGTTCGGATTCAGATAAGCCTGTGAAGGCGTCGACGAACCCGCACAGCCGTACTCGTTGCTGCTTCCCTTGAAGGTCCACCAGCACGAGGTCGGCGCCTGGGTGCTCGGCTGAATCGGCGTCATCGCCTGACCATTCAGCACGCAGGTATTGTCGTCCGCGGTCACCGCAATATTGGTCTGGTGGAACGCATAGATCGGCGAGCCGAAATTCAGGCAATCGTTCGCCTGCCAGCGCGTGTGGTACAGATTACCGTTCGCTGTCCTGAACGGACCGTTCTTCGCATAATCGGCAGGGTTCGGGCTGAAATAGATCGTGCAGCCCGATTCCAGATGGAAGTTCACGTGGCTCAGGAGCACGATCGGACCGCCGCAATACCAGTTGCCGGCCGGCACCACCACGCGGCCGCCGCCGGCACGATTCGCGTCCGTGATCGCGGCATTGAACGCGGCACACGAGTCGTACTGTGTGCCCGTGTAGTCGCACGGCACCATCACGTCCGAGCCGGGGCTTTGCAGGTCGTTGGCCGGATGCGCCGTCTGCTCCGTACCGCCGGTCACCCAGGGAATCTTGCCGCTCGGCCACGCGGTCGACGCAATCAACGCGGAGGCGGGCAACGTGCGCGCACCGTAGCTCGTCACGTGAAAGTCGGCGTGGGAGAACATCTCGGGCTTGAGGTGGGCGAGCCTTCTGATGATCGCCGTGGCCTCGCCGGCTGGGCCCCAGATTGGGTCGGAACCGAACGGGTGGCCGGGTTGTGCCGGAGGTTGATCTCCGGGAGCCGAAGAAAACGGAAACATGGATTCTGCTGCTACTGCTGCGCGGCCGGTCGCGAGGAGGGTTGCACCTGCGGATACTCCGGCAAAGGCCATAAACGCGCGCCGGCGAGGCGAGGCGGGCGCATTGGTGTAGGGCGCGGGGAGCAGAGGATCGTCTTTGTCATGCGCTGCCATTTGATTCATCTCCTTTTTGTCTTACCGATAAGTGGTCATTCATTCGACTACCAGGTCGCAGTGTGGCGACGCTCGTGCGCACTGGAACACGCAGACGCAGTGACGAGATCGGGCAGGACCTTCTGATGGGATCCTTACCCTCTATTGTTGTCAGACGACATGGAGATCGTCAATCATATTCAACCTGGTAGTGTCCCGTATTCCGCCAATTACCGTGAATTTATGAAAGATGCCTTACAACGTGGTGCCGAGTTGAAATCGGCGCAGCACTCGCGTACCCGTGCCACGGTCCGCGTCTACAGATCGACCGGCCGCATATCGAGATCCGTGGCGCGTATCTGCTGATCCGGGGCCATCGGTTCTACGCTGAAGAACAATTGCGACTGCGCTCGAAGCTGCGGGTGGCTAAACGGCCAGCGAGACCGCGTCGAGTGACCTGTACAACGGCGACGGTGTCTTCTCAGCGGTTGGGGAGGCCAGCATGGTTCGTTTGCCTCCAATGGGGGATACCAAATGGAAAGAACTCCATTCAACATGTAAAACCCAAGCGCCGCTCCGATGAGCGCGCGACGGGCACCGATCAACTCCGCGCGTTCGGTTTACAGGTGCGGTCGGTCTCTTCATGAATGAAGCACCCCCAGGAGAATCTCGTGAGCAAGAAAGTTGCCGAAATCATTGTGGACACACTCGCCGCGGCAGGCGTTAAGCACTGCTATGGGATCGTGGGTGATACGCTGAATCTCATCGCTCACCACATCAACGAAAGCGAGATCGAGTGGGTCCATGTGCGCCACGAGGAAGCGGGAGCGTTCGCCGCCGAAGGCGAAGCCATGTTGACCGGCAACCTGACGGCCGTTGCGGGAAGCTGCGGTCCGGGCAGTCTTCACTTCATTAACGGCCTGGTGGACGCCAATCGTAACCGGGCTCCGGTTATCCTGATCGCAACCCAGGTCGCGAGCGAGGAACTCGGCTTTAACTTTCCGCAGGAAGTCGATTTCAAGGCGATCTACGGATCGTGCACCGTGTTCTGCGACATGATCATTACGCCGGAGCAGGCGCGGCGCAAGACCGTGATTGCGTGTCAAACCGCCCTTGCCAAGGGTGGCGTCGCAGTGCTGATCGTTCCGGTCGACATCGCGCATACCGATGCGAAGGATGACGTCCCGTATTCGGTCCACACGAATGTTCCCGTGGTCCGGCCGAGTGACGCGGATCTCGACCGTGTCGCTGAAATCCTCAATTCAGGCGACAAGATTGCGATCTATGGAGGTTCGGGATGTCGCGGCGCCCAAGCTGAAATTCTCGCGGTGGCCGAACGGCTCAAGGCGCCGATTGCACACACGTCCCGCGCCAAGGACGTGCTCGAGCACGACAATCCGTACAACGTCGGCATGACCGGCATTATCGGCGGCGAAGCGGGCTATCTGGCGGTATCCGAATGCGAGACCTTGCTGCTGCTGGGTGCCGACTTTGCGTGGCGGCAGTTCTACCCGGATAAGGCCAGGATCGTGCAGATCGACCTCGCCCCCGATCATCTCGGCCGCCGGCATCCGGTCACGCTCGGGCTGGTTGGGGATATCAAGTCCACGATGGAGGCCTTGCTGCCACGCCTCAAACCGCGCACCTCAACCGAGTTCCGCGACAAGCTCGTCGAACGGCATGCCAGTGCGCTGGAAAGCCACCGGTCCAAGGCCGTTGCGTCGGATCGTGGAACGATTCCTCCCATCTATCTGACCGAGTTGATCAACCGGCACGCCGCGAGCGATGCCATCTTCTGCGCCGACGACGGGGCGCCCACCGTCTGGCTTTACCGGCACATCGAAACGAACGGCAAGCGTCGAGTGTTTTCGAGCCTGCTTCACGGCACGATGGCGGCGGCCTTGCCGATGTCATTAGGTCTGCAGAAGTGCCAGCCGGGGCGTCAGGTCATTTCCATGTCCGGTGACGGCGGCCTCGCCATGCTGTTCGGCGAACTGATGACGGCAGTGCAGGAGAAGCTGCCCATCAAGGTGGTCGTGTTCGACAACGGCAAGCTTGGATTTATCGACATCGAGCAGAAGTCCGAAGGCATGCTGCCGCTCTATACGGGCCTGCAAAACCCGGACTTCGGCAAGGTCGCCGAGGCGATCGGATGGTGGGGGCGCACGGTGTCGAAATCTGATGAGCTCGAAGACGCAGTCATTACGTGGTTGAAGGAACCCGGCCCCGCGCTGCTGAACGTCAAGGTCGATACGATGACGCTCGTGATGCCGCCGAAGATCGAGTGGGGGGCTGCGTACGGGATGGTCCTCTATTCGGCGAAAGCGATGTTGCAAGGGCAGTCCGCTGATGTGTTCGCCATGATCCGCGAAAATATGTAGGACTTGCCGGGTTAAGCGGCCCCACAGCCAGCCGGCCAGCGCGCTCGTGAGCAGCAGGCACGGACCGCGGGCCAGGTCCGCGCCGCGAGCGTGTTGCCCGGTTGGTTCAACCGATAAGCTGCGGGCAATGGGTGCCTCGGATCACGAGTACGCGGGCGCGGATCGCTGCCGCGCCGGATGTCGCTCACATGCGCGGCACAGCGGCAATGCCGATCCTGAAGTTGCCGCGCGTGTCGCCGTTTTCCCGATCGCGCGCCTCATAGCGCTGCTGCACCACGCCGTTCTTGCCGAAGCCCGGAATCATCGAGCGCGGTGAACTGCGGCGCAACCACAGACGCAGCAGGTGTCGACGCCGCTGCGGCTCCGGAAAATCCTTGAAGAGCGTGCGCGAATGCAGCGCCGCGTAGTTAGACAGCCATTGGATGTCGCCCGGCCGGAAGTCCATCGCGAGGGACATACCCGGCTCGTAAGTAATCTGCTCGAACAGCTCGAGCACTTCCCGCTGCTCAGGCGTGAGGCGCGGCACTTCTGGATATTCCTGCGCTGTCAGGATATAGAGCGATCCCGCATACATGCTGAACGTGCCGTCGACGAAGCTCACGATGGGCGACACATAGGTGTTGGCGGGCGCGTTGTGATCCTGACGCCGCCAGTCCCAGTGAAACGGCTCGAGCAGCAAAGGCGCGAGATCCGGGCGGCGCCTGAGGATTTCGTTGTAGATCTCCGCGCCGGAGACGAGGCACGAGGCGCCGCCGTCGAGTGCGGGACGCAGACACAGCAGCGCGACCACATCCGAGCTGTCCGAATGGAACGGAAGCTTATCGCGGATCTTCGCGGACAGCGCGTCCGGATCGTCCAGAGTCTTGTCCGACGTAGCGTAGACGTGACCGAGCACATCGCCGAGTTCGTTCTGGCGGATCGGCTCGCCCATGTGGAGGCCGAGGACGTAGTAGATCGCCGCGGACATCGCATCGGAATACAGATGGGTGCGCAGGCCGCGCGCGAGCACGAAGCCGCGACCTTCGTCGATGTCCTTGCACCACTCGTCCACGGCGGCGGTGCAGGCGTTCAACGGATAATCCGACGCCTTGACGAAGCGCAGGTCCGGGTCGTCTTCGACGAAGCGGCGGCCGAGCGCTTCCAGTTCGCTGATCTGATCCTCGCTCAGGTGGTAGATCCAGTCCTGTCTGTCGAGAAGTCTGTCGCCGCGCCAGGCGGCGGCGCCGGTAACGGGGGACAATGCTACGGAGGTTGTCATGGTGGTCTTGGCAGAGTGGTCACGGAAGAGCGTGATCGTCGATCACCAACGTATCATGGCCAATTTGACGCCGGTATTCTTGTCCGCCCGCGTACGGCTGCTTGACGGTGCAATGGCCTGGATCGAGGTCTGCACGCGTCACACGGGCTGATTGGTGGACGCGAGCATGATCTCGCGAATACAAACGTTTTGCGGCATTTCGTAGGCGAAGCGGATTGCCTCGGCCACTTCTTCCGGCTGCAGGATGACGCCGCCAATCGATTCCTTCCACGCGCGGAAGCCTTCCTTGATCGCGTCATTGGTGGTGATGGTCTGCAGCTCCGTGTTGCACGCGCCCGGCGCGATCAGCACTACGCGGACATTGTGCGGCGAGACCTCTTCGCGCAGGTTTTCGGACAGCGCATGCACCGCGTGCTTGGTACCCACGTAGGCCACGTGCTGCGGATAGGTCTTGCGGCCCGACGTGGAACTGACGTTGATGATCGTGCCGCGTCGCCGCGCGACCATGCCCGCCAGCACGGCATGCACGCCGTTGAGCACGCCTTTCACGTTCACGTCGAGCATGCGCTCCCATTCTTCGGGCGGCTGCGCCGTCATGTCGCCGAGCAGCATCACACCGGCATTGTTGACGATGGCATCGGCGGGGCCGAAGCGCGCCTCGGCTTGCGCGACGGCTGCGATAAGGGCGGCGCGGTCGACCACGTCGACCTGACGGCACAGCGTGTTGGGCAGATCGAACGCTTCGAGCCGGTCGATTCTTCTGGCGAGCAACAGCAGCGGATAACCGAGTTGCGCAAACAGGCGGGCCGTAGCCTCGCCGATCCCCGAACTCGCGCCTGTGATGATGACGAGACCTTTCGACAAGTTTTTTCTCCTGTTGGCGGTGGATGCCTGCACGGCAGCACCGCGAGCTTAAGAGGGAAGGGGCGCGCGCGCTTGTCTGGATGCGCTTCGCGACTTGTCGAATGGCGCGTGAATTTTGACAGTAGAACGGCTGGATTTTTGACAGGGTATTAAACAAATTTCCGGGCGCAATTGGTCAAGAACTGCCGAAATTGCCTGGATAGCGTTGAACGTACCGCACGTTGCAACCGGGGAGGTGCGCGACGGCGATGTTTCGAACAAGTACGTCCCCCTCTATCCAGGACCACGCTATGAAAAGATATTTGATGGGCATCGTCATGCTGATTGCGATGAGCTGCGCACATGCCCAGAGTTCGGTCACGCTCTACGGCCTGATTGATTCCGGCTTTACCTACATCAGCAATGAAAGCGGGGGCCATCTCTACGAGTTCCAGGATGGCGCCAACTTCGGCAACCGCTTTGGCCTGAAGGGTAGCGAGGACCTCGGCGGCGGCATGAAAGCCATCTTCACGCTCGAGAACGGCTTCAGTCTGGGAACGGGCGAACTGCGCAACAACGGCGCGCTGTTCGGTCGCCAGGCGTTCGTAGGTCTTTCCAGCTCTTACGGCACGCTGACAATGGGCAACCAGTACGACTTCATCGCGGACTACATCACGCCTTTCAACCTCAATGGCTACGCGAGCGTCTACGCGGGCCACATGGGCGACATCGACCGGATCTCGGCCGAAGAGTTGTCCAATTCCGTGAAGTATCAGAGTCCAGTGATCGATGGCTTCAGTTTTGGCGGCATGTGGAGCTTCGGTAACGTTGCGGGCAACTTCAACAAGGACAGCGCATGGAGCGTCGGTGCGAGCTACAAGAACGGCGGCTTTAGCACAGCGGCGATCTACGAGGTGTTGCACGACGTCGACATCTATCCGTATGCGCAATTCGGCGTATTCAACTTTCTCGGCGAAACGGTCGCGACGCGCAACGCCGACGGCAGCGTCAATGACCTCTACTACACGACGGCGTTCACGGTCGACAAGCAGGCGGAGTTCGGGGTCGGCGCGAGCTACACGCTGAACAAGCTGACGTTATCGGCCAACTTCACGTCGACACATCTCGAGAATTACAGCGGCAGCGGCACGATGGATGTCTATGAAGTCGGCGCCATGTATTTTGTGCGGCCCGATATCGCGCTGCTGGGCGGCTACCAGTACACGACATGGGACCACACGCACTGGCATCAGCCGACCCTGGGCGCGCAGTACTACCTGAGCAAGCGCACGAGCTTCTATGTGAACGTGTCGTATCTGCGTGCGCAGGCGGGCGTCGATGCGAACCAGGGGGCGGGCTTTTATTCGCTGCCGTCGAACTCGAACACGCAACTGACTTCGCGTATCGCAATGATTCACTCGTTCTGACCCTGCCTTGCGGCGCGTGCACGAAATACACGACTGCGTGCGCGCGCCGACAAGACAGCCAGGTTTTGCCCTTTTAACCTTCAGCCATGCCGTGACGATTGCCTGGCGCGGCAGCATCGAGGCGCAAGACGCCGAAACGGACACCCCCATGACTACTCGCAGACATTTCATACAGATGCTGGGCGGCACCCTGACAGGGCTTGCGACGCCCGTCGCGGGCGCCCTCGGCGCCCTCGGTTCGCTCGCCGCCAGCGATGCGGCGCTAGCCGCGAACGGACCGCTGACCATCGCCTTTCCGACCGACGTGCCCTCGTGGGACCCGCTCGTACGCGTCGCGCCGAACCCGATCTCGATCTACCGCAGTGTGTTCGATGCCGCGCTTGATATCGACGCGAAGGGCAAGCTTGGCCCCGGCGTCGTCACCGCGTGGCGCTGGAAGGATACGGCGGGCAAGGTGCTGGAACTCGACTTGCGCAACGACGTGCTGTTCCACAACGGTGACAAGCTCACCTCCGATGACTTTAAATTCACGCTGTTCGACCGCCTGCAGGCCGACAAGTCGCTGCAGCTCGGCGGCATCTGGTGGGCGCTCGAAGGCATCGAGACGCCGTCGCCGACGCGCGCCGTGATGCATTTCAAGGCGCCGATGGTCACCGCGCCTGCGTTCCTCGGCTATATGGGCAGCTATCTGCTGCCGCGCAGGTATTTCGAAAGTGTCGGCGCGCAGGGCTTCATCGCCAAACCTGTCGGTTCGGGCCCGTACCGGCTGGCGGCCTACGAACGTGACTCCCGCATCACCCTCGCGGCGTTCGACAGGCATTGGCGCGGTGCGCCGAAAATCCGCGACGTGGTGTTCCAGGTCGTGAAAGATCCGACGGCACGCGTCGCTGCCGTGCAGGCATCGCAAGCGGACGTTTCAGGCATGCTGCCGTTGCGGGAAGCGGTGCGCCTGTCGCAGGGCGGAGCGCACCAAAGCCAGATCACGCCGACCATCGATTCGTATCTGATCCACATGGTCAACAGCGGTCCGACTCAGGACCGCAACGTGCGCCTCGCGATGCATCACGCCATCGACAAGCAGGCGCTCGTGCGCGCGTTCTTCAACAACGTGGCGGCGCCGATGGCAACGCCTGCTGCGCCCGGTACGCCTGCGTTCGACCCCGACTTCAAGTTCGCCTTCGATCCTGCGCAGGCGAAGGCGCTGCTCGCGCAAAGCGGCTATTCGACAGACAAGCCCGTGCGCGTGAAATTCCTCGCGACCAATGGCGTGTATCCGAGCGACTACGACATGGCGCGCGCGATCCAGCAGATGTGGAAGAAGGTCGGCATCGAAGCGGAGCTGAGCCCGATCGAAACCGCCCAGTTCTTCGCGCAGGCCGTCGCCGGCACGCTGCCCGGACCGATGCTGTGGATGTGGCAGAACGGCAGCGGCGACCCCGAACTCTCGGCTGGCTCGTATCTGAATCCGAAGACGGGATTTTCCGTATGGCGCAGCGCGGACGTATCGCCGCGTCTGGACCCGCTGCTCGTCGAGCTGGACGAAGCGAAGCGCATCTCGGGCTACAAGGAATTTCACCGCTGGGCGGTCGGCGAAGGTTATGCGCTACCGCTGATGCAAGGCATCGCCACGGCGTCGTATCGCAAGGGCCTGCAATACACGCCGTTCCTCAGCGGCTGGATGCTGCCCGATTACTGGAGCGCGTGACGCGCGCGACGAACGAAGCAACGACACCACGAGACCCGGTAATGTTAAAGACACGCCTGAATCCGAAGTACGACGCCGCCTTCTTCGACGCACTGGAGCGCTCCGCTGCGCCCGTCAGCCGCGCGGAAACACTGCCGCCGTCGTGCTACACGGACCCGGACTTCTTCGAATTCGAAAAGGAAGCGATCTTCAATCACGAATGGCTTTGCGTCGGACGCGAGGACTGGATACGCAACCCGGGGGATTACTTCACGACTTCGATCGTCGGTGAGCCGCTCGTCATCACGCGCAACGCGAAGCGCGAGATCAAGGCGATGTCGTCCGTCTGCCAGCACCGCGCGATGGTGGTCGCTGAAGGTTTCGGAAACGCGCGCGCGCTGTTGTGCCCGTATCACCACTGGGCGTATTCGCTCGACGGCGAACTGATCGCGGCGCCCGCGATGGAGGACACCGAAGGCTTCGAGAAGAAGGACTTTTGCCTGCCGACGATGCAGGTCGAATGCTGGCAAGGCTTCATCTTCATCAACTTCGACCATGACGCTCCCCCGCTTGCGCCGCGCCTCACCGCGCTCGAAGCCGTGCTCGAAAACTTCGACCTGAAGCACGCCGAGGGTCCGCGTCCCCAGCAGCCGTTTCATTTTCAGTGGAACTGGAAAGTGATGTTCGAGAACAACAACGACGGCTATCACGCGAATCGTCTGCATCATGGCCCTCTGCACGATTTCGTGCCGAGCTCGCTGTCGACCTTCCCGGCGCAGTTGCCCGTCGACACGGCCGGCTACTATCGCTTCAACGGCACGCTGCACGCGGATGCGGCATTCAACCCGACGCAGAAGGCACTTTTTCCGGTGTTCCCGAAGCTGACCGACGGAGAGCGCAATCGCATGCTGTTTGCCAATCTTCCGCCGACGCTTTCCCTGGTGGTCTCGGTCGATAGCGTGATCTACATGATTCTGCGCGCCGATTCGGCGGGCACGCACTATCTCGATCAGGGTGTGCTGTATGCGCCCGGCGCGATGAAAGACCCGCTCTTCGCGAAGCGGGTCGAGATAAGCATGAGCGCGGTGTCGGACATCATCGCGCAGGATCTGCATGTCGATGAAATGGTGCAGGTCGGCCTGCAATCGCGCTACGCGGTGCGCGGTCGCTACTCGTGGCAGGAGCGCGCGCAGCAGGAACTCAACGCATGGCTCGTGCCGCGCTATCAGACCGCCTACCGGCGCATCAGCGAGGACGCCACCGCCGCGAAGGGCAAGCTGGCCTCGATCGGCGTGGTCGTGACGGACTGACGAAAAAGGGGCGCTGATGAGCACATCTATCGAAGTGAGCGCGCTGCGCGAGCCCGTCAAGCTCGCCCGGCAGCGCGCGGTGAAAATCGCACTGCGTGCTCTGCGCCGCATCGTCATCCTGCTCGCGGTATCTGCCGTGATCTTCGGCGCGCTGCGCCTGCTGCGCTCGGACCCGGCGGCGATGCTACTGCCGCCGAACGCGAGCATCGCGCAGATCGCCGAAGTGCGCCACAGGCTCGGCCTGGATCAGCCGTTTGTCATGCAGTATCTGCATTGGCTTGCGGGCATGCTGCACGGCGACTTCGGCGACTCTCTGCAAAACGGGCAACCGGTCGGCGTACTGATCGCCAATGCGTTGCCGACCACGCTGCAACTGCTCGCGGGCGGTTTGCTGCTGGGCGTGGCCGTGGGCATCGCGAGCGCGCTATATGCGTTCAGTCGCCGCGATACGTGGGCCGAGCGCATCTGCGAAATGCTCAACGGCCTTGCGATGACGATGCCCGACTTTCTGTGGGGCATCGTGCTCATGCTGCTGTTCGGCATCGTGCTGCGCTGGTTACCGTTTCTGGGTCCGATCGACAACGCGTACAACGTCACGCGTCATACCGGCTTCCTGCTGCTCGATACGCTGATCGACGGACAATTCGGGGCGTTCGGCAACGTGCTGCTGCATCTCGTGCTGCCGTGCGTGGCGCTCGGTATGGGCATCGCACCGCCACTTATGCGCATGCTGCGCTCGAGTCTGCTCGATGTGTATGCGGAGGAATACATTCAGGCCGCGCGTCTGCGCGGCCTGCGCGAGGCGCAAATCCTGTGGCAGCACGGCTGGCGCAACGCAGCCCTGCCGACGATGAACATTCTCGCGATGCAGGCGAGCCTGCTGATCGGCGGCACGTTGCTGGTCGAGAAGGTGTTCGGCATGCCGGGCATTGGCACGTTGATGATCAACGCCATCGGCGCACGCGATCTACCCGTGATCGAGGCGCTGGCGCTGATTTATGCCGTCGTCGTGCAACTGTCGAACGCCGCGGCCGACGCGCTCGAAGTGCTGCTCAATCCACGTCTGAGGATCGCATGAGCACAACCGTTACTCCGCCGCGCGCCTGCGTCGCGCCGCTGCGTGTCCTGCGGGAGCCGCGCGTGCTGTTCGGCGCCGGCGTGCTGCTGCTGCTCGTGATCGTCGCGCTGTGTGCGCCCATGATCGCGCCGTTTCACCCCGACGATCAGGATCTTCTCTCGACATCGTTGCCGCCCGCCTGGGCGCAAGGAGGAGCGGCCGGGCACTGGCTCGGCACGGATGCACTCGGCCGCGACGTGCTGAGCCTCGCGATCTACGGCGCACGCATCGCGGTGCTGGTGGGCTTCATCGCACCGCTCGGCACCGCGTTGATTGGCGGCCTGCTCGCGCTGCTGGCGGGCTGGTGCGGCGGAAAAATCGACTGGGCCGTGCTGCGGGTGGTCGAGGTGTGGATGTCGTTTCCCGCCGTCGTGCTCGCGCTGGTGCTGATTGTCGCGTTATCGCCGAGCGTCGCCAACGTGATCATCGCGCTGATCTTCGTCGACTGGACGCGCTTTTGCCGCGTGTTGCGTGCCGAGGTGCTCGTGATACGGCGGCGCGACTATGTTGCGGCCGCGCGTATCGCCGGCGCCGGCACCTTCGCGACGATTGTGCGTGACGTGCTGCCCGCCCTGCTGCCGACGCTCATCACGCTGATGAGTCTCGAGGTGGGCATCGCGATTGTTGCGGAATGCAGCCTGTCGTTCGTCGGCCTGTCGGCGGATCCAAGTCGGCCTAGCTGGGGCGGCATGATCTCCGACGGCCTCGCGAACGTGTTCACTTCGCCGTGGGAGCTGATTTTTCCCATCGCGTGCATGGTGGTCACCGTGCTGGCGACGATGTTCCTCGGCGAGGGGTTACGCCGCGCGACCGATAACCGTCTCCTCGAACGTTCGGGACGGCGCGCATGATGCGCCTCTTCAGGACTTCACTGCAGCCCGCGACTGTCGCAGCACATGCTGGTACCGCGGAAGATGTACTGCTCACGCTCGACGCACTCAACGTGGAGCGCGACGGCGTAGCCTTGCTGCGCGATATCACGCTGACGGTGCGGCGCGGCCGCACACTGGGACTGGTCGGCGAATCCGGTGCGGGCAAGAGCATGCTCGGGCGTGTGCTCGCGCGCAGCCTGCCGCGCGGCTTCGCGTTGCGTGCGGGTGCGCTGCGTTTCGCCGGCATCGATCTGCTGCACGCCAGCGCCGCGCAGCAGCGCACGCTACTCGGCAAGCGCATCGCCTATGTGCCGCAGGAACCGATGAGCGCGCTCGATCCCACCTTGTCGATCGGCAGGCAGTTCGCGCTGCATCTGGCGCGGCTCGGCGTGGCGTCGCACGAGCGGCGCCAGCGCGCTATCGACGCACTGGCCGAGGTGCTGCTGCACGATCCGGAGGCTCTGCTGGCGCGCTATCCGTTCGAACTGTCGGGCGGCATGTGTCAGCGTGTGTGCATCGCGATGGCCTTCGCGAGCAATCCCGATCTCGTCATCTCCGATGAAGCGACGACGGCGCTCGACGTCACTACGCAACGCCATGTGGTCGAACTGATGCGTGCGATGCAGGTGCGGCGCGGCACGAGCGTGATATTCGTCACGCACGACATCGGGCTTGCGCTGCACGCCTGCGACGATATCGCCGTGCTGTATGCGGGCGATCTGATGGAATGGGGTACGGCGCGGGAAGTGGTGGCCTCGCCCCGTCATCCGTACACGCGGGCGCTGCTGAGGGCTAATCCAGTGCTGAAGGGCGAACGCGTGCGGGTCGAACCGCTCGATGGCCACATGCCGGGCTTCGAGGAGCTAGGCGGACTGCGCGGCTGCCGGTTCGCTGCGCGCTGCGCGTATGTCACGCCGGTCTGTGAAAGCGCACCCGTTGTCTTGCGAACCGATGTGCACGGCGGCGTGCGCTGCCTGCGCGCCGACGATCTGCCCCATGCGCCCGGGCGCGCACCGCTAGCCGTGCGCGCAGCGATGGGCGAGGCACCGTTCCTCATCCTGCGGGGTGTCGGCAAGCACTACGGAAAAAGCGGCGCTGCCGCGCTGCAGCCCCTCGATCTTACCGTTGCGCCGGGCGAGTTCATCGGCGTGGTAGGCGAGAGCGGTAGTGGCAAGAGCACGCTCGGGCGGCTCGTCATGGGCCTCGAAACGCCGTCGGAAGGCGACATCCTGCTCGACGGCGTGGCGCTCGATGCAAGCCGCGAGATGTGGCGCAAACGGATCGACGCGATCCAGATGATCTTTCAGGACGCACGTGCGGCGCTCAATCCGCGCCGGCGGCTCTCGGGCATCGTCACGCAGCCGATGGAAAGCCGCCCGCATCTGCACGTGGACCGTGCGCGACGCGCACTCGATCTGCTTGATGAAGTGGGACTCGCGCCCGAATACGCGAACCGCTTTCCGTCACAGTTGTCGGGCGGGCAGAGGCAACGCGTGAACATCGCACGAGCGTTGTGCGAGGTGCCGCGTCTGCTCGTCGCCGATGAAATCGTCTCGGGGCTCGACGCGTCCGTGCAGGCGCAGATCATGGAACTGCTGCTCGCGCTGCGCGAGTCGCACAAGATCGCGCTGATGCTCATTTCACACGATCTGGCCGTCGTCCGCTATCTGTGCACACGCGTGATCGTCATGCGGCGCGGCGTCGTGGTCGAAGCGGGTCCGACGGAAGCGTTGCTCTCGAACCCGCAGCATCCCTATACCCAAAGCCTGATCGACTCGGCCCCGCACGTCGCGCAGACCATCTCACTCACCGCACTGAACGCATGACTTCTCTGACCGCCTGCTCCAACCGCTTGCCCGTGATGTTCTTCGGTCATGGCAGCCCGATGAACGCACTCGACGACAACCGCGCGACCCGCGCCTGGGCGTCGATGGGGGCAGCCGCCGGCGCGCCGCGCGCGATCCTGATGATTTCCGCGCACTGGCTGACGCGCGGCACAGCCGTTACCGCGACGCGGCAGCCGCGCACCATCCACGACTTCGGCGCGTTTCCGCCCGCACTGTTCGCGCAGCAATACCCTGCGCCGGGCGACCCGGCATTGGCGCAGCGTGTCGCTACGCTGCTCGCGCCGCTGCCCGTCGCGCTCGACGAGCATTGGGGCCTGGATCACGGCACGTGGTCCGTGCTGCTGAAGGCGTTTCCGGAGGCGCGCATTCCCGTCGTTCAACTGAGCATGGACCGCACGCGCGACGCACGTTTTCATTACGAACTGGGCCGCGCGCTCCGGCCGCTGCGCGATGAAGGCATTCTGATTGCGGCAAGCGGCAACATCGTGCACAACTTGCCGGCGATGGACTGGAACACGCCGGGCGCGGGCTACGGGTGGGCGCAGGCGTTTCACGACCACATCGTGAGCGCGATTGGGGAAGACCGCCCCGACGCCGTGATCGACTATGAAGCGGGGGGCGAGCCGGCGCAGCGCTCGGTGCCGACGCCCGATCACTATTGGCCCGTGCTATATGCGCTCGGCGCACGGCATGCCGACGACGTCGTCACCTTCGAAAGCAACTTCCTCGAATACGGCTCGCTCAGCATGCTGAGCTTCACGCTTGGCGCCGCAGCCGGCGCGCGTACGCAGGAGGCCGCATGATCCTGCGTGACGCCTTTCATAGGCAAACGGAAGCGCGCATGAAACTGCGCATCGTGAGCCGCGTGGAGGTCGCCCGCAACATCGTCGCCTTCGAACTCGAAGCGGCCGACCACCTGCCGCTGCCGTTCTTCGAAGCGGGCGCGCACATCGAAATCGATTGCGATGGGCGCGCCCGCCAATACTCGCTGTGCGGCGATCCCGCCGACGCACTGCGCTATCGCATCGCCGTGCAACACGAGACATCGGGGCGCGGCGGTTCGCGCTACATGTGTGAAGAAGTGCGGGTGGGCGATACGCTCGATGCCATCGGCCCACGCAATCATTTTCCAATAGTGGCGACCCAGCATTCGGCGCTGCTCGTGTCGGGCGGCATCGGCATCACGCCGATGCTGGCGATGGCGTGGGCATTGCATGCGGCAGGTGTGCGCTTCGACATGCACGACTTCACGGCCACGCGCGAGCGCCAGCCTTTCGTCGAAATGATCGCGCAGGCGCCATGGGGCGGCAGCGTCACGCGCCATCTCGGATTGTGCGAGGACTTCGCGCCGCTCATCGGCGGCTACGAAGCGGGGCGGCATCTCTATGTCTGCGGACCGTTCGCGATGATCGACGCGGTGCTGGACGCTGCGGGCGCACTGGGCTGGCCCGACGATCACCTGCATTACGAGCGCTTTAGCGCGCCCTCATCGGTCGGGCGTGACGCTGCTGCGCACGCCGATATGCCCTTCGACGTCGAACTCGCATCGACGGGCCGGCGCGTGAGCGTCGCGGCCGGACAGAGCGTCTGCTCCGCCCTTGCGGACGCCGGCGTGCAGATACCGACGTCGTGCGGGCAGGGCGTGTGCGGCTCGTGCATCACGCGCGTGCTCCACGGCACGCCTGATCATCGTGACTGGGTTCTGAGCGCGGACGAGCAGGCTTCCGGCAAAGTGTTCACGCCATGCTGTTCGCGTTCGACAACCCCGCTTCTTATACTCGATCTCTAACCTTCGACGAGCAATTCCATGGCATTGATTCCGACCGAAAGCGCGCCGCGCACCGCCATCCAGCCCGGCGCGCTGCATACGCTGCGCGCGACGCGTGAAAATGTTCACTGGGGCTATTTCGACGCGTCGCTCGCGCCTGCATTGAAAGTGCGCAGTGGTGACCTGGTGTACGCGGAAGCCGTCACGCATCATGCGGGCGATGCGCCCGACCTGATGATGGACGACGCGCTGCATGCACTGTGGCGCGCGATTCCCGAGCACGACCGCAATCCCGGGGTGCATATCATGACAGGTCCGATCCATGTGGAAGGCGCACAGCCTGGAGACATGCTCGAAGTGCGCTTTCTGCACTTGGCGCCGCGCTGTCGCTACGGCTCCAACCTGGCGGCGAACTGGGGCTATCTGTACAAGGAGATGGGCGAGAAAGAGCGCGTGACCATCTACGAACTGGACGACGGTGCGAATCACGCGTCCGCGCTGTATGCATACGACTTCAAGGGCAAGTACCTGACGCCCGGCACGATCACCGAGTGTCCCGCCTGCGACCGGCAGCCCGCACTCGACGGCGTGCGCATTCCCGCCCGTCCGCATCTGGGCACGGCAGGCGTCGCGCCTGCCGTCGACGGCCGCGTGAGCACGATTCCGCCCGGACGCCACGGCGGCAATATCGACAATTGGCGTATCGGCGCGGGCGCGACGATGTATTACCCGGTGCAGGTGGAGGGCGCGCTGTTTTCGATCGGCGATCCGCATGTATCGCAAGGCGACGGCGAAATCAGTGGCACCGCGATCGAAGCGTCGCTCAATGTGACGATGCAGATCGTCCTGCGCAAGGACTTTGCGTTTCCAACGCCGTTGCTTGAAACGGCCGATAGCTGGATCGTCCACGGCTTCGACCCGGAATTGAATCAAGCGCTGCGCAATGCATCGCTCGATACGATGCTGCTGCTGGAGGAGCACGTCGGCCTGTCGCGCAACGATGCGTATTCGCTGATGAGCGTCGCGGGCGATGTGGGTATCACACAGGTGGTCGATTCGACCCTCGGCGCCCACGTGCGCCTGCCGCGCGGAATTTTTTCGAAGCCCGGCAAGAAGTGAACAGGTTGCGCGAGATCGAGTCGTTCGTCAGCGTAGTCGATGCGGGCAGCTTTACCGCCGCCGCGGAAGCGGGCGGCGTTTCTCGCGCACTGGTGTCGCGCACCATCCAGGAACTCGAAAGCCGGCTCGGTGCGCGGCTCCTGCACCGGACGACCCGCAAGATTGCGCTCACGACGGCAGGCGAGGCCTACTACCGGTCTTGTCGCGACATCCTGGAGCGGCTCGACGTAGCGGAGCGGGTTGCGCAAGGTGAGCGCGAGCACGCCTCGGGCGAGTTGCGCATCAGCGCACCCGTCAGCTTTGGGATCGCGCATCTCGCGCCGCTGTGGGCGGGTTTGCTGGCGCGTGCGCCAGAAGTGCGACCCGTCATCTCGCTTTCGGACGCGCTCGTCGATATCGTCGCGGAAGGCTTCGACCTGGCGATTCGCATCGCACGTCCGGTGGAATCGTCGCTCGTGCATCGCAGACTCGCCAGCACGCCGCTCGTCATCTGCGCGTCGCCGTCTTATCTGGAGCGGCGCGGCGTGCCGCTCGAACCGGCCGATCTGTCCGCGCATCAATCGATCGCGTACGGGTACTTTAGCGAGCGCCACGACTGGCGGCTGCGCGAGCGGACGACGGCACGCGAGTACGTCGGACACCCGCGTCCCGTCATGAGCGCCAACAACGGCGAAACCTGTGTGGCAGCAGCCGAAGCGGGCGTCGGGCTCGTGCTTCAGCCGTTGTTTCTGGTAAGGGATAGTCTCGCGCGCGGACGGCTCGTGCCCGTGCTGGAAGACTTCACGCCACCGCCCATAGGCGTTTACGCCGTCTATCCGAGCCGGATTCAACTGCCTGCCAAAACGCGCGTCACGGTGGACTATCTGGCGGAGCAGTGGAGCGATGCGCCGTGGGCGGTACCGCCGGAGCAGGCGTGAGGATCATCGTTGCGGTGCGGCGTGCACCAGTGAAGGGTGGCGCATACCCGATCTCGGGGCAAAGTTGTGACAAACATGTGATTGCGACGCCATCGTGAGCTGGTCCGACATTTGCATTCGTTGACATAGATCAAAGGGTGGGGAGCGGAGTATGGCGCTAAAGTCCTGGCACTTTTCCACGCAGTCGATTTCGACGGAGCAGCGCCCGCAAGTGTGGCGTGATGCGATGAACGCAGCGTGCCTGCCGCACGACGCGGCGCGGATCAACGAAGGCTTCGAGGGCGACGTACACGGGATCGTCTCGCCGACGGGTATCGAATTCTCGCGCTTGCGTGCGACACCGCTCACCATCTCGGGCAGCTTTCGCGATCAACAGCCGGCGCTGTGGCTCGCCTTGCTGCTGGAAGGACGTTCGACATTCCTTGCTGCTGGCGAGCGGGTTCCCGTTGCGCGCGGCGACATGCTCTACGGACCTTGCGGCCGCGATTCGACCCTCGAACTGTGCGCCGATTTCCGGTTGCTTTATGTGCGTGTGCCGACGACGCTGTTGCGTCCGGGGCTGGTCGATCCACGCCGGCTGACCTGTGGCGTGCTGCCCGCCAACACGAGCCTCACGCGTGTGCTGGCGGCCATGCTGGCCGCCGTCGGCGACGAACTGGAGGGGCTCGACGCCGCGGATATCCATCCTATCGAGGTCGCACTGTCGGAGTTCATGATCGCGTGTCTTGCAAGCGAACATGCGATGCATACGCTCGGCGACCGCAAGCGCTCCGAGCATTTTTTGCGCATCTGTCAGTCGATCGATCAGCAACTCGGCGATGCCGAGCTGTCGCTCAACACGATCACCGAACAGCAACGTGTGTCGTCGCGCTACGTGCAGAAGCTGTTCGAGCACGCGGGCACGAGTTTCAGGGAATATGTCCGCGATCGACGTCTTGAGCGCTGCCGTCAGGAATTGACGAGCCCGGCACACTGGACGTTATCGGTATCGGAAATCTGCTTTCGCTGGGGATTCAACGATGCCGCGCATTTCAGCCGGCGCTTTCGCGCAAAGTTCGACATGACGCCGCGCGAATGTCGCAAGGCAGGCGGGATTGTCAACGGAGTGTGAGGGAAGGGCAGGGCTAAGCGTAAAAAGGCCGCTTGCGCCGGGAGGCGCAAGCGGCCAGGCAGATTGGTGCGTGCGAGAGGCGATTAGCGCGTGATCCAGGTCGGCGCGATCTGAACGCCCAGACCCGCGCCATAGCCCAGGTAGATGTTAAGACCGGCCACCGCTTCGAGGTAGCGCGCATTCTTGAGGCCGCCCGCGTCGATCACGTCGAAGCTCATCGATCCCGCCATGGATGCGACCTTCTCCTTCGCGGCCTTGTCGTCGCTCGCGACGAACACCGACGCCTTCTGTGACGGAAAGGCTGCGCCGGCATCCAGAACTTGAGCGAACAGCGTGTTGAATGCCTTGACGACAGAGGCGTCCGTCAGCTTCGCGATTTCTTCCGCTGCCGACGTCGTGTGGCCTATGGTCAGGCCCATGTAGTCATCCGTCAGCGGGTTGGTCACGTCGACGAGCACCTTGCCGCTGAGCGAGCCTGCTTCAGCGAGCGCCGCTGCCACATTGCCATATGGCACGGCCAGTATGATGAGTTCGGCGTTTTTCGCAACGGAGCTCAATGAAGCGCTTTTCGCGCCAAATTCCGCGGCGACTTTTTCAGCTCCTTCGAGCTTGCGGCCAGTCACTTCGACTTCGTGACCCGCAGCAGTCAGCCGTTTCACCATTGCCGCGCCAACATTTCCGTAACCTACTACCGCAATCTTCATTTGCTTCTCCGTGTTGAATTGACTGCAGCAAATTTACGGAATGATTCCGCGGAAATAAATGCCGGGTTGGTTGACAGTGTGTCAATGACGACCTTCGCCTTGTCGTTGATGCGTAGTTGAGTCGGTCACTGCGGAGCGGGCATCGCGCGCTTCCCACGAAGCGCGGCGAGAATGCCTCTCAGGATATCGATGGGCGGCGGCGGACAACCCGGTACCGTGACGTCGACAGGAAGAAGTGTCGAGAGCGCTCCACAGACGGCATAGCTTTCCTTGAACATGCCACCGGTGCAGGCGCATTCGCCAACTGCGACGACGAGCTTCGGATGGGGCGTCGCCTCGTACGCCCGCCGTACCGCTTCCCGCATGTTCAGTGTCAGCGGGCCGGTGACCAGCAGCATGTCGGCATGGCGGGGACTCGCGACGAACCTGATACCCAGACCTTCGATGTTGTAGTACGGATTGTTGAGCGCGTGGATTTCCAGCTCGCATCCGTTGCAGGAGCCCGCGTCGATCTCGCGAATGCACAGCGCCCGGCCCAGTACGTCGAGTATGTCGTGCTGGATCTGCTGGCTCTCGGTACGCCATGCGTCATCGCTTTCCGGCACCTGCTTATCCGGTGTGCCGGTTGTCGCGATCTGTTTGAGAAGTTGCCACATTACAGGTCGTGTCCCGCGTAGCTCAGATTGAATGACTTGTTGATCAGCGGGAAATCGGGAACGATATTGCCGATGATCGCGTGTTCCAGGGCCGGCCAGTTATGCCACGACGGGTCATGGCAGTGACAGCTCAAAATGGTCCCGTCAGCCCCGGTTTCGACCGCGATGAACACATCGCCCCGCCAGCCCTCGATCCATCCCACCCCACGGGATGGCGCGCCTGCGTGTTCAAGCGGCGTGACGATGGCGCCGCCCGGCAGGTCGGACAGGAGCGCGCGGATCAAGCGAAGCGATTCGTAGATCTCGTCGAACCGCACCGCGACCCGGGATGCCACATCTCCCCGGTCGTCACTGACTGCCTGCACCTGAACCTCATGGTAGGGTGCGTACGGATGATCGACGCGCACATCGAGTTTCCGTCCGCTTGCACGTCCGACCAGCCCGCACACACCGAAGTGCTCCGCCACCTTCGCAGAAACGATGCCCGCGCCGGCGAAGCGGTCCTGCAGCCCCGACTGATCGTCGTAAATGGTTTGCATCACGCGAACCTGGCTGTCGATCTGCTCGCATTGCGTCAGCATCGCGGTGATGCCGTGCGGATCGATGTCCGTTGCCATGCCCCCGGGAACGATCCGATCCATCAGATAGCGGTGTCCGAAGACCCGGTCGTTCAGGCGCAGCCAGTCTTCCTTCAGGCGGGAAAACTGTGCGAGGCCATACGCGAACCCCGCGTCGTTGCCCAGCGCTCCGAGATCGCCCAGATGGTTGGCAATGCGCTCGCGCTCGAGCAACAGCGCACGCAACCATTGCGCGCGTGGCGGAATTCTTCCATCCAACGCGCGCTCGACCGCCATGCAATAGGCCCAGGCGAAGGCGACCGTGGTGTCTCCGGAGATGCGTCCTGCGAGACGGTATCCGTCGAGCGCGGGCATCTGCTTGAACAGCCGTTCGATGCCCCGGTGCGCATAGCCCAGCCGCTCCTCGAGCCGCAGCACTTTCTCCCCGACGACCGAGAAGCGGAAGTGTCCGGGCTCGATCACGCCTGCGTGGATCGGACCAACGGCAATCTCGTGGACACCGTCACCATCGACATGGACGAACGGATAGTCCGCTTCCTGGGATTGAAACCGCTCGGTCCCTGAGGACACTCTCTGCAACGGAAAGTAATCGGTTGGCCAGTTGCCATGATTCAGCCACGGCCGCGTATCTTCGGCGCCGATCGCACGCAGTCCGAGCAGATCGTAGACGGCGCGTTGCATGCGCGTCGCGCAGGGAAAGACGGCCGACAGATCCGGGTAGCCGTACCCGCTCTCATGCCCGTCACCCGCGGGCAACTGAAGCCACAGGATGCCGTCTTCCAGCGCATACGCGGCGGAGATCACGAATACGCCTGCCGTCTCTTCGGTGCCCCACAGGGAGACCAGCCGGCCACCCGTCTCGCGCACCGTTGTGGCGGTTCTGGTCCATGTGTCGGCATCGACCCGCGCGAGAAACGCCGAAGACCTGCCTGCATTCGCCGACAGGCGGACTTGGTTGGGAAACCCGAATGTCTCGATGCGCATCTGTCACCCCGCGATCATGGCCGCCGCCTGCCGATACCACGTCGCAAGATAAGGCGGAATGTAGAGTCCCAGCATCAAGCTGACGCCGAGATGGACGAACACCGGTAGCAGCGCCGGCGGATGCTCGAGCACCTTGGCCGTGGTGTCGCCGAACACCATGCCTTGCACGCGCACGAAGATGGCCGCGAACGCCACGGCCAGCCCGAGCAGCAGAAACGGCGTGGCCCATGGGAGTTTGCTCATCGCCGTGGTCAGGATCAGGAACTCGCTCGCGAAGACGCCGAATGGCGGCATGCCCAGGATCGCGAGCGTCCCGAGCATCATGCCCCACCCGACGGTTGGGCTTACGCGCAACAAACCCCGGATGTCGTCGATCACCTGGGTGCCGGCCTTCTGGGCCGCATGCCCGACGGTGAAGAAGATGGCCGACTTCACCAGCGAATGCACCGTCATGTGCAGCAGGCCGGCAAAGGTCGCGATCGGACCGCCGAGGCCGAAGGCGAACGTCATCAGGCTCATGTGTTCGATCGACGAATACGAAAAGAGCCGCTTGACGTCTTTTTGCCGGAACAGCGAAAAGGTTGCGACCAGCACCGAGACCAGTCCGAAGCCGACCAGCAGGCGTCCCGGCAAGCCGTTCTGGAGTGCGCCGTCGGCCAGGACCTTGCAGCGCAGCACGGCGTAGAGCGCGACGTTGAGCAGCAGGCCGGACAGCACGGCCGAAATCGGCGTGGGGCCCTCGGCATGCGCATCGGGCAGCCAGTTGTGCATGGGTACGAGGCCGATCTTGGTGCCATAGCCGACCAGCAGGAACACGAACGCGAGCGAAATGATGGTCGGGTCGAGACTGCCCTTGACCGCGTTCAGACTGGTCCAGAGCAGCGCATCGCCGCCGCCGAGCTGCCGGCTCGCGGCGAGATAAAGCAGGATCGTGCCGAACAGCGCCTGCGCGATACCGACGCCGCACAGAATGAAATACTTCCATGCGGCCTCGAGACTGGCCGCGGTGCGATAGACGCTGACCAGCAGCACCGTGGCGAGCGTGGCGGCCTCCATGGCCACCCAGAGGATGCCCATGTTGTTGGTCAGCAGCGCGAGCAGCATCGCGAAGATGAACAGTTGGTACATGCAGTGGTAGAGCCGCATGCGCGGGCCGGTCATCTTGCCGCGGTCGCGCTCGATGCGCATGTACGGCCGCGAAAAGATCGACGTGGTCCAGCCGACGAAGGCCGTCAGCGCGACCAGAAACACGTTGAGCGGATCGACGAAGAACAGCTTGCCCAGCGCGAACGCGGGTCCGTGCGCCACGGTTTGCACGGCGAGCAGCGCGGCGGCCGCGAAGGTGAGGAAACTGAAGCTGACGTTGAGTTCCGCCGCGATGTGGTGCTGTCCCACGAGCGCGAGACAGATGCCGGCGAAGAGCGGGATCCCGAAAACCAGCAGTAGTACCCAGGCCTCAGTCATCTTTGAGTTTCTCGAGGTGGTGAATGTCGAGGCTGTCGAACTGCTCGCGAATCTGGAACATGAACACGCCGAGGATCAGAATACCCACCAGCACATCGAGCCCAATGCCGAGTTCGACGATCATCGGCATGCCGTTGGTTGCCGCGGCAGCGGCAAAAAACAGGCCGTTTTCCATCGACAGGAAGCCGATCACCTGCGGTATCGCCTTCGCGCGCGTGATCATCATCATGAACGACAGCAGCACGCAGGCGAGTGCGATGCCGAGCGTGCCGCGTGCGACCGATGAGGCGAGCTGGCTGACCGGCGACGCGACATTGAACGCGACGATCACGAGCACGATGCCGATCAGCAGCGTGGCGGGAATGTTGAGGAGCGACTCCACGTCCGTCTTGACGTTCAGGCGCTGCACGAGTCTGTAAAGTATCCAGGGAATCAGGCCGACCTTGAGCACCAGCGTGAGTGCTGCGGAGATATAGAGGTGCACGTCGGCGGTGACGTATCCGAGGATGACATTCGCCGACACGAGTGACAGGCCCTGCAGCGTATAGAGGTGGATCAGCGAGAGGATCCGGCGCTGGCTGAGCATTGCAAACGACAGCAACAGCAGGATCGCGGCCAGGAAGTTGATGATCTGCGTCGCGAAGCCGTGCATTCACGCCCCCAGCAGAAAGTGAACCAGCATGCCGATGACGGCCAGCAGGAACGCCGTCGCGAGGAACTCCGGCACGCGGAAAATGCGCATCTTTGCGTTGCTCGTTTCGACGACCGCGAGCGCCGCGCCACCGATCAATAGCTTGACGAAGAGCGCCGGTATCGCGAGCAGCAGCGCCGTCGGATTGCCGGCCTCGGCGATGCCCCACGGAATGAACAAGGCGAGGCCGATGCACGAGTACGCGAACAGTTTGAGGCTCGCGGCCCATTCCATCAGCGCGAGATGCCGGCCGGAATATTCGAGGATCAGCGCCTCGTGGATCATCGTGAGTTCGAGGTGGGTGGTCGGGTTGTCGACCGGCAGGCGCGCGTTTTCGGCGAGCGACACCATCGTGAACGCGATCCCTGCGAACGCGAGGCTCGGATAGATCGCCAGCTCGCGATGACTGAGCGTGGCGACGATGCGGGTCAGCAGGGTGGACTGCGTAATCAGCGATGCCGAAAACAGCACCATCAGCAAGGCCGGCTCCGCGAGGAAGCCGACCAGCATCTCGCGGCGCGCACCGAGCGTGCCGAACGCGGTGCCGATATCCATCGCGGCCAGCGAGATCATCACGCGGGCGAGTGCGAACAGGCCCACGAGGGCGATCGCGTCCGCGGCCGGCGACAGCGGCAGGTCGGTTGAAAGCGTGGGGACGATCGCGCAAGCGAGCGTCATGCAGGCCCAGACGACATACGGCGCGCCGCGGAAAATTGGACTCGCCTGCGCGGCGACGACCGACTCCTTGTTGAACAGCTTGTGCAGCATTCGGTACGGCTGCCAGATACTTGGCGGACGGCGGTTCTGCAAGCGCGCGCGGCACATGTTGACCCAACCGCTTAGCAAGGGCGCCGCTGCGAGCGCGAGCAGGATTTCGAGCCCCTGGGAGAGCAATCCGGAGAACGTGATCATCGTCTCACCAGCATCAGCAGCACGATCAGCACGACGAAGCTGTGCATCAGGTAGACCGCGATGCGGCCCGTCTGGAGCAAGCCGGCCAGCGCCGCGATGCGCTTGACCAGCCGCTCGATCGGCTCATAGATCAGCGCCCACGCGCGATCGGTCACGCTCACGCGATACGTGGGCTGGCTGTCGAACGGCGAAGGCAACCGCCGTTCGATCCTGAACAGCGGCGCGAAGATTTCGCGGATCGGTTGTCCGAACCCTTCGGCCGTGTCCTGCATGCGTGCGTTGACAAACGGATAGCCGCAGGCCCAGGGCGCGGCCCGCCGCAGGCGTCCATGGTAAAGACGCCGCACCAGCACCCATGCGAGCCCGCAAAAGGCAACGAAGAACAACAGGAACACCGCGGGCATGTAGCTCGCCCGGTCTACGCTCGTGGGGGCGAGCAGCAGCCAGCCGTTCCTTGCGACGGCGGCTCCGATGCCGGCGCCCACCAGCCGCTCTGTGACGCGGTCCAGCACGGCCACGAGCTGCACCGGCAACAGTCCGAGCAGCACGCACAGCGCAGCCAGCCAGACGAAACCGGCCCGCTCCCACGCACTGGCGTCGTGTGCTTCGGCGAGCTTCGCCTCGCGCGGCTGGCCGAGAAAGACGATGCCGAAGAACTTGACCATGGTGTAGCCAGCGAGCGCGGCCACCAGCGCGATCAGCGCGGCGACAAGCGGCACCACCATGTTGAGGAACGGATCGGGCAAGCCCGGCGTGAACAGGAAGCTTTGCAGCAACAGCCATTCGGAGACGAAGCCGCTCAACGGCGGCAGCCCCGCACTGGAAAGCGCGCCGACGAGCGCGGCCCACGCGGTCCATGGCATGAAACGGATCAGGCCACCGAGGCGTCCGAGATTGCGTTCGGCTGTGGCATGAAGCACGGAACCCGTACCGAGAAACAGCAGGCTCTTGAAGGTGGCGTGGCTCGCGATCTGATAGAGCAGGGCCGTCAGCGACAAGGCGGCGAGCGCGGTCATACCGTAGGCGCGAAACAGGATCGCGAGCCCCATGCTGACGAACATCAGGCCGATGTTGTCGATCGACGAGTACGCAAGCAGCCGCTTCATGTCCGTCTGGATGGCGCTGAACACCACGCCGAACAGCGCGGTGAAGAGTCCGAGTATCAGCATGAGCACGCCCCACCACGCAATCTGCACGTGCAGCAGATCGAACACCGTGCGCAGCACGCCGTAGAGGCCGGCTTTCAGGACGAAGCCGCTCATCAGGGCCGAGACGGGCGAAGGTGCAGCCGGATGAGCCTCGGGTAGCCAGACATGCAGCGGAAAAATGCCCGCTTTGGTGCCGAAACCGAACAGCGCCAGCAGAAACGCGGTGGATGCCCAGAACACGTCCAGATGCTGCTGACGCATGTTGGCGAACGTATAGTCGCCGGTATTGGCCTGTAGCAGGCCAAAACACAGCAGGAGCGCCAGCGCGCCGACGTGCGAGATCAGGAAGTAGAGCCAGGCGGCCCGGCGGATTTCGGCGATGCGGTGATTGGTCATCACGAGGAAGGTGGCCGACACCGTCATCGTTTCCCACGCAACCATGAAGCAATACGCGTCGTCTGCCAGCAGCAGTACCGCCATGCTCGCGAGGCACACGTGATATTCGAAGCACAGCAATCCGGGGGGTGTGCCCTCGCCCTTGCGGAAATAACCCGCGGAGAACGCGCTCACGCCTGTGCTCACGACGCCGAGTACCGAGAGGAAATAGGCTGACAGGCTGTCGAGTCTCAGATGAAACGGCAGGTCCGGCAGCCCGCAAGGCAGGACGGCTTGCTGGGGACCCGAGAACACGCCGGACAGACCCAGTCCGCACAGAAGCAGGCCGAACACCGCACTGACCGGAAACAGGCCATGCGCCACCACGCGTGTGCGGCGCAGATTTGCGAGTCCCAGAGCTCCGACGACGAGCCAGCCCGCGACCACCAGTAGCACGTAATGGATGACCTGATTGTTGTAATCGGCTGGCAATCCAATGCTCTCCTGCTAGTGCAAGTCAGTTTCCGTGAGCCCAAGCCACGCAGCGACCGATGAGTCGCGGCGACCTTCATGTATCGGTGACTTCGGAGCGAGCGCTGCCTCTGCTTCAAGGTGAATTTCGAAACGCGAGACGGCGTGAGCGAGCCTGCGTGCCGCGGTTTCGAACAGGGCGTCCGGTTCGAGCAAGGCGGCCGCGTCGGCGAGACGTCCGTTCGTGACGGAAAGGGTGACCACTAGCGCGACGGCATGGAAGCTCGCCTGCGCCAGTCTCAGTTGCTGAAGTTCTGGAGGGTCGTCCCACCGCGTGCGCGCTTCATGAGTCCAGCGTTCGAGTGGGTAGCAACGTTCGGCGAGTGCGGAGGTGACGAGCCTGACACGCTCGCGCATGCCGTTACGCAGCGAGATGCCCGCTGTCCGGTGCTCTTCAAGAGAGTCGTCATACGGCATGACATTTCTCCTCAATATGGCGCTCGCCATCCCGCTGGCTGTCGGGCCTTGTCGACTCACTGCCACGGACGGCGCCGGTCCTGCATCGTTACCGCTGCGTCCGTGACGCGATGCAGCCGACGCCTCGTTTTCCGGCAGAGGGCTTGCCGGCAGGAGTATCAGGTTACCAGTTTATGGTAATTACGTTATCATCCTAGCAGCTTTATTTACCCGCTTCCACATGTGATGCGCTATCGGGGCGCACGAAGAACGTGTCGCTTTCGTTCAGGGCGTCGGGGACGCGGGCTTCACTTTGCGCGTGGAATTTCAGAAACCCGCTTGAGGTATCGGTTCGCTCTGGCGCCGAAGCGCGGTGCGGACACGCGAATACACGAGTCGACACCTGATGCCAGCACACTATCTCCGCAACCTGACTGGGAAAGACCGGACTGTCGGGGCCGACCGGCAGCTTGGTTTTTCGCTGGCGTTCGTGGCAGGTGCGACCAACGCGGGTGGTTTTCTCGCGGTGAAGCAGTACACGTCCCATATGAGCGGCGTAGTGTCCGCGATCGCAGATCAGGCCGCGCTGGGTGATCTCCCGCTCGTCCTTGCGGGCGCCGGATCGCTGATCTCGTTTCTGCTGGGGGCAGCCTGTTCTGCCGTGCTTGTCAATTGGGGGCGACGCAGGCGGCTGAACAGTCAGTACGCTTCGCCCCTGCTGATCGAGGCTGGGCTGCTCCTGTGCTTCGGGCTGATCGGCAGTCATCTGGCGTTGTGGGAGACCCTGTTCGTGCCCGCGACAGTCGTGCTCCTCTGCTTCATCATGGGGCTTCAAAACGCGATGATCACGAAGCTCTCGGGCGCGGAGATCCGTACGACCCATATGACGGGCATCGTGACGGATATCGGCATCGAACTTGGCAAGCTCTTTTACTGGAACTCCTCCAGGGGCGAGCCTGCAGAGCCGGTGGTGCTGGCCAACCGGGGCAAGCTGAAAGTGCACGGCACGATGCTGGTCATGTTCTTCGTCGGCGGCCTCAGCGGGGCGCTGGGATTCAAATACATCGGCTATGCGGCCACCATTCCTCTCGCAGGACTGTTGATCGTGCTGGCGATCGTGCCGCTGATTGACGACCTGCGCGGCCAGGTCTACCGGCTTGACCGCTAGCGGGTTGCTCGCAAAATAGCTGCTGATTCCAAAAATATTACACACATATTATGATAATGAAATCATCATTTGTTTACGCTAAAATTTGAATCGAATTTCATCCATAGCCTGGTCCATGGGCAAGGGGTGATCAGATCAGGCAGCGTGGATATCTTACAGGCGCCTGACAAGGAGGTTGATGTGATCGACGCGAGTGTCGCCCTGCTGTCCCATGACTACACACACCGGTTTTTGCGGGATGTGCTGGGGGTTCGCGGATTGATCGTGGTCGGTGTCGGCAAGGCGGGCGAACGCGGATTCCAGATGTTGTACCGCTTTTCCGACATATGTGACCGTCTGGAAGAGTTCGGTGTCAATGTCATCTTCGTCTATCAGAAGGAAGCTGCGCGTCACGTTCAGGATGCAACGTCGCTGTTCGGAGCCCGGTACAGGCAAAAGCCCTGTCTGTTTCTGGACGATGACGGCCAGTTCTTTCGTAGTCCACCTCATCCAAAATCAATTCGCGTGGTGTATCTGGATCCGGAGATGAAGCGGCTCGCCACGGTCGACATTCCGTTGCGGGATGAAACGTGGGATCCGCTGCTGCGAGCCTTCTTTGCCGAGGTCGTCGCCGGTTCCATTCATTGAGCGGGACCGGGTGGGGATGTATGGCTGGGGTCGTTTGCGTACAAGGGGAGCAGGGTGGTCAGGAAACCTCCTGAGCGTGATCCATGCAAGGCGACCTGACACAGCCGGCAACCGGCCACGTAAACACTCACGTTCGATCATGTCCAGGAAAAGAAAGAGAAATCTGAACAGGCCGCTGCTCATCCAGAACGAGCAGGTTGTCTCACTGTATTTTGACGCGCGCGGAGTCCAGAGCACGATGCTGCGGCGCGATCCCTGTTTCCTTGCGCTCGGCTACACGCGGACCATGATGGGTTTCCTGCTGTTCCGGCCATCCCCGCGCCGCATTTCGATGATCGGTCTGGGTGGCGGCTCGCTGGCGAAATACTGCTATCGCCATCTGCCCGACGCCACCATTATTGCGGTCGAAATCAATCCAGACGTGATCGCGCTGCGTGACCAGTTTCACGTACCGCGCGATGACGAGCGATTCAGGGTGGTTTGCGCCGATGGCGCGCAGTACGTGACCGTTCCGGACCGCCGACCCGATGTACTGCTGGTCGACGGCTTCAATGCTGATGGCCTGCCTCCCGAGCTCGGCAGCCAGACGTTCTACGAAGCCTGCCGTCGACGTTTGAGCGACGACGGGGTGCTGGTGGCCAACCTCGTAACAGACGAGCCTGACTTCCATCGCTGCCTGCGCTCGCTCAGGGAGGTTTTCGCGGGCGCGGTGACTCTCGCACCGTCCGAAGGGAGTGATCACAACATCACCGTTTTTGCGTGGAAAGGAACTGACGGACTTCCTTCCTTTACGGCCATGCTTGACCGGGCACGCGCGCTGGCCCCCAGACACACGGTGAATCTTCATGCCACGGCTACGCGCATTGAGTACGGCAAGAAATTTAACTGGAACCGATATGGCCAGATTTGACTGGCGAAGCCGTCTGTCCCGGGCACGGGGCGGACCCCTTGCACCTGCGCAGGCTATCTGAGCGAGCGCACAGATGACTGGGCTCACATGATGTATTATAATTGGATTAACATACTTGAACATCGCCCTCGTCATGGAAACGAAAAGCGCTCGACTCACGATTCTAATCGATCCTGTGAAAAAGGAAGCCTTCGAAAAACTGTGCGCAGCACAGGACCTGACGCCTTCACAGGTGGTGCGGCAACTGATTCGCGAATACCTTGAGCAGCACGGCGTCACCTACAAGACAAAGAGCACCATCGGTGCGCGCCCACGTCGAAACACTGCCTGAGTTACCCCTGCGCCACATCAACGATGCAATCTCGCGGGAAACCCTGCACGGGGTTGCAACTCCATGACTTACCGGTTTTTTTAGGCGCCGCCTCTCGAGGCGGCTGGCATCTGCAGTTTTAACGACGACGCAGGGTTGCCAAGGGCGCAACGACAACGCGTGTTGTAAAACGCGCTAGCTGGCGCTGAAACCGGAACAGCTCTGTTTCCCACATCCTGTCAGCCGCGAGAAGCCGCGCGGACGCCATTGATCTGCTCGTCGTAGCCACCACCCCTGATGCAGCCTACGCGGAAGCACTTTCTGCTTTACGGCATGCAGCAACCGGCGCTTGCCGGGTCGAAGGCGAGCAGCAACGCTTTCCAGGTCCTGTTCGCAGCACCCCCCTTTTTCGCAGAACGCTTCAGACGACAGCGTAAAAGCGCAGCATCCCCGGTCGATGCCGCATGCCGAAAACCACACGCAAGCCATAACACTTAATACGCTGCTCGATGATCGGCTGCGCCGGCTTTTTGCCGGGATGATCTGCAGGGCGCGCAGCTTGCCCTGAGCTGGGAGACATGATGTCTCTGCGTTAACAAAATTTGCACACAATGATAATGATATTATCACGCCAACGGTTTGCGGCGCCGGATGAGCACGCCCAACCCTGACGTCATATGCAAAGGAGCGACGGCGTGACGAACAAGACTGCGAAGAAGCAGACACTGGACACAGTGCCGGAGAATACAAACATCGCGGACGGTTCACCCACGGCTGCCTTGACCAGACCCAGAACGCATTCTGCGGGCTCCACGACTTCGGATGGCGCGCCCGGCACCGATGCGGCGGCCGGAGCAGCACCATCGAGGGCACGCTCGCACCGGACCAAAGCGCAGACGCGTGCCCGCGACGCCGGCGCCACGCGAACCAACGAGTATCCTGGAGAAGTTGATGACGGCCGCTTCGGCCTGCGCGCGCTGATCAAGCTCGGTGGCGACCGAGGGTTTGTCACGCGTGGCGAGATCAGCGATTGCCTGCCCGACCGCCTTGCGCAACCGGAGGCGATCGAGAACGTGATCAGGGCCTTCAGCGACATGGGTATCTCCGTGTTCGAGCAGGCACCGGACACCGGGTCGATGGTAATGCACGATCATGCGGTCGTGGTTTCGTCCGACGAACAGGCTGAAGAAGAAGCCGCGGCGGCAATCTCGGGCGTGGACGCAGAGTTCGGCCGCACCACTGATCCCGTGCGCATGTACATGCGCGAGATGGGCGCGACTGAACTCCTGACCCGCCAAGGCGAAATTGCTTTGGCGCGACGCATCGAAGAGGGGCGCAACGAGATGATCCGCGCCATATTGTCGTGCCCGACAACGATTGCGGACATACTGGCAATTGCTGACGCCGTCGCCAGCGGTGAAGCGGCCATTGAAGCGTTCGTCGATGGAGTGATAGACCTGGCTGCGGTGGAGATCGACGACATCGCCGCGGTTGCAGACGAAAGCATCGAAGGTGAGCCGGTTTTTCCCGAGGATCTGGACGACGAAGATGACGAAGGCGCCGAAGCCGGGTCTTCCAGTCTGCGCAATGAAGCCTTGAAGCGGGACGCGCTTGCGAAGTTTGCGGCGGTGGCGGACTGGTTCGAGCAATTGCGCGACGCATACGAAACGCAGGGCTATGGTTCCGGGCGCTATCGCGCCGCACAGGCGGCGATCGAGGCCGAACTGATGACCATCCGCTTCACGGCGCCCACGATCGAACGTTTGTGCGGGGCATTGAGGTTGTCCGCCGACGAAGTCAGAACGATTGAGAGCGAAATCGCCCGGATCGCGGTTGACCGGTGTGGCGTGCCTCGCGACACGTTTGTCGAGCATTTCCGGGGCAACGAGACCAATGCGGCGTGGCCGCAGCAACTTGTTGCAGCGGGGCAACCGTTCAGTCACATGCTGGAGCGAAACCTGCCCGCGATCCGCCTGGAGCAGGAAAAACTGCTTGCCCTGCAACAGCGGGTCGTGCTGCCGCTTGACGACTTCAGGGATGCCTGTCGCGCGATGACCGTGAGCGAAGCAAAAATGCTGCGCGCGAAAGGAGAAATGATCGAAGCGAATCTGCGGCTGGTGATCTCGCTAGCCAAGCGCTACACGAACCGCGGTCTGCTGTTTCTCGATTTGATACAGGAAGGCAATATTGGCCTGATGCGAGCCGTCGAAAAGTTTGAATACCGTCGCGGCTACAAGTTCTCCACCTATGCGACCTGGTGGATCCGGCAGGCCATCACCCGGTCCATTGCGGATCAGGCGCGCACCATCCGGGTCCCTGTCCACATGATCGAGTCGCTTAACAAACTGAAGCGGGTCTCGCATCAGATCCTGCAGGAGACCGGACGGGAACCCGACGTTGCCGTGCTGGCACAACGGATGGAAATGCCGGAAAAGAAGGTTCGGGCCATGCTGAAGATCGTCAGGGAGCCGGTTTCTCTTGACGCGCCCGTCGGGGAAAACGATGACACCTCGGTAGGAGACCTGATCGAAGACAGCGCGGCCATTTTGCCTCATGAGGCTGCGCTGCGCACCAGCATACGCGAGGTCGTCAGCGAGGCGCTCACCACGTTGACGCCGCGCGAAGCAAAGATTCTGCGCCTGCGGTTCGGTATCGAGAGCGGACGGGATCACACGCTGGAGGAACTCGGAGAGCAGTTTGACCTGACGCGCGAGCGGATCCGCCAGATTGAAGCCAAGGCACTGCGCAAGCTGCGGCACCCAGCACGGTCCGGGCGCCTGAAGTCGTTCATGGGCGAAGAGTAGGGGCCACAGCTAATATGACGAACGCGCAGCAGCGCTTAAACTCATCGCCGCATGATCAATGCGTGAGTAGAAACACCATGAGCACCGAAAAAATCAATCTCGACATTCATAAGATTCTCACGCTGCTGCCGCATCGGTATCCGATCCTGCTGGTCGATCGGGTGCTCGAACTGGAACCGCACAAGAGCATCAAGGCGCTGAAGAACGTGTCGATCAACGAGCCGTACTTCATGGGCCACTTTCCGAGCCGTCCGGTGATGCCGGGCGTGCTGATTCTCGAAGCGCTGGCGCAGACGGCGGCGCTTCTGACGTTCTCGGAAGAGCCGCACGATCCGGCCAATACACTGTACCTGTTCGTCGGCATTGACAACGCGCGCTTCAAGCGAGTGGTGGAGCCGGGCGACCAACTCATCCTGAACGCGGCGTTCGAACGGCATATGCGCGGCATCTGGAAGTTCAAGGCGCGCGCCGAGGTGGATGGTGCGGTGGCGGCGGAAGCCGATCTGATCTGCACAGTCCGGAACACTGACGCCGATGCACGGTAGCAAGACAGGGTGCCGGTATGCGCTGGTGGCTGAACGCACGGATAACAGAATAAAAAAAGCCGGCGCAAGCCGGCTGAAAGATTCTAGCGCTTCCGAGGGCCAGCTAGAACCTGAGAGAGCCGCCATTATGCTCTATGCAAGAAAGCGCTTTGTTTTGATAAGGCCCTGAAACCGGCTTCTAATTCGCGTTTTGCGGTGTTCGCCAATGTGTCCGCTGATTGATGCGTGTCGCCGGTTGCATCGATCCGTTGCATCGACCGGTTGACTTCGCACTCGTTAGCGGCCGCGACACGGGAGGAGCTGGCCAGGAGAGCGACACACGCTGCTCACTGAATTCGCGCTTCGCAACCTCACGCCTCGTACAACTTTGTACAAGATCGTCGACTGTGACGGTATGTATGTCACGTATTCCCGAGAAATACTATTTCCTTTCGATACGGCTACCGCAGCAACAGCCAGCGAGAAACGCTAACCATTGGCCGCTATGACCACGAGAGACCACCGGTGGCGTTTAGAATAGAAAACGCTTCATATTTTTATGCTTTGAGCAACTTTTGCATAAGGGGCATATGGTTTCCATCTGGGTGAACGGTGAAGACAAAACCAGGCAAATCAGCGACTGGGAGATATGGTGGGGTTCTAAACAGGGGGAGTTGATGCTGACTTGCCATTTTCCCTCCGGCAAGTCTTATTTCAGTCCGCTCAGCAATTGCAAAATTGAACCCACCGAGGTGGTGCAAGGAAAACTCCTGTCAAAAAAAGAGGGCGTGGTGTTCAGTGCCGTCGACAGGGCTGTGATCTATGGCGGGAAGTATGCCGCCATTCAGTATCGCGGGAATCAGAAAATTTACCTAAAGAACGCAGATGGTATTGCGTTCAGCCCGGAGACGACGATCAAGGACGAGGCGATATTCCGCTATTTCGTTGCCGTGGCAAAAGCGCGGGCAGAGCAGGCGAGTCAGCAGGACAAGCCCATTGCCGACAACGTGGTGCGTCAACTGGAAAGGGTGCTGCCTCACGAAGATACCGCGCTGCACGCGTACTGCACGGGACACAACCGACCGCGAGAGCGGATGGAAAGTTTTATCTACCCTTTCGGCGTCAACGAAAGCCAGCTCAAGGCGGTGGAGCGGGCCTTCACCTCGCAAATCAGTGTGATCGAAGGGCCTCCCGGCACAGGGAAAACGCAAACTATATTGAACATCATCGCCAATATCGTGTTGCGCGGAAACACCGTCGCTATTCTGTCCAATAACAACGCTGCGGTGGGAAACGTTTATGAAAAATTGGATAAGGCTGGACTGGATTATCTGGTCGCCAAGCTCGGCAGTGCGGGGAATCGAACGGACTTCTTCGCAGATGTACCCAACGTTCCATCGGAAGCCCCCGCGCCTGCGCCTAACATGCAGCGTATCCAGGACGTCCTGCAGAAGCTGAAGCGGCATCTGCATGCACAGAACGCGGTGGCGAGGCTACGGGCCGAAATCGATGAGTTAGCCATAGAACGGCGATACCTGTTGCAATGGCAGCGCGAAAACATCGCGGAAGCGCCAGTTCCTCTGGAGAAGTACAAACTGTCCCCGAGAAAAGCCGCGGACCTGATGGCCTATTTGGCTTATCTCGCCGAGAGTCGCATCAAGCTCAAGGACAGGCTCGAACTGCTGCTGAATTTCAGGATCCTGCGCATGAAGCCGTTCGGCGATTGGGAAAAGCGCAAGTCCGTGATCTATGCCTTGCAGCTTCACTATTATGAGAAAAGACTACAGGATAAAGAAGCGGCATTGGCAGCTTATCGGGATGAATTGGAGCACGGCAACTTCAAGGCATCGCTGGATGATCTGACCGCCTGGTCGATGGCGTATCTGAAAAACTTTCTCCATCGCCCCGTCCCGGATCAGAAAACATTCGACTCGGAAAATTACCGAAAGAAGTTCGATGAGTTTGTGAAGCGCTATCCGATCATCGGCAGCAGCACGCATTCCATCATCAACTCGATCGCCGGCGGCGCGATTCTCGACTATGTCATTATCGACGAGGCCTCGCAGCAGGACATCGTCCCGGGGATACTGGCGCTGGGCTGCGCCAGAAACCTGATCATCGTCGGCGACAGGAAGCAGCTTCCGCATATCCCGGCGAATCTGGGCATCACCCCGCCCGCTGAATTCTACGATTGCGACAAATACAGCCTGCTCGATTCGTGCGTCGGTGTTTTCAATGATTCGATCCCAATGACGCTGCTTAAAGAGCATTACCGGTGCCACCCTAAAATCATCCAGTTCTGCAACCAGCAGTTTTACGATAACCAGCTCGTTCCGATGACGCAAGACGCCGGCGAAAAGTCGTTGAAGCTGCTCGTTACAGCCAAGGGAAACCACACGCGAAACAACTCGAATCTGCGAGAGTTGGATTCACTGATCGAGACGCTCAAATGGGATGGAAAGAGCGACTGGGACAGCGAGAACGGCAGGGGATTCATCGCCCCTTACAACGCGCAGGTCAGGCTTTCTCACGCGCATTTGCCGGCCGATTTCGTCAAGGACACCGTGCACAAGTTCCAAGGTCGGGAGTGCGACGAGATTGTTTTTTCCACCGTGCTGGACAAGAAGCACGGTAGCCAGCGAAGCCTCGGCTTTGTGGATGATCCACACCTGGTCAATGTGGCGGTATCGAGGGCCAGGAACAAATTCACCCTGGTGACGGGCGACGACGTTTTTGCCACAAACAACGGGCATATCGCCGCGCTGGTGCGTTACATCGAATACTACGCGGATGAAAAGCAGATCCACCGCGCCCCAGTCGTGTCGGCCTTCGACCTGCTCTACAAGGAGTACGATCAATCTCTGGAAAGGCTCAATGCCAGGTTGCGGCCAAGTGATTCGCGATACAAGTCCGAGCAGATCGTGGCGCAGATACTGCGTGATGCATTGTCACAGGAGGCTTGTCGGGCGATGACGTTCCACTCCCAGATTGCCCTGATCCAGTTGGTCTCATCGGCCAACGAGGCATTGACGTCGCCGGAGCGGGATTTCATGAGAAACCGTGCCAGCTGCGACTTCGTGCTGTATTTCAAGGTTGGGAAAACGCCGCTGGGCGTGATCGAGGTTGATGGTGGGTATCATGGCACAGTGCGCCAGGCCGAGCGGGATGCCTTGAAAGACAGCATCCTGAGGAAAAGCAACATCCCGTTGCTTCGATTGCAAACCGTCGAGAGCCACATCGAAGAAAAGGTCGCGGGGTTTTTGGCCAGGTGGGCAAGTGGCGCTTCAACCGTTTGAGGGAGATGGGTGGTGTCTTCTCCGTCCTAAAGTCAGGTTCGATTGCTCGCAAGAACGCATACGCCGTCATGACCCAACTTACGCTACCAGGATTCGAGGCGCCCCAACTGGTTCCGGAGCATCGCCTGTTCTTTGCTGCGATGCCCGATCCGGACACCGCTGCGCGCATTGCCGAAATGGCCGGATGCTTGCGCTCCGAGATGCATGTCAAGGCCCGGCTGCTGCAAACCGAGCGCCTGCACATCACGCTGTACCACCTGGGCGACTTCGTATATATGCCGGAGGTAATCGTCGCGCGTGCGTGCGCCGCGGCGGCAAGCATCGACGTGCTGCCGTTCGGCGTGACGTTCGATCGGATCTCCAGCTTCAACGGGCGGCCAGGGCATTGGCCTTTGGTGCTGACGGGGAGCGCCGGGCTGGACGAATTGAGCGACTTTCAGCAAGGACTTGGGGACGTCCTCAGAGGAGCAGGTCTGCGTGTGTCGCGTGCGCGTTTCACACCGCACCTCACGTTGCTGTACGACGAAGGCAGATTCGATCCGCGCGCGATTGGACCGATCACCTGGACCGTACGTGAATTTGTCCTGATTCATAGCTGGCTCGGCAAGACGCGCTACGACGTAAAAGGGAGCTGGCCGCTCAGGGGCGGCGGTCCACACGAGTAACACGACGCTCGACCAGAACCTGCAGCCGGACCCGTTTTTCGACGCGACGAAGTTCCCGGAAGCGACCTGCAAGGGCACGATCAGGTTCGACGGCGGCAAGCCGGTCTCTGTCGTCCGCATTATCATCCACGTGTTGCCGACCGGAATTCCGGCGTCGTGCCGGGCGGCGGCACGTCCGGTATCCGCCTGCAACCGCTTGACCCGCACAAAGGAGCGCTCTGCATGACTCATTCCATCCACGGCAACCAACGCTGGCTAGCGCTGATCGTTCTGTGCCTCGGCGTGCTCATGATCGTGCTCGACACGACGATCGTGAACGTTGCATTGCCGTCGATCGCCGCGGACCTCGGCTTTACCGAAACCTCGCTGGTGTGGGTGGTCAATGCCTACATGCTCACCTTCGGCGGCTGCCTGCTGCTTGGCGGGCGGCTGGGCGATCTTTACGGACACCGCAAGCTGTTCCTCGGCGGCATCACGCTGTTCACGCTGGCGTCGCTCGCATGCGGCATGGCGAATTCGCAAATCCTGCTGGTATGCGCACGCGCCGTGCAGGGGTTGGGCGGCGCGGTCGTCTCCGCTGTTTCGCTGTCGCTGATCATGAATCTGTTCACCGAGACCGGCGAACGGGCCAAGGCGATGGGCGTGTACGGTTTTGTCTGCTCGGCGGGCGGCAGCATCGGCGTATTGCTCGGCGGTCTGCTGACGAACCTGCTGAGCTGGCACTGGATCTTTCTCGTCAACCTGCCCATTGGCATCGCCGTCTATGCGCTTTGCGTCGCGCTGTTGCCGTCGGCGCGCGGCCATGCTCATGGCGAACGGCTCGACGTGGTCGGCGCAGTGACGGTGACGGCTTCGCTGATGCTCGCCGTGTACGCAGTCGTGAACGGCAATCAAGCGGGCTGGACCTCGGCGCAGACGCTTGGCCTGCTGTTCGCCGCGCTGGCGTTGCTGGCCATGTTTCTCGTTATCGAAACGCGCACGCAGCATCCGTTGATGCCGCTCGGTCTGTTCCGCCTGCGCAATGTCGCGACGGCCAATGGGGTCGGCGTCCTTTGGGCGGCGGCGATGTTCGCGTGGTTCTTCATCTCCGCGTTGTATCTGCAGCGTGTGCTCGGCTACCGGCCCTTGCAGGTCGGCCTCGCGTTTTTGCCGGCCAGTCTGATCATGGGATTCTTTTCGCTGAGCCTGTCGGCGCGCGTGGTCATGCGCTTCGGTCTGCGCCTTCCGCTTGCCGTCGGGATTCTCGTTGCGGCGTGCGGTCTCGCGCTGTTCTCACGGGCGCCGGTGAACGGCAACTTCATGCTCGACGTGCTGCCCGGCATGATCCTGTTCGGTGTCGGCGCGGGCATGGCATTCAATCCCTTGCTGCTGGCTGCCATGAGCGACGTCGATCCGAGCGATGCAGGCCTCGCCTCCGGTATCGTCAATACGTCGTTCATGATGGGCGGCGCACTCGGCCTCGCGGTGCTCGCCAGTCTCGCTGCCGCGCGCAGCGACGCAATGCGGGCTTCCGTAGACGCCACGGCGGCGCTCAATAGCGGTTATCACGTGGCGTTTCTGTTCGGTGCGATCTTCGCAGCGGTGGCGGCTGTGCTGGGCGGTGTGTTGTTGCGTCGTGGGCAGCCAGGCGGCGCCGGCGCGCAGCCGGCTGCTGACAGTGATGGCGTCACGACAGCACCTCCGGCACCCACAGCCGGCAACGCGGAAGCGCCGGAGCACTACTGACTGAACACCAGTCGTTTCGGCAGGTAACCACGCCTAACAGCAAAACCGTAAGCGCGAGCGGATGCACCGGTTCGCTACGTTCGCGCGCGTTTCGCGTGCAATTCGGACTCACATCCGAAGCGCTGCGCGTGAATTTTCGTTCAACTATCTAAGCGCCTCGGGCCGACTCCGCACCGGCCGGACAATCGATGCCGCTCAGACAACACCCAGCAGCGACTTCGGTTCGAGAAACGCTTCGAGTCCAAACGTCCCGTATTCGCGGCCGATACCGGATTGCTTGAAGCCGCCGAAGGGCGCCGCCGGTTCATGCGCGAGCGTGTTGACGAGCACGCGTCCCGCTTCGATCCGTGACGCCACCGCGCTTGCCCGCTTGGGATCCGACGAACAGACGTAGGCCTGCAGGCCGTAGGGCGTATCGTTGGCAATCGCGATTGCGTCCTCCGTATCGCGATAGGCGATGATCGACAGCACCGGTCCGAATATCTCTTCGCGCGCGATCGTCATATCGTTGCGGACATCGCTGAAGATGGTTGGACGTACGAACCAGCCTGCGCCGACACCGTGCGGACGCCCCTCGCCACCGGCAATCAGGCGTGCGCCTTCTTCGACGCCGATGCGGATATAGCGCTGCACCCGGTCCCACTGTTTCTGGCTCACCATCGGGCCGATACTCGTGTGCGGGTCACGTGGGTCGCCGGAGCGAATATCTGCAACGGCGTTGACGATTTTCTCCTCGAATTCCGCCAGCCTTGCCTGTGGCACCAGAATTCGCGTGCCGGCGATGCACGCTTGGCCGCTGTTCATGAAGCCCGCCTGAAGCACGAGTGGGATGGCTTCGTCGAAGTTGGCGTCGTCGAGCACGATCGTGGGAGACTTGCCGCCGAGTTCCAGCGTCACGCGCTTGAGCGATTCCGCGGCCGTGCGCAGGATCGTTTTGCCCACGGCCGTCGATCCCGTGAACGATAGTTTTGCGACGTCGGGATGAGAGCTGATCTCCGCACCGACCGTTTCGCCGCGCCCCGTGACGATGTTGAAGACCCCCTTCGGAAGCCCCGCTTCATGCAGCGCCTCGGTGACTACCCGCGTCTGGATGGCGCTCATCTCGCTGGGTTTGATCACGGCCGTGCAGCCTGCGGCGAGCGCCGCTGCAAGCTTGCCGCAGATAAAACCCGCATCGCTGTTCCACGGCGTAATCAAACCGGCAACGCCGAGCGGGTGCATGACCACTTCGGCCGTGCCGGCGCGACGCACGAACGAATAGTTCTCGAGTGTATTCGCCGTTTGCAGGAGCACGTCGCTAGCATGGCGGGCCATCCAGCGACCGCGCGATACGGGCGCGCCGTATTCCACAATGATGGCTTCGAACAGTTCGTCCTCCTTTGCGACCACAGCCGCATGCATGCGCCTGAGCATCTCCACGCGTTCGGACTTGTCGGTGCGCGAGAACGCCGGAAATGCGCGCTTCGCTGCAAGGATGGCGTTGCGTGCGTCCTCGGCATCCGCAAGACGCACGCGGCCAACGATCTGTTCGGTCGAAGGATTGAAAAGGTCGAAGAACTCGTCGCCGTGCGGCGTTACGAAGGCTCCGTCGATATAGATCTGGTCGATGATCTGCATGGTTTGTCCGGAAGAGAGGTGTCGATCAGGCAAGATAATTCGTCTCCATTGACCTGACTAGCCGTACAATCGAGGATGACCTGTTGAACGATATAGGACAATGAAAACGTCTGGCCTTGCTGAACTGGAAGCCATTCTGGCCGTCGCGCGTCATCGCAGTTTTCGCGCCGCGGCAAACGAATTGAGCGTGTCGACATCCGCGCTGAGTCATGCCGTTGCCGCACTCGAGGCGCGCATCGGTGTGCGGCTGTTCAACCGGACGACCCGCAGCGTGTCGCTTTCGGAAGCCGGGGCCCAATTCGTCAGCAGTGTCGCGCCCGCACTCTCGACCATTCAGGTCGCGCTCGAACAGGCCGGTAGCTTTCGCGACACGCCGTCCGGCACTTTGCGCATCAATACGTCGCTCGGAGCGGCGCATCAGGTGATGCCGGTCTTCATCGCATTTCTGGAGCGCTACCCCGATGTGAAGCTCGACATCGTCACTGAGGGACGCCTGATCGATATCGTCGTCGAAGGGTTCGACGCAGGCATCCGTCTGATCGAAATCGTGCCGCAGGACATGATCGCCGTGCCGTTTGGCGACAGGCAGCGCTTTGCCGTCGTCGGCAGTCCGGCGTATTTTGCGCGGCACAAACCTCCGCGCACGCCCTCGGACCTTAGTGCGCATCAGTGCATCCGCAGCCGGATGCCGAGCGGATCGATCTACCAGTGGGAATTCGAACGACACGGCGAGACCTTGCGCATCGACGGTAGCGGTGCCATGACACTCAACGATGCGAGCCTGATGCTGGCCGCGGCGCGTGCAGGTCTCGGCCTTGCGTACCTTGCCGAATGGAACGTCAGGGCGGATCTGGAGGCCGGCACGCTGGTGCGGGTGCTCGAAGACTGGACGCCGGCGCTAGACGGACTATGTCTGTACTATCCTGGCCGGCGTCACATTCCCGCCGCGCTGCGCGCATTGATCGAGGTGATCCGCGATTATGCCGACACCAACGGCGCTCGTCCGGCGCAGAAGAGGAAGCGTCGCGTACCGCCGGCGCACGGCACACCGCGTTGACGGGCTAGCTCCTCTGAAACCAGGGTAAACATCCATGAGCGCATCAAGTGCTTTGAAATGGTTGGTGTACGGAGTATATTCGGCGTCACGCTTACGGACACAGAGTGGAGGAAGACATCATGCAATTTCATCTCAACGGTTTCCGCGTCGGCGACCCGACGATCGAGCCCGCCGCCGATGGCGTGCCTCGCGTCGAGATGCCCGATGCGGTTGACGTGTTGATCGTCGGCAGCGGGCCTGCGGGGCTCGTGCTGGCGGCGCAACTGTCGCAATTCCCGAGGCTCAGCACGCGCATCGTCGAGCGTCGCGGCGGACCGTTGCAGATGGGGCAGGCGGACGGTGTCGCGTGCCGCACCGTCGAGATGTTCAATGCTTTCGGACTCAGCGACCGTTTGTTAAACGAAGCATACTGGGTCAATGAAACGGTGTTCTGGCGACCCGATGTACATGATCACGGTGCGATCAGGCGTACCGGTCGCGTTCAGGACACCGAATCAGGTATGTCGGAGTTTCCGCATGTCATCGTCAATCAGGCCCGCGTGCAGGACTATTTGCTCGATGTGATGCGTCGCTCGGCGCAACGGCTCGAACCGGATTACGGTCTCGAAGTCGTTGATGTCCAACGCGACGATGCCGGTGAATATCCGGTTCGCGTTACGTTGCGCCGCACAGATGAAGCACTGCTCGACGAGGAAGTGACTGTGCGGGCGCGCTATGTCGTGGGTTGTGACGGCGCCCGCAGTCGCGTGCGTACGGCGATCGGACAAACGCTGCGCGGCGATGCGGCCAATCACGCGTGGGGCGTGATGGACGCGCTGGCCGTCACCGACTTTCCGGATATACGGCTCAAAGCGGCGATTCAGTCGGCGAGCAAGGGCAATCTGCTCATCATTCCACGAGAGGGCGGATACCTTGTTCGCTTCTACGTCGATCTCGGCGAGGTCAAACCGCAGAATCGCGACAGCCTCAAGCAGACCACGGTCGATCGCATCATCGAGACGGCGCAACGGATCCTGCATCCCTATACACTCGATGTGAAGGAAGTCGCTTGGTTCTCGGTTTATGAAGTAGGGCAGCGCCTGACCGATCGCTTCGACGATGCGCTCGCGGCCGACGGGGCGCCTCGCGACCCTCGCGTGTTCATCGCCGGCGATGCCTGTCATACACATAGCGCGAAGGCCGGCCAAGGCATGAACGTGTCGATGCAGGACGGCTTCAATCTCGGCTGGAAACTCGGCGCGGTCCTGCTGGGACGCAGCGATGCCGATTTGCTGCGTACCTATTCCGATGAGCGCCAGCCGATTGCGCAGGAGCTGATCGATTTCGACAAGGAATGGTCTGCGATGATGGCCGCTCCGCCGAAAGATCCCAACCGGCCCGAGGCGGGCGGTGTCGATCCGGCCGAGTTGCAGGCGTATTTCGTTCGAGCGGGTCGATATACGGCAGGTGTCGCGACCCGTTATCGGCCGGGCGTACTGACCGGAGAAGCAACTCACCAGGCACTCGCCCAGGGTTTTCCGATCGGCGCGCGCTTTCACTCATCGCCTGTCGTTCGCGTCGCGGACGCAAAGCCCGTGCATCTTGGACACGCGGCACGCGCCGACGGCCGCTGGCGTCTATACGCTTTCTCGGACGCGAACGGCAGTGCGCTTCATGCACTGTGCGAACATCTCGCCACGTCGCCCGATTCTATTTTGCGGCTCACCACACCAAAGGACGCCGATCCCGACTGCATTCTCGATCTGCGCGCGGTGCTGCAGCAGCCCCATCGTGAAGTCCGTCTCGAAGACCTGCCTGCGCTCCTGCTGCCGCGCAAGGGACGCTACGGCCTCATCGACTACGAGAAAGCATTTACGAGCGATGCAGCGACTGATATCTTCGACGAACGCGGCATCGACCGCGAGCGGGGTGCGCTCGTCGTGGTCCGCCCGGACCAATATGTCGCGCACGTTTTGCCTCTGGATGCATACGCGGAACTGAACGCCTTCTTCAGGCCGATATTCCGCACGAACTAACCCACTCGGACACTGCGAAATTGCCGATCAAACACGACGACCCGGAAGTGCTTTCGAGGTTTACGGGCAGCCTCGTGCGCCGCGCCCAGCAGCGCCACGTAGCGGTATGGCTGAACGAAGTCTCCACGGAGATCACGAGCGTCCAGTACGCGGCGCTCGAGATTTTGCAAAAACAACCCGGCGTCAATCAGCGGCAACTTGGCGATGAACTCGACGTGGACCGTTCGACGATTGCCGATCTCGTCGCGCGCATGGTTCGCAATGGCCTGATCGAGCGCTCCGACGATCCCGTCGACAAGCGCAGTTATGTGCTGTTCCTCACCGCGACCGGCAAGAAGCAGCTTGCGAGTTTGCGTCCGCGTGTCGAGGAAGTCGAGCGCGTTCTCACGGCAAGGCTGACGCCGCGGGAATGCCTGGAATTGCGGCGTTTGCTTTTGGCACTACTGCCGCCACAGGCATAGTGGCCCTCAGCGGCATCGATGCCGTGCACATGATCCGCAAGGGGCAGAGGCAAGACGATGGCATCGCCAACACTATCGCTGATAGATTCCATCCGTTAGTTATCTAAGCAGTCCGTATCGTATCGGATCTGCTTCTTCCTTCCTTATTGCGATACAAACAAGCGCCGCCTTTGCACGGCGCACGCGATCAACGGACGTTCGTCCACGCTCGTGCACTGACTTTCGAACCTCGGCTCAGGCGAGACTCACAACCTTCGAGGGCGGAAAGTTACAGCACGCAGGAAAAATTACACACTATGCGTTAAGTGGCATGAAATTCCAGTATTCTTTGCCGAATTAAAATCATTGAGCATAAAAACGCGCCGTATTAGTAAAAGTACTGATGCTGTAGTCGGACTACATTTTTACATTGTCTTACATGGAGAATCACTCACAGCCAATCCGGCTGACCCGATTCCCCCGCTGGCAAGCACACGTCTTCGCAGTCACCCTGCGTCGCCGGCTCTCGCGTCCGCTGTGAACCGATCCGACGCGCTCCGCTTTCCCTTGCCCAACAAAAAGCAGAATTTCGGAGAGACAGATATGCAGATGAAACTATGGCCGGTCGTCGCGTTAGCGGCGACTGTGTGCGTCGCTGCCCGCGCGGGCGTGCCCGATTTTTCCCTCGATTTCCCACCCACTTCGGCGGTGCTGAACGCGTTCGATTCGGCGGCCGCGCATCAGCGTGCCCACTCCCTCGTCAGCAAAATGACGCTCAGCGAAAAGCTGCAGTTTATTCATTCGGAATACGCAATGTCGAGCGTGCCGGGAGGCGGCGCCGGCTACATTCAAGGCGTACCGCGCCTTGGCATTCCCGATTTGAACATGGTCGACTCGTCGACAGGCTCCGGCAGCACAAGCCAGCCAAGCACGACCTTCCCGTCGACAATCGGCGTGGCGGCGAGCTGGGATCGGCATCTGTCTTCCGCGTTCGGCAAGCGGATCGCCATAGAACTGCGCGAACAGGGCTTCGGAATGGGACTTGGCGGAGGCACCAATCTCGCGCGCGAGCCACGCGCCGGCCGGCTGTTCGAGTTTCTTGGCGAAGATCCGCTGCTGGCCGGGGAGATGCTCGCCGAGCGCACCGACGGCACGCAGAGTCAGAAGGTCATCGCCACGATCAAGCACTTCGCCGGCAACGAGCAGGAATACAACCGGATGGGCGGCAACAGCCAGATCGACGAGCGCACGCTGCGCGAGATCTATCTGTTGCCGTTCGAAATCGCCGCCAAACGCGCCCGGCCCGGCAGCGTAATGTGCAGCTACAACGAACTCAATGGCACCTATGCGTGCGAGAACTCGCATCTGCTCAGTGACGTGCTGAAGAACGACTGGCACTTTGAAGGACAGGTGCAGTCGGACTGGGGAGCAACCCATAGCACGGCGAACGCGATCAATGCTGGCCTTGACGAGGAAGAGGACGTCGGCTCGACCGTCTATCTGACGCCGGCCGCAGTACAGCAGGCGATCGCGAATGGCTCGGTTTCCACCGCGCGTCTCGATGACATGGTGGAGCGCAAGCTATACGTCATGATCCGCACGGGCGTCATGGACGATCCTCCGAAGGGCGGCGCCACGATCGACTTCGCGGGCGCGAACGCATTCGCGCAGGCGGTCGCCGAGCAGTCGATGGTGTTGCTGAAGAACGATAACAATCAGCTACCGCTCTCGGCCGCTTCGCTTTCCCGGATTGCGGTGATCGGCGCGCACGCCGATGCGGCCGTGCTGACCGGCGGCGGCTCGGGTAATACGCGTGATCCGGTCACGGGCGCGTTTGCAGGTTGCGGTGGCTTGACCTTCGGCACGTCGACAGGATGCAGTTGGTGGACCAATCCGTGGCTGAAGCTGAACACGCCCATCGTGGCGGCGATTCAGGCGCTCGTGCCGTCGGCGCAGGTCAGCTTTGCCGGCAACAGCGATCAGCAGGCGCCGTTCAGCGCCTACACGCAACAGCAGATCCAGCAGGCGGCAGCGCTTGCGGCCCGCTCGGACGTGGCCATTGTCGTCGTTGCCCAGCCAGCCGGTGAAGACTTTGGCGATCTGCAAAGCCTGGCGCTCGCGAATCCGTCGAACCAGGACGCGCTCGTCGAAGCGGTGGCGAGCGCCAATCCTCGCACGATCGTCGTCGTGGAAAGTGGCAACCCGGTCCTGATGCCGTGGAAGGACAGCGTGGCGGCAATCGTGGAAGCCTGGTATCCGGGCGAAGGCGGCGGTAATGCGATCGCGAATGTCCTGTTCGGCAAGGTCAATCCATCGGGCAAGCTGCCGGTTACCTTCCCGATGCACGATCAGGACACGCCAACGTGGGGGCAGAACGGTACGTACGAAGCGAATCCCGTCTACGCGGAAAAGCTGGACATGGGTTACCGCTGGTATGACGCGAAAAACATCGCGCCGATGTTCGAGTTCGGATACGGGCTGTCGTACACGCATTTCTCGTACTCGGGGCTTTCCGTCGCTCATCGTCCTGACGGCGCGCTCGACGTGTCGTTCAGCGTGCGCAACGACGGTCGCGTAGCGGGCGCGGAAGTGCCGCAGGTGTACCTTGGCGTGCCATACAGTGGCGAGCCGCCGCGACGTCTCGTCGGATGGGAAAAGATCGCCATGAACCCCGGCGAGACACGTCATGTGCGCATCGCCGTCACGCCACGCATGCAGAGCGTGTGGGACACATCGCGCAATGGCTGGCGGTTTGTGCCTGGTGGGACGGTGTACGTAGGCGCGTCCTCGCGTGACATTCGCCTGCAAGGGAGTTAGCCGCCGTATTTTCATCATGCATCTGGGCGCGGGCGGGGGAGCCCGCGCCGGCGGAAAGGCTGATCTGACTGTCGTATTCAGCCCATTCAGCCCATTCAGCCGGTTCAGCCAATTCAGTGGTCTATTCCGCCGCTGCCACTACGATCGGTTTTCGTCGATCTACTATCGCGAGAAGTTATCCCGAGGAAACTCCCGCTTGGCTCAGCGAATGCGGCGAACGTAGGAAATCATGAGCGAAATTGCTGACTTGCTGAACGAATACAAGGCAATCCCTGATAAGCAGTCGCTATATGCGCGCGTGCTGATGTCTTTTATTGCCGAGCATGAAGTACGCATATCGCACGATGAGGAAAGGCAGATCGGAGCGACTACGACAGATTCTCGCACCTCGCACGGCTGAGGCCATGAACCGTTTAACGCGACCCAGGCAATGGCTCACCCGATATCCTGGGGCGCGTCCAGTTGGGTCGTCCAGGCCCAACCGGCTCGCGTCATGTTCGATCCTGGGCGCCATGCTGGTCGGCGCCGTGTTACCGGTCAACGAGGCCCGTGCGCAGAGTAGCGTCCAACTGTATGGCATCGTGGATGGCGCACTCACGTACACGAACAACATAAACGGCGGTCATACCTGGGCTCAATCCAGCGGTGTGGCTCGCAACGACCGTTGGGGCTTTCGTGGCGTAGAGGACCTTGGCGGCGGATATCAGGCGATATTCAGGCTCGAAAACGGCTTCAGCATCAACAACGGCACGTTGGGGCAGGGCGGTCTGGAATTTGGCCGACAGGCGTTTGTCGGTCTGGCGAGCGACCGGATGGGAACCCTCTCGTTGGGCCGCCAGTATGACTTCATGACGACGAACCTGACGACGTTCTCCGCCGGCAGCCTGATTCCAAGCGTATTCGCCTTCCATCTGGGCGATCTCGACCGGCTCGGCGGCGAGCGCATCGACAACGCAGTCAAGTACGTGACCCCGACCCTGAATGGCCTGCAGCTCGGCGCGCTTTATGCATTCGGCGGCCAACCGGGGGATTTTGTCCGCAACAGCGCGAGCAGCTTCGGCGCGAGCTATGCGCGAGGCCCGCTGCATCTGGCGGCTGCCTACACCGCCATCCACAACTACCGGGCCACCTTCGGTATCGGAACCTCGGTACTGGGCACGCCATTGTCCGGCTCAGGGTCATTGGGCACGCTTGCCAAGACGGTAATCTTCGACAAGCTGATCGTGTCAGGCGTGGCGGCGGGCTATCAGCTTGGCGCAGTCTCGCTGCAAGGCCTCTTTACGCTGGTGGACTTCCAGAACAATGGGCAATCGGCCGTCCTGCGCACGGCAGAAGGCAACGCCCAGTACAAGGTGAACGCGGCCGTCATGCTGGCCGCCAGCTATGCATTCTCGAAACTCAATCAGGATCACTGGAATCAGATCGCCGTTGGCGCGGACTATATTCTGTCCACTCGCACCGACCTGTATCTCAATGCTGTCTATCTGCGCGCCAGTTCGGGTGTGACGGCCGAGCTGTTCCTGCTCTCGCCCTCGAGCACGAATACCCAGATGATCGTGTCACTCGGTCTGCGGCACACGTTTTAGCATTGTCTCGGACCGTCCCACGGTCTGGACTCCACAATATTGACGGCGCCGGCAATTACACGTTGATCATGTAATTCCCGAATAGGGTTCCTGATAGCTAGGCAAAAGACTGGCATCGTCTAAGCTAAATGCACGCAAACTAAAGATGGTGAAGGCGATTATTCCGGACTGTTCTGTCGCTGCTAAAAAGAGCGGATGAACTTACCGCGGTTTATGTAAAGCAGATATTTAAGTGTCCGTAAGACTGCCGGTCTCGAACAATTCCATGCGAATTTCACGGTTTTAGTGCAAAGCCGACATAGTCGTAATTGATCGAGACAGGTTGTCAGATCGCTTTGTGAAGATGTCTGCAATTTGCACGTAGAGGTTTCCGGGGCGCTGGCGTGAACGCCTGATCGGCAAACCGCGATCGTTGTGAGTGCCGTATTCCGGGGGACGGATATGCGCCAGACGTGGGGGCGGTTGCTGCGCCCAGCTCAACGTGGTTATGCGATTGGCCTGGCATTGGGCATGCTGCTGCTTGGGCTCGCGGCAACGGTCGTGGTGTATACGGTCACCGCGCAGTTGATCCAGCGCGAGGCAAAACTTCGATTCGACAACGATACCCGCGATGTCCAGCAGAGAATAGACACGCGTGTGCGCCTGTATTCCGATGTGCTGGTTACGATGCAGGCGCTGTTCAGTGCGGGCGACGATGTATCGCGCAGCGAGTTTCGCGACTTCGTGAATGGCCTGAATCTTCCCGAGCGCTACCCCGGGTTTCAGACCCTGAACTATGCCCCATGCGTACACGCTGCCGACCTGGAGCAGTTCATTGCCGTACAGCGGCGCGACCCGATCCTGCGCGATGCCGGCGTCAGCTTCGCGATCCGCCCTCCTGGCCAGCGTCCCGCATATTTTGTCCTGTCCTACGTCGAGCCGCTGGCGCCCAATCTGCCGTCGCTCGGCCTCGACCTGGGTGTAGAGCCACGGCGGCTGGCGGCCCTCGAACGATCACGCGACACGGGCCAACCTGTCAGCAGCGGGCGTCTGATTTTTGCGGAGGGCAGCAACCCGCATATCGGCATCGCTTTGCGCCTGCCGGTCTACCGCAAGGGCATGTCGCACGATACCGTCGATGAGCGCCGACGGGCGTATATCGGTTCGGTCGGGGCGGGTATCCGCGTCAAGGATCTGATGGCGGGGCTGCTTGGCGAAGAGACGCTCCGCGTGATTCGCTTTCGTATCTATGACGCCGGCGTGCTCGAAGCTCCAGCCGTATCCCCAGCGCCGTCCACGATGCTGTTCGATAGCATCGCAGGCGTTGGCGACATGACACGCGGCAATATCGCAAGCGCGGCCGGCGCGTCTGCCGCCCGTCCATCGCCGTCGTCCAGTGGTGCGCCTGAGATGGCAGCAGCCGGCGGCCGGCAATTGTCGGCGAGCGCCGTGCAACCGTTCGGCGGGCGGCGCTGGCTGATCGTTTTCGCCGCCGATCCGGCCGTGTTGAGCGGTACGCAACGCCGTTTGCCGATCCTGGCCGCGCTCGCGGGCACGGTCATCAGCGTCCTGCTGAGCGCGCTGGGCTACGCGTTGTCGAGTTCGCGTGTGCGCGCCGTCAGGCTGGCCGAACGCATCACGCATACGCTGAGGGAGAGCGAAATCGCCCGTGCCGAGGCGCAGCGTATTGCGCATCTGGGTGACTGGCGGGTCAGTCCCGACGGCAAGATGGTCCTTCTGTCGAATGAGATGATTCGCCTGCTCGGCTGGCGAAGCGGGGCGCCGACCCCGGCATCGCTGATGTGCCTGATCGACCCGGCGGACCGCGCGAAGCTCGTGGCTCGCGCGAACCGGACGCTGCGTACGGGCGCCCCGTTCCAGGTCGAATGCCGCTACCGGTCCTCGCGGGGCCGACGAGGATGGCTGCACCTGATCGGGCACGCGTATGGTGCGCCCGATCAGCGGGCGCTGCGTGGGACCGCGCTGGAAATCACGCAGCGCAAGTCGGCGGAGCGCGCGCAGCAGCAGGAGCATGCCATCACTCTGCAACTGGCGACGGCGACGAGCGAGTTCGACGTTTTCAGGCAACTGATAGAGGTGCTGGTGGAGGGGATGGGGTGGGAGGCGGGAGCGTTCTGGCCGACCGAACACGGTCAACGGCAATCGCTTTGCGTCACCTACTGCACGCAAGTACCAGCGCTCGAGCACTGGCTGCTGTCGCGGCGGGATAGCGAGGCGGCGCCGGCTGCAGGCGGTGCGACGGAACCTTGCTGGAGCTCGGAACAGAATACTTTGGCTCGGCTCGCGCACGCCGAATGGCTCGCCGCGGCGGGTATTACCACGGTGTTCAGCTTCCCGCTTCGTGCCGGTTCGACGACGCTCGGTATGGCCGAATTCTACGCGCGGGACAGGCGCCAGACAGAACCCCATGCGCTGGCAATGGCGCGCTCGATCGCGATCCAGGCGAGCCACTTCCTGTTGCGGCGCCAGGCCGAAGAGAATCTGCGCTTCATCGCGAATCACGACGTGCTGACCGGTCTGCCGAACCGCCTGATGTTCAGGGATCAGCTCGAAGATGCGCTGCTGCGCGCACGCCGCGACGAGACCGTTCTCTACGTCCTGTTTATCGATCTGGATCAGTTCAAGGACGTCAACGATTCTCTGGGACACAACGCGGGCGATCTGCTGCTGCGTGCCGTTGCCGACCGGCTGCGCCAGCAGGTGACGCAAACCGGAATGATCGCCCGGCTTGGCGGCGACGAATTCATCGTGCTCGTCGAGGGACAGCGGGACGAGCAGGTTGACGTCACCCGTTCGATCGATGCGGTCCGGGCAGCGCTTGCCGAACCGTTTGTGGTGAGCGGAAGGCAGTTGGCGGTAACCGCCAGTATCGGCATCAGTTCGTTTCCCGGCGATGGCGACGACGCCCAGACGCTGCTCAAGCATGCCGACATCGCCATGTATGGCGCCAAGCAACGAGGCAAGAATACGCATCAGCTATACGTTCGCGAGATGAGCACATCGTTGCAGCGCCGGATCGATATGGAGTCCGATCTGCGATTTGCGCTCGACAACGGCGAGTTCGTGCTGTACTACCAGCCACGCATCTCCTTGCGCTCAAACCGCTGTACCGGGGTCGAGGCGCTGATCCGCTGGCGTCACCCCACGGTTGGCCTGGTGATGCCAACGGATTTCATTCCGCTGGCCGAAGAAACCGGCGCGATTGTTCCGATCGGCGCGTGGGTGTTGCGCGAGGCGTGCCGGCAGAATGCCGAGTGGCTCGCGCATGGCCTCGGACCGATTCGTGTGTCCGTCAATCTGTCGGCGCGGCAGTTCACCGATCCACATCTGCACACCGAGATTGTCGCGGCGCTCGAGCATGCGCAACTGCCCGGTGATCTGCTCGAACTGGAGCTTACCGAGAGTATGGTCATGCGCCATCCCGAACAGGCGGCCGGCTGGCTCACGAGTCTGAAAAGAACCGGCGTTCGCCTGTCAATCGACGATTTCGGCACGGGGTATTCATCGTTAGCCTATCTGAACCACTTCCCGATCGACGTGGTGAAGATAGACCGGTCGTTTATTCGCGACGTGCCCGACAGCGAGAGCGACGCGCAGATCGCCAGCGCAGTGATCGCCCTCGGACACAGTCTCGGCCTGGAGGTCGTGGCCGAAGGCGCCGAGACTCAGGCACACATCGATTTCCTGCGCAATGAAGGCTGCGATGAAGTCCAGGGGTACTTCTTCAGCCGTCCAATTCCCGCCGGCGACATGACCGCTTTCCTGAGTCGCCGGTTGGACCGCGGCCTTGCCGAAGAGCAGGAGCCGCAAGACGTGCGCGTCTGAACATGACGCTGTAGACGCGCTCACCACACGTGAAAGGAGTTTTGCCATGCAACAGCAAACACGGGATGTAGCAGGAGTCTGGCAGGCGATTGACGAACTCGAATTTGACCGGATCAAGGCGAAGTTGCTTCATCGGCGCGACGGTGGGTGGACTCCCGAGACGGTGGCGCGTGCCGAGCTTGGATACCGGCAATTCCTGAAACTGTCGGCGAAATACCCCACGGTCGCGATCGTACCGGGCGAGGAGGTCGATCAGTTCTGGCACGCCCATATTCTCGATACGAGGCGCTACGCGTCGGACTGCGAGCGTATCTTCGGCTTTGTGCTGCACCACAACCCTTATGTGGGTATCGACGGGGCCGAGGATGAAGCCCATCTGTGGGAACTGGCGGCTGCAACGGGTGAATTGATGGCGCGCGAGTTTGGCGCCACGCTGGCGGGTGTGGATGCGAAGGCTGCTTACTGTGCAATCACACCTGGGATGGAGGCGAAGCCTGCCTACTGTGCAATCACACCGGGGATGGAAGCGAAGCCTGCTTACTGCGCAATCACACCGGGAGTGGAGGCGAAGCCTGCCTACTGTGCAATCACACCGGGGATGGAAGCGAAGCCCGCTTACTGCGCAATCACACCGGGGATGGAAGCGAAACCTGCTTACTGCGCAATCACACCGGGAATGAAAGCAAAACCAGCCTACTGTGCTGTGCCTTCGACGCGCATAGCGTACCCGGCTCAACCGCTCAGTAGTGCAGAGAACACAGCGCGTGCCTGACTGCTTGTCCTCTTGACGCAAGATCGCCCGTGCCGACGTGGTGCGGGCGGCTCTGGTGCAACTAGCAGGTTATCGCGAAGCGAATCCCGCGGAGCCGATCCCGCTCACGGGCTCCGGCGCAACTAGCTCAGCCTGCGCGACCTGAAGCCCTTTCAGGTTCCGAAAGTTCCTCGCAAGATTTGTGTTGCAGATGCGAATTAGTCGCATTATCATTCGCGTCAGTAAATATACATTCCGCTTAACCACCACCGCTACGAGTGCTCCCGTCCCGCGCAGGCCTTGCTGCACGGGCGTATGCCTGCGTCTGCGCTAAATCCGAACAAGATGCAGAACCTGCCTACCGCCAGTCATCCCGTCATTGCCCGTGGCGTGAGCCGCACCCCCTCGCTTCTCAGTGCCGCGCTGTTTGCAAGTGCCGGCCTTTCGCTCTCGACGCTGTCGACACCCGGCTGGGCTCAAAGCGCCGCGACGGACGCGCTCACATTGCCTGCCGTCAGCGTTACAGCAACAGCAGACCCGGCTACCCAAACCGACACCGTCAGCGCCGGGGCGCTAGGTTCGCGCAAGCAGGTCGACACGCCGTTCTCCACTCACGTGGTAACGAGCGAAGAGGCCGAGGACCTGATGGCGTCGAGCGCCAACGATCTCTTCAAGTACGACCCGGCAGCATCGGTCAGCAGCAGCAACCGCGTCAGCGAAAACTCGATGTTCAGCGTGCGCGGCCTCCCGATCGACACCCTGAACGGCATCAAGGTGGACGGCCAGAGTTTCCCGTCGTGGGACACCGACCTGCCGCTCGAACCATTCGAGCAGGTGCAACTGCTCAAAGGCCTGTCGGGGTTCATGTATGGCTTCGGCTCGCCGGGCGGGATCGTCAACTATGTCCTGAAGCGACCGACCGACGATCCGTACCGCAGCATTTCGGTCGGCTACGAGTCGGCCGGCGTGTTCAGCGAAAAGGTGGATCTCGGCGGCCGTTTCGGCAACGACAACCGCTTTGGCTACCGCTTGAATCTGGTGAACGAAGACGGCAATACCGCCGAGCCGAACGGTCACGTGCGCCGTCAGGTGGCGTCGCTGGCGTTCGACTTCCGTATCACCCCGGATCTCACCTGGAGTGCCGACGCGTTCTATCAGAAGCGCAAAACCAACGGCACGCTGTTTGGCCTGATGTTCGGCACGGGGCTGGGTATTCCCGATGCGAGCTCGATCAACCGGGACCTCGCGCAGCCGCAGAACTACTACGAGACGGAGATGGCCTCGTTCGGCACGGGCCTCGACTATCGTCTCTCGGAGAACTGGCACGCGAGCCTGAAGTACCGCTTCGCCAAGGAAAACCGCACCAACTCCGATAGCCTGATCTACGTGACCGATAGCGCAGGCGACTATTCGAACACGCTGTATGCCGCGTTGACACGCTACTTCTATCAGAACGTCGATGCGATGGTGCAGGGGCAGTTCAATACCGGCGCTATCAGGCACGATGTCGTTATCGGTGCGGGCTTCCAGTCCCAGACCAGCGAATACGACAACAGCGAAGGCTGGAACAGCGGCTATTCGCTCGGCACCGGCAATCTATACGGCAGCTCGTTGCTAAGCAATGCCGAGGTCGGGATTGGCGAGAACCTATACCGCCAGTCGCGCACCACCCAGGCCGCGCTTTACGCCAGCGACACCGTACAGTTCACCTCGCGCTTCTCCGCGTTGCTCGGGCTGCGCTACACGCAGTTCCGCCAGGACGTCTACGCGCCGAGCAGCGCGGTGACGTCGCAATACAGTGCGGACCCCGTCACGCCGACCGTCGCGCTGATGTTCAAAACCGATCCGTACTCCACACTTTATGCGAGCTATGTCGAGTCGCTGGAGCAGGGCGGTTCCGCCTCCAACACCAACCTCAATTACCCGGCCACGTATGGTCCGTTGCGCAGCAAGCAATATGAAGTCGGCTTCAAGACGGATCACAGGAAGTGGGGCGCCAATCTGGCGCTGTTCCGCGTCGACCAGGGATACAACTACACCAATACCGCCAACGTCTTCGTGCAGAGCGGCACCAAACGCTACACCGGCGTCGATGCCAGCGGCTGGCTCGCGCTCACCAATGAGTGGCGCATTCTCGGCGGCGTGATGTGGCTCGATACCAAGGCCGTCGACATCGACGACCCGAGTATCGAAGGCAAGCGCATCTACGGCGCGCCCCGCTTCACGGCGACGGGCCGCATCGAATACAACCCGTCGTACCTGAAGGCGCTCACGCTCGCCTTTGGCGGCAAGTATGTGGGCGACATGGCCGTCGATGCCGCGAATACCCAGTTCGTGCCCGCGTATGTGACCTACGACCTGAGCGGCAGATACGACACGCGGATCGCCGGCAAGGACCTGACCTTGCGCGCGGGCATCAACAATCTGTTCAACCGCCGCTACTGGACCACTGCCTGGGGCTACTACGTTTCGCCATCGCCGACGCGCACCGCCGTGGTGAGCGCGACGATGCAGTTCTAGATGCAGGCGCCGACGTCGCCTGAGGGAAGGGGGCAGACGCCGCGCGGCGTCTGCATGCCTGCATCGCTAGGCCTATGAGATCGATATTCGTCCGCCTGCATCGCTGGTTCGGCATCGGCACGGCGCTGTTCCTGTTCGTGTCCGGTCTCACGGGCGCGATCATCGCGTGGAACCTGGAGCTCGATGCGGCCTTGAACCCCGAGTTCTATTACGCCCGTTCTGCTGCGCCCGCGTTGTCGTCACTGGAACTCGCCAACCGGGTCGAAGCTGCCAACCCGCGCCTGCAAGTGACCTATCTGCCGCTAGGCGTGGTGCCCGGCCGAACCCTGCTGATGCGCGTCCAGGGCCGGCCCGATCCCACCACGGGCCAGCCTTACGAACTGGGCTTCAACCAGATCGCGGTGGATCCCGCGACCGGAAGCATTCAGGCCCGCCGCGAATGGGGCGCGTTGTCGCTCAAGCGACTCAACCTGATACCGTTCCTTTACGAGTTCCACTACACGCTTTATCTGCCCACCACCGGCAGCGGTATCGCCATCGGCGTTTGGTTGCTGGGGATCGTTGCGATCGTCTGGCTGTTCGATAGCGTGATTGCGCTGGTGCTGGCGTTTCCGAGCTACAAGACATGGCGCAAGTCGTTTGCGTTCCGGGTCCAGCGCGGCGGTTATGCGCTGGTGTTCGACCTGCATCGTTCGGGTGGAGTCTGGGTGTGGGGGCTGCTGGGCGTGATTGCCTTGACGTCGATCGGGATGAACCTCGAGCGGCCAGTCATGCGTCCGCTCGTGTCGCTCTTTTCGAATCTGACGCCCGAGCCCGAGAGCAACCCTGAACTGCTTGCGCCGCATCCGGCCGGTGCCGCGAAGTTGAGCCGTGAGCGCATCGTCGCGTTGGCGGCGGCCGCTGGACAGAAGATGCAGTTAAGCGCCGCGCCGGGCGCGACCTTTGAAGTCGCCGCGCTCAACCTGTACGGGGTGGGCTACTTCAAGCCGGGCGGCGAATACGCAGACGGCCACCTCGGCAATGCGTGGACCTACTGGGACGCGTGGACCGGGCGCCAGGTAGGCGGTTCCGTGCCGGGGCGAGGAAGCGCCGGCGATATCTTCATGCAGGCGCAGTTTCCCCTGCATTCAGGACGTATTCTGGGTTTGCCGGGACGCATTCTCGTCAGCTTCATGGGCGTGATGGTGGCGTTGCTTAGCGCGACCGGCCTCGTCATCTGGTTCAAGAAACTGAAGGCACGCCGTAGCGCCGCACAGCGCGTGAAAAGCCCTAAAACCGCGGTGCTTCGATAGTTTCAGGCGAGGAGGTTGCACGCGGCACGAGCGGGTTCAGCCCCTGGTCCTGCACACGCTTGTCTTTCCTTCAGGCAGGGTATTTTGCCGCCGCCCGCGCGAACTCGATAAAGCGTGTCACTACCGCATTGTCCTTCCCAACCTGCCACGCGAGGCCGACCTGCCATTGAGCGCCCTCACCGCGCAAGGGCAACACGCGCGCATCGCGCAGCAGGTATTGCGTGCGCGAGGGCAGGAACGCGGCACCGACGCCCGCCGCCACCGCCGCAAGCACCGTCTGGATATCATCGGTCTCCTGGATCACACGTGGCACAAAACCGTGCAGGCTGCACCAGCGATCGATCTGCGCAGCCAGTCCTGGGCCACGGCCGCGCGTGACGCCGACGAATCCCAGCTCGTTCAATTCATCGAGGTTGGCCGGGATGCGTTTCCAGCGCGCATGTTTCGGTATCGCCAGGCCGAGCGTTTCGTCCAGCACCGGGAACGCCTCCAGCCCCGCGTCCGCCGGCAGGCGCATGAAACCGACGTCGAGCTTGCCGGCAAGCAGCCGGCGGCTTTGCTCGGCCGATGACAGGTCGTTCAGCGTGACGCTCACGTTTGGATTCCGGCGGCGGAACTCGGCAATCAATTGCGGTGCGAGCGTCAAGGTGGAAAGACCGAGACCGACGCGCAAATAACCGCGCGTTCCGCTGCTCGCATCGCGCGCCCGTGCATGAATCTCATCCGCGTCGCGCACCAGTGTCTGGGCGTCGGGAAGAAAGCCGGCGCCGAAGGCGGTGAGTTCGGCGCCATGCCGGCCACGCTCGAAAAGCCGCGCGCCAAGACTTTCTTCCAGCGCGGCGATCTGCTTGCTGAGGGCCGGCTGGCTCATCGACAGCACCTCGGCGGCGTGGCCGAAGTGGCGGAGTTCGGCTACGGCGAGAAAGGCGCGTAAGAGTTTCAGTTCCATTCCAATGAGTAATCGAACAGATAAGAATCTTCATTTTACTTATCGAATGGCGGGCGGTCCAATGGGACTGTTTTCTCCAACAGGTTGTGCAATGTCATCCTTGCCAGTTCCCTCGCTCCGCGTTGCCTCCGTCCCGCTGCGCTCGTGTCGCGGCGAGGCGGCACAAAACTCCGCTCGCATTGCCGGCTGGCTCGCGCGTGCGGCTCGTGACGAGATCGGTCTCGTCGTGTTTCCGGAGACCTGTCTTGCCGGTTATGGGAGCCTCGCGAAGCTGCATCGCGACGAACTCGAGTCGCTCGCTGAACCGCTCGACGGGCCCACGCTCGGCGCGGTGGCCGAGGCCGTCGAGCGCACAGGAGTGGCCGCCGGTGTAGGGATGATCGAGCGGGCAGCGGATGGACGCCTGTTCAATAGCTACGTGGTCTGCATGCCGGGCGGCATCCGGCATTGCCACCGCAAATTGCATGCGTTCGAGCATCGGCGCATTGTGAGCGGCGACCGCTTTACGGTCTTCGATACAGTGTGGGGGATTCGCATCGGAATCCTGATTGGTGGCGATACCTATCTGATCGAGAATGTGCGAATGACGGCGCTCATGGGGGCCACGCTGCTGGTCGCGCCGCATCGTAGCTACGCCGCGCAGCGCGGTGGCGGTCGCGCGATGCAGCCGGTGTCGGCGGAACAGTGGGCGCATCGCCCGGCCTCGGCAGAAAAAGCGGGCAGGGCGGCTGTAACAGGCTCGGGTGCCACGGCAGGCGTGCCGGTTGGGCACAATGCAGCGGACTGGCTGCGAGCCTGGGTACCCGCACGGGCGGCCGACAACGGTATGTTTGCCGTACTCAGCGACGGAGTGGATAGCGTCGACAACGAGGCGGCGCCGGGAACCGGCATGATCGTCGATCCGTGCGGCGCCATTCTGGCCGAGGGGGCCGGCGCGGACGGCGCTCTGGTTACGGCCAGTCTGGATCCTCGCCTCGCGGGCGCGAGCGCGGGGCAGCAATGGCTGAAGGCTCGCCGTCCGGATCTTTACGCGCCGCTGGGTCAAGCCGACCCGCAAGCGGCCAGCTTCGAGCCGCACGGGATTTCCGCACGCGGCTCCATCGCGCTTGCTTTTGCGCAGGTGAGGCGCAGATAGCGCGCCGCCGGGCCACAAACGAGCCCTGCGCGCGGCTACTCGACAGCGCGACCTGGATCCACCACCTTGGCAGCCTCGTTCACACCACACTAATCTTTAGAACCCGCATCGCCGATACGCAGGCCACTCGCGCCAGCGCTATCGCGTGCTCATCAGGGCAACTGTGAACCGGTCCCGCACTTGTCTATAATCTCCGTCGACTTCGACTCAGGATCTTCATCCAGTGAAAACGACTCTTGCCGCCGCGCTCGCTGTCCTCGCTGCGCTTACGCTCACCGCTTGCGCGTCCTCCGCCGATAAACAGGCGCAACGAGACAACGACTTTGCCCGCTCAGAACGTCTTCTGGAGGCGGCTCAGACGGATGCCACGGTCACCTGCCGCGATCAGGCGCAATGCGATCAGGCCTGGCAGTTGACGAAGAACTATGTGACGCAGCATTCGGAAGAGCCGGTGGTGCGCGCGGACGCCGTGGCGATCGAATCCGACGTGCCGGGCCGCTCGGGTCATGCGGTCTATTCGGCGAACCGGGTGGCGAACGGCAATGGCGCGACCATCACGCTGTACGCCCAGTGCCGTGGCATGTATGGCCCGGACCGCTCGATGGGTTCGGACTACGATGAATGCGTCAAGAAGATCGTCACGACGCAGAATGGTTTCGTGCCGTTCCTCGACCAGCACCTGTCGGCCCATTGACGGCGCACCGCCTAGCCTTCGCGACGGCGAAACTCGCCCAGCCAGTCCGCTAGCGCCGTGACCGCCTCCAGCGTCACGGCGTTGTAGAGCGATGCGCGCAGGCCGCCGATCGAGCGGTGCCCTTCGAGGCCGTGAAAGCCTTCGCGCGCGGCGGCCTCGAGAAAGCGCGCCTCCAGTTGCGGGTCCGGGAGGCGGAACGCCACATTCATCGTCGAACGGCAGTCGCGTGCGCCATGCACGCTGTAGAACGCGGAATCTGAATCGAGCGCGCCGTATAGCCGGGCGGATTTGGCGCGGTTGATGTCGGCCATCTTCGTCACGCCGCCCACCTCGTCGCGCAGCCAGCGCGTCACCAGCATCAGTACATAGATGGCGAACACGGGCGGCGTGTTGTAGACCGAGCGTGCAGCAATATGGGTGCGGTAATCGAGCAGGGTGGGCAAGCCTTGGTTAGCGCGCTGCGCGAACTCGTCGCGCAGGATCACCACCGTGACACCGGCCGGCCCGAGGTTCTTCTGCGCATGCGCGTAGATCATCGCGTAGCGCTCGATATCGATTGGCGCGGCCAGCAGGTTCGACGACATGTCGCACACCAGCGGGACGTTGTGCAAGCCGGGTGTATCGGCGAATTCGAGTCCTTCGACGGTCTCGTTGGACACGTAATGCAGATACGCCGCCTGCGGCGAGAGTTGCAGTTCGTGCGCTGCCGGCAGGCGCCGATAGCCGTCGCCACGGCCATCCCATACCACCCGCGTGTCGCCTTCGAGACGCGCTTCCACCGGCGCTTTGGCGCTCCAGTAACCCGACACGATGTACTCGGCGTGGCGGCCGCTCGCGCGCAGGAAATTCATCGGCAGCATCGAGAATTGCAGGCTGCTGCCGCCCTGCATGAACAGCACGTGATAGTGCTCGGGGATGCCGAGCAGCGTGCGCAGATTGTGCTCGGCTTCGTCGAGCACGCCACGGAACCACGCCGAGCGGTGGCTCATCCCCAGCACCGAAAGACCGGTCTCGGGCAACGCCTCGATGGCCTCGCGCGTCTCGCGCAACACCGTGGCCGGCAGGGCGCCAGGGCCGCCGGAAAAATTCATTGCATTGTTCATTCAGCCGCCGTGCGACGCTTCATCAACCGTTCGAACGCGTCGACGATATGTTGGACAAAAGGATTCTTGTGGGCCAGCGCTCCCGTGCTGCGCTCGTAGTGCGCAAGCATGGTGGCGTTGGCCTCGAAGACGAAAACCTGCCCGTCGGGCAGCAGCGTGAAGTCGATGCCGGCGTAGTCGAGTTCGAGGCGGCGACCGATCGCGGCAAGCGCCTGCAATGCGCGCTTGCCCAGCGCGGCGGCGGGATCTTCCAGGAAACGCCGCTCCTCGTCCAGCTTCCATGCATGGGCTTCCATGTCGGCGGAGAAATAGTGGACCATCCAGTGCGGCGAGATGGCCAGATGATAAGGAAACGGCTCGCGGTCGACGAAAATCATCCGGTACTTGCGGTAGTAGCCGTCGGCGGAGCGGGTGTCGCAAAACGCGCTCAGGTATTGCGGACCTTCGCAATCGCGCAGCCTCGCCAGCAGTTCAATAAGGTCGTCGCAGCGAATGAGTCCCTCGCCGCCGTGAGTCGCGGCAGGGCGGGCCAACACCGGCAACGCGACGCCGCTTTCGGCCAGCAGGGCGGCGAGCGCTTCGGGCGAGGCCGGGGCAGCGTCGATGCGGATGCACTGCGCGACTTGCACGTCGTGCAGATCGTCCAGCAAGGCGGGAATCCGGTTGCGCGCGGTTCGCTCGACAGCGGCGGGAGGGTTGAGCAGCGCCTGGGCACGGTGGGCCACAGGGTGCGACTTCAGACCGGAGATGAAGCGTTCGAGCCGGGCGGCGAGCGGCGCGGCGACATCCGGTTCACCGATTGCATTGAACACCAGATCGAACGGCGGGAGCTGGGCGTCTTCGGCGTCGTCCGCATAGTCGATGGCGTATTTGATCCGGCAGTTGAGCGCGCCGGGCAACAGCGCGTCGAACGGCACGTTGCCCGAGGCGCGGGCTGCGCACAGCACCAGTACGCGGCGCGTCTGGCCAGGCGCCTGCTCAACGAACACGCGCTGCAGCCGGTAAGCGCGTTCGCGCCAGACGTTGGCCTCGGCGGTGCGTCCCGCGCTGGCGTGGATCGCAGCGAGGTTCTGGCAGGCGCTTGCAAGATTCGGGTCGAGCGTCAGGACCAGTTCGTACCATGCCGCGGCGATCTCCTGATCGCCTTTCATGAAGTAACCGGTTGCGACGTCGCAGAGGTTCGAGGCGCGGGCATCGGCAGCGCCGCTCGCATAAGCGTCCAGCGTGTGGGCGGCGATCAGATGGGCGACTGCGCCGAGCTCGTCGCCGGCTGCACGTCTCGCCTCGGCGAGCGCCCGATGCCGGGCCGGGTCGCGCGGGAAAGCCTGGGAGGAGTCATGGCCGGCTGCTGCTTGACTGCGCTGCCCGGGTGAGTGGTCTGGATCTGGAGTCATAGTCCTGCGGGATGGGCGCGCGGCGATGCGTCACCGCGCGCCCGAAGCATAGTGGGCGCGTGCGAGATGCAGATTACAGCGGTTCGCGCACCCGATACAAAAATTTACGCGGGCGGGGCGCAAGTGTACGCCGGTCGAGTAACAGCCTGCGAAACCGTCGCCATCATCTTCGCAAAACACGCCACAGCCCGAGAGCGCGACCGACACTATTCGAAAGCAAATCGTAAAATTTGGCTCTGCGAAGCTGCCGCAAGAGCCACTACCCTGACGCGGCACCCTGCGACCCTCAAATACCCGGAATCCGAAAATCAGAGGGGATTGTCAGCCTTATGGTCGATCCTTACACCTGGCTCCCTGATAGAATGCGTGGGCCGCAACGTAGTGGACTGCAGATGAGATTGCTTGATGCGTTAGTTGAACAACGTATAGCCGCCGCGGCAGCGCGCGGTGAGTTCGACGATTTGCCGGGAGCGGGTGTTGCGCTTGCGCAGGAGGACGATAGTCAGGTGCCTCAGGAAGTGCGCGTCGCTAACCGGATCCTGAAGGACGCGGGTTTCGTGCCGCCCGCCGCCGAACAACTGCGGGCGCTGTGCGACCTGCAGGACGAACTGAATGCGGTCAGCGAGCGCGCCACCCGTTGCCGCCTCCAGGCGCGCATGCTGGCGCTCGACATGGCACTCGAATCATTGCGCGGCGGTCCGCTGGTCTTGCCGCGCGAGTACTGCCGGCGGATTGCGGAGCGCCTCTCCGAGCGTACCGCAGACGCTGCCGGCCACCTGGGCGGCGCGCCCGGCGCAGCCGCCGGTCAGCCGGGGCCGCAGTGAGCGAGCAGCTCAGCGCGAACAGCGCACCGCTGCCTGACGCATCGCAAGCCGTTCCCGTCGCCTTCACGGAACGCGATCTCCATTTCATGAAGCTGGCCCAGGCCGCTGCCGAAGAGGCACGCGCGGCCGGCGAAGTGCCTGTGGGCGCAGTGCTGGTCCGCGGCGACGAAGTCATCGCGAAAGGCTTCAATCATCCGATCGCTGCACACGACCCATCCGCGCATGCCGAGATGGTCGCGCTGCGCGCTGCCGCACAGGCGCTCGAAAATTACCGCTTGCCCGGCTGCGAGCTGTACGTGACGCTCGAGCCTTGTCTGATGTGCGCCGGCGCCATCATGCATGCGCGCATCGCGCGGGTCGTGTTCGGCGCCCGCGATCCCAAGACGGGCGCGTGTGGCAGCGTGGTGGACGCGTTCGCCAATCCGCAGCTCAATCATCACACCACGGTGGTGGGCGGTGCGCTGGAGAGCGAGTGCGCCGCGGCGCTCAAGTCTTTCTTTGCCGAGCGGCGGCGCGCGTTGCGCGCAGCCCGGGAGGCGGCCCGCGGCGAACCCCCGGCAGCCGAACCACTCTAAGAACCATCACCCTCCTCACTGGCGATCATGATTGCCCATCGCACTTTCGAACTGATTGCGCCTTCGGGCTATCCACATGACGCGGAGGCGATTCGCCGTGCGCTGCATCGGTTGCACGCGCAAGGACATCGCGTCGAGGGCGTCAACGCAACCGAGCGCCGCTTTCAGCGCTTTGCCGGCACCGACGGCGAGCGTGCCGCCGAGCTGAACCGGCTGGCCGATCCGTCACGCAAGCTGCCGGATGTCGTGCTCGCGGTGCGCGGCGGTTACGGCGCCGTGCGTATCCTGCACGGGCTCGACTACGAGGGCCTGCAACGCCGGCTGACCGACCAGCCCGTCGCGCTGGTCGGTCACAGCGATTTCACGGCGATCCAGTTGGCGCTGCTCTCGCGAGCCGGGCTGAAGACGTTCGGCGGCCCGATGCTGCTGGGCGATTTCGGCGCGGAGGAACTCAGCGAATTCACCATGCAGCACTTCTGGAACGCGCTGACCAAGCCGGCTTTCACCGTCACGGCAAGCGCGCCCCAGGTGCAGAGCGTCGACGTCAGCGGCATGCTGTGGGGCGGCAATCTGGCCGTGTTGGCCTCGCTGGTCGGTACGCCTTATATGCCGCCGGTCGAGGGCGGCATCCTGTTTGTCGAGGACATCAACGAACAGCCGTTCAGGATGGAACGGATGCTGTATCAACTGCATCAGGCGGGCATCCTCGAGCGGCAGCAGGCTCTGCTGATCGGCGACTTGTCCGAGGGTAAGCCGTTCGAGTATGACAACGGCTACGATCTGAATGCGATGATCGAGCACGTGCGCTCGGTGATCGGTATTCCTGTGATCACGGGATTGCAGTTCGGCCATATTCCTAATCTGTTGACGTTGCCTGTCGGGGCGGACGCGCATCTCGTCTCCGATGCGCATGGCTTTAAGCTGACCGTGTCCGGCTATCCGCACCTCAGATAACGAGGGGAGCGGAGAAGGGGAGAAGCGGGCGTTGCCCGCTTTTTTTGTGACTGCAAACGCAACTAGCGGCCAGATTTGGCAAGCCTCGAGGAACACCAGAGCGGCGTTAGTGACATGGATTTTGTTGACAAAATAGCTCAGAAAAAAGGTGGGCGATCTGCATGAATTCTCGCCACGACTGAGCCCGGCGGCCATCTACGGGAAAATGCAGCCACGCGCCTCGGTGTGTCGAACCACGATTGTCGAAAATTCAATATTGAAATTGTTGACAATCATTGTGTCCATTCTAAGATGGGCAACATAACGGAACGCACATCATGTCGACCCTCTCCTTAGCCACCTCGAATGGTTCTAAACCCGACGCGATTGCCGAGCGCATTCGTGCCGCGATCCTCGAGCATCGGTTGGCGCCTGGGGCCAAACTGACTGAAGCGCAGTTGTGCGAAGTATTCGGCGTCAAGCGCGGCCCGATCCGCCAGGCGCTCGCGATACTTGCGACAGACCGGCTCGTCGATCTCGAGCCGAACCGCGGCGCTTTCGTCGCGAGTCCGTCGCTGCAGGAGGTCCATGAGGTGTTCGAGATGCGCCGCATCATCGAGCTGGCGGTAGTGGAACGGATCTGCTCCGGGCATGGACCGCGCCGCCTGAAGCATCTTGGCAGCATGATCGGCCGCGAGCGCAAGGCATTTGAAACACGCGATTTTTCGGCCTGGATCCGGCTTTCGGGTGAGTTCCATACCGAGCTGGCGTCGCTCACGGGCAATACTGTCTTGTGCGACTGCCTGAACGGACTGGTTGCGCGCTCAACCCTGATTTCGGCTTTGTACGAGTCGTTGGGCCGCAGCCCATGCTCGTTCGAAGACCACGAAGCAATTCTTGCCGCGCTCGACGCCGGCGATGCGAAGGAGGCGGCGGCCCTGATGTCGCGCCATCTGCAAAGCGTCGAACTGAAGATGCTGGACCGGCCGGCACGCGGCGCAGCGGATCTGCACGAAGTGTTCGGTACGTCGCCGGTACAAGCGGCGTCTTGATTGACCCTGCCGCGTGCGTCGCTCGACGCGCGCAAGCGCACGCAAGCAATACGCTCGTAATGAATGCGCGCATGTGCGCGCAGCACTGAATGTGAACTGACGAATCATCGCAAACCGGCGGTGTGGCGAAATTCGCCCGCACGGCCTGCATGCGGCCGTCCTCATGGACCATGCATGAGCGAGAACGCTTCGGCGCAAGGACGCGGCTAGTGGCGAAGCGATAACAAAAAGTGCTTAGTTGTGCAGATGAGTGTACGGCTAGGGACAGAGACAACCGCGGTGCCGTCATGCCTGCAAGATCCATCCCGACCGGGAAGGGGCTGCGCGTGACGGATGCAGTGCCCGTCGATGCGCAATCGCCAGTCCCTACACCCAAGGAGCAGTCATGGCCCAGTTCAGTGCAGCACCGCATAATCCCGCTATTCCCGCCAATCCAGGCTTCAGCGGCGAAGGCTCTTCGGGAGATCCCGATGTGCCCGCCGGCTACAGCGAACGCCTCTATAACGAAGATCTAGCACCGCTGCGCCACCAGACGTGGAGCGCCTACAACATTTTTGCGTTCTGGATGTCGGATGTGCACAGCGTCGGCGGTTACGTATTCGCCGGTAGTCTGTTCGCCCTTGGCCTCACCAGTTGGCAGGTGCTGATCGCGCTACTGGTCGGCATTTCCATCGTCAACGTGTTGTGCAATCTGATCGCGAGGCCGAGCCAGCAGAACGGCGTGCCTTATCCGGTCACGTGCCGCGCAACTTTCGGCGTGCTCGGCGCGAACATTCCAGCCGTGATTCGCGGCCTGATCGCCGTTGCGTGGTACGGGATTCAGACCTACCTCGCGTCGAGCGCGCTGGTGATCGTCGTGCTCAAGTTCTTCCCCCAATTGCTACCCTATGCGGACGTGCACCGGCATGGCCTGATGGGCCTTTCCGCGCTCGGCTGGGGTGGTTTCATGTTGCTGTGGGTGCTGCAGGCACTGGTGTTCTGGCACGGCATGGAGACGATCAAGAAGTTTATCGATTTCGCCGGCCCGGCCGTGTACGTGGTGATGTTCATCCTCGCGGGCTATATGGTGTGGCGCGCCGGCTGGCAAAACATCGGCATCAACCTTGGCGGCGTCAAATATCACGGGCTCGGCGTCGTGCCGGTGATGATCACGGCGATCTCGCTGGTGGTGTCCTATTTCTCGGGGCCGATGCTGAATTTTGGCGACTTCTCGCGCTACGGCAAGAGCTTTAGCAGCGTCAAGCGGGGCAATTTCTGGGGCCTGCCGGTCAACTTCCTGGCTTTCTCGCTGGTGACCGTGGTGACGACCGCCGCCACGCTGCCCGTGTTCGGCCAGTTGATCACGGACCCGGTGGAAACGGTCGGCCGGATCGACTATCCGAGCGCGGTGATTCTCGGCGCGCTGACCTTTACGATTGCGACGATCGGGATCAATATCGTGGCTAACTTCGTCTCGCCGGCCTTCGACTTCTCGAACGTCGCGCCGCGCCTAATCAGTTGGCGCATGGGCGGGATGCTGGCGGCAGTCGCATCGGTTTTCATCACGCCGTGGAACCTGTTCAACAACCCAGCGGTGATTCACTACACGCTCGACGTGCTCGGGAGCTTCATCGGACCTTTGTATGGTGTCCTGATCGTCGATTTCTACCTCGTGAAACGACAAAAAATTGTGCTGGACGATCTTTACACCGTCTCCGAAACGGGGACGTACTGGTACCGCAACGGCGTGAACTACAAGGCCGTCGCCGCCTTGTTGCCTGCGGCGCTGATCGCGGTGATCTGCGTGATGGTGCCGGCGCTGGACGGCATGGCGAATTTCTCGTGGTTTATCGGCGCCGCGCTTGGTGCCGTGTTCTACCGCATGCTGACCCTGCGCTGACTTTCCGCCAGGCAGGCCGCAACAGGAGCTCGAGATGCGTATCAAACTGATCAACCCGAACACGACGCAGCGGATGACCGATGCGATGGGGCGCTGTGCAAGGGAGGTGGTCGCCCCCGGCACCGAGGTGATCGCGGTCAGCCCGACCATGGGGCCGCCGTCGATCGAAGGCTATTACGACGAAGCGCTCGCCACCCCAGGTTTGCTCGCGGAGGTTGCCGCGGGCGAGCGTGACGGCTGCGACGGCTACGTGATTGCCTGCTTCGGCGACCCCGGGTTGTACGCGGCCCGCGAACTGGCGCGAGGGCCGGTGATCGGCATTGCAGAAGCGGCGATGCACATGGCGAGCGTGCTGGCCCCGTCGTTTTCGGTGGTCACGACGCTCTCGCGGACCTGCGGCATGGCCTGGCATCTGGCCGAGCGCTACGGCATGACGCGGTTCTGCAACAACGTGCGCGCGACCGACGTGGCCGTGCTCGAACTCGACCAGCCCGGCTCGGACGCCCGCCGGATCATTCTCGACGAGTGCCGCCGGGCGCTCGACGAGGACGGCTCGGAGGCGATCGTGCTGGGTTGCGCGGGGATGGCCGAGCTGTGCGCGCGGATTCAGGCCGAACTGGGCGTGCCGGTGGTCGAAGGCGTGAGCGCGGCGGTGAAATGGGTGGAGGCGCTGGTCACGTTGCGGTTGGGCACGGCCAAGCGCGGCGACTACGCGCGGCCGCTCCTGAAGCGCTATGACGGCGCCTTCGAAGCGTTTAGTCCGACGGAGGCGCATGCGGTCCGGCCGCCGTCGCGCTTCGGACTTTAAAAAGCCGGGTAAACACCAGCTAAGCGCCAACCAGGCGCCAATCCACCGAGGCCGGAACCCCCCGCCGGCCGGCCCCGCACATACATCCCGTCTGACACGCACTATCTGGCCGGGTGTATGGGCGCACCCGGGCGTTTTCGCTACACTGGCTCCACCAGACGCTGGGCGACTCAAAGGGCATTGCCGGCAGTTTCCGCCCGCGTCGGTGCGAGATTCAGGCGCGTTTCAGGTTTCTTCACCCCGTTTTTGTCACCACGCATTCGTCAAACCATGCCACTCGACTCGAACTATCCACGCGATCTGATCGGCTACGGTCGTCACCCGGTGCAGGCAAACTGGCCCGGACAGGCGCGCGTCGCGGTGCAATTCGTGCTCAATTATGAAGAGGGCGGCGAAAACTGCGTGCTGCACGGCGACCCGGGCTCGGAGCAGTTCCTTTCGGAGATCGTCGGCGCGGCTGCCTATCCGGCGCGCCACATGAGCATGGAGTCGATCTACGAATACGGCTCGCGCGCCGGTGTCTGGCGCATCCTGCGCGAATTCGAAAGGCGCGGCCTGCCGTTGACGGTATTCGGCGTCGGCATGGCCATCGAACGTCATCCGGATCTCGCCCGCGCGTTTGTCGAACTGGGCCATGAGATCGCCTGCCACGGCTACCGCTGGATTCACTACCAGGACGCCTCGCCGGAGCAAGAGGCGGAACACATGCGCCTCGGCATGGCGGCGATCGAACGCGTGACCGGCGAGCGGCCGCTCGGCTGGTACACCGGCCGCGACAGTCCCAATACCCATCGCCTCGTCGCCGAGTACGGCGGCTTTCTGTACGATTCGGATTACTACGGTGACGACCTGCCGTTCTGGATGGACGTCGAAGTCAGCGGCGGCGCGAAGACGCCGCAACTGATCGTGCCTTACACGCTCGACACCAACGACATGCGCTTTGCGAGCCCGCAAGGCTTCAATACCGCCGATCACTTCTTCACCTACCTGCGCGACGCGTTCGACGTGCTCTACGAAGAGGGCGACGAAGCGCCGAAGATGCTCTCGATCGGCATGCACTGCCGTCTGCTGGGCCGCCCGGGCCGTTTCCGCGCGCTGCAGCGCTTCCTTGACCATATCGAACAGCACGATCGCGTCTGGGTGACGCGGCGCGTCGACATTGCACGGCACTGGCGCGAACACCATCCTTACCAGCAAAACAACCGCGAGGCTGCGGCATGAAGGCGATGCAATACACTCTGGATCAACTGAACCGCATCTCGACCGACGCCTTCGTCGCGGCGCTGTCGGGCATTTTCGAGCATTCGCCGTGGGTCGCGGAGGTCGCGGCCGGGCAGCGTCCCTTCGCGAGCATCGACGCACTGCATCGCACGATGTCCAACATCGTCGAGACCGCCGGCGAGGCGAAGCAGCTCGCGCTGATCAATGCCCACCCGGAGCTGGCCGGCAAGGCCGCCGTGCGCGGCGAATTGACAGCGGAGTCGACCCGCGAGCAAAGCGGCGCGGGCCTGTCGCAATGTACTCAGGCGGAGTTCGACAAGCTGGTCGCACTGAACGCCGCGTATCGCGAGAAATTCGGTTTCCCGTTCATCCTCGCGGTGCGCGGTTATGACCGCCACGGCATCATCGCCAACTTCGAAGCACGCGTGAACAACAGCCGCGCCGACGAATTGCGCGCGAGCCTCGACCAGATCTACCGTATCGCACGCTTCAGGCTCGACGACCTGATCGACGCGTAAGCGCGCGTCAACATCAGCGACCACGCGCGAGCATTCGTGCATGGCGTGACTCTCGAAACGAAGCGTTTTTTTGCACTATCAGACAGGAAGGAAGACAACGATGGCACTCCCGATTCTCGACCCCAACGCACCGGATTTCACGCGCCGCTATGTGAACCTGGCGGACCCGCGTCTCGGCGCGCAGGCGCTCGAGGCTAGCGACGATTTCTTCGCGCCGAAGGAACGGATGCTGAATCCGGAACCCGCCGTTTTCATTCCGGGCAAGTACGACGATCACGGCAAGTGGATGGACGGCTGGGAAACGCGCCGCAAACGCACGACTGGTTACGACTGGTGCGTGGTGAAGCTGGCGCGTCCGGGCGTCATCAAGGGGCTCGACCTCGATACGAGTCACTTTACGGGTAACTTCCCGCCAGCGGCTTCGGTGGAAGCGGCGCGGATCGTGGACGGCCAGCCGAGTCAGTCGACCCAGTGGACCGAAATCGTCCCGTCGACCACGCTGCAGGGCAATAGCCACCACTATCACGAAGTCCGCGACACCAACGCTTACACGCACCTGCGCGTCAACATCTACCCGGACGGCGGCATTGCCCGTCTGCGTGTCTACGGCCAGCCGCAAGTGGACTGGGCCGGCGCGAGCCGCACCGAGCAGTTCGATCTGGCGGCAATGGAGAACGGCGCGTATCTGGTCGCCGCGAACAACCAGCACTTCGGCGCGGCGTCGACCATCCTGATGCCGGGCCGTGGCGTGAACATGGGCGACGGCTGGGAAACGCGCCGCCGTCGCGAGCCGGGCAACGACTGGGCGATCGTCGCTTTGGCGCAACCGGGTGTGATCAAAAAGATCGAAGTGGATACCGCGCACTTCAAGGGCAACTATCCGGACCGCTGCTCGATCCAGGCCGCCTACGTGACGGGCGGCACCGACAGCTCGCTGATCACGCAAGCCATGTTCTGGCCGGTGCTGCTGGACGAACAGAAACTGCAGATGGACAAGCAGCATTACTTCGAAAGCGAAGTGGTGGCGCTCGGTCCAGTGACGCATGTGCGCTTTAACATCATTCCGGATGGCGGGGTTTCGCGTCTGCGTCTGTGGGGTACGCTCGCATAATGAAAACGCTCGCCATCGAACCGTTGACCAGAGAAGCGTTCGCCCCGTTCGGCGACGTGATCGAACTCGAAGGCGCGAAGCAGATTCCGATCAACCTCGGTACGACGATCCGCTATCACGATCTCGCGAAAGTGGACGTCACGGACGAGGGCGGCCGCACGTTGGTGAACCTGTTTCGTGGTCAGCCGCGCGTGCTGCCGTTCGAGGTGAAGATGCTCGAACGCCATCCGCTTGGCAGCCAGGCATTTGTGCCGCTGAACGACAAGCCTTACCTCGTGGTGGTGGCGCCGGCCGGCGAACTCGATCCAGCGCAGGTTCGTGCGTTCGTCACGAGCGGCTGGCAAGGCGTGAACTACGCGAAGGGCGTGTGGCACCATCCGCTGATCGCGCTCGGCGAGGTGAGCGATTTCATCGTGGTGGATCGCGGCGGCGATGGGCTCAATCTCAACGAGCAGGACCTTGCGGAGTCGCTGTGGTTGACTGAGGATGCGTTGAGCGCGGTGATGGTTTGATCGTGTAGCGTGTGACGCGCCGGTTGCGAGCAGGTTAGTCGCAGGTAGAACGAAGCGCCCGGGGCATTTGCCTTGGGCGTTTTTTATTGAGTGTCAGCTTTTCGTGCGCCCGCGTTTACCAAGTAGCGGCGACTGTCCGATGATTTCGCGTGACCGTTCCGGAGGCTCTGGCGCGGAAAAACCGGCTGCTTCGATCACGGGCATGAGGCTCTTGAACTGAATGCTTTTCTTCGGGGTGCGAAGCGACTCCATGCCATCGTTCCATGCGTGCAGCATCTGTTTTGCTACCCCGCGCCATTGCGGCTCGTTTTTTGCTGCCTCGATTAGTTCGTTGCCGACTGCTACCGCAGAGTCGCATAAGGCCTCCACCATCGCCCTATATTTTGGTGGTGCGATGCCGACCCGGGCGTTGAAAAAGCGCTCAAGCGCTTTGCCTGCCGCCCATGTTTTACGGCCATCGACCGGCAATCCGGGAGGATTTGCCGCGAAGCGCGGATAGGCTTGCGTGGTCACTATGTCATAGACCGGCGTGAACGCGACATCGTCGACAGACGTATAGAAAAGAGCAATGTTCTTGGTGTGGCAATCCGCGTTACGGACCAGATAGTTGCTGAGCAGATGCCAGCCTAATTGTTCCAGCTGTTGCCGCATGCTGTTCCGGTCTAGCAAATAGGCTTTCGCGACATTAAGCACTTTCTCTGTAGTCGAGTTGTATTTCTCATGTGGCGGTAGGCCGAGCAATCCGCACATGTCCTCGACACCGTGGACCGGAAAGCCTTCCTCGTTCACGTCGAAACGTTCGACGACAAGTGCCCGGCCATCGTCGGACATCTGTGTACGTGCTACGGGCGCCACACCGAGACGTTCGAGCACGCGCATCGAATAGAACTCGTTGAACCCGAGGAACGGCGTATTCTCGTCCGAACCTTTGACAATGTATCGGCTTGTTCGAATTGTGGGTTTGCCAAGCGGACCGTCGAAGGCGGGGCGGTCAGTGGAGCTTCTTTGCGGAGCAATGAATTTGGGCACAGCGCCCGAGATGGCGGCACGCGCATAATCGCGAACCAGCGCGGCGAAATGCTCTACCGTGTTGTCGCCATGAATGACATCTTTGACATCCAATGCCTGCAACTCGGTTCCGGGCGCGACGCCTTCGGGTGTCACGGTAACACGTCCGATCCCCATTGCACCGACTACCGCGAGCAGCGACAGGTCGGTGCCGTCGAGCAAGGGGCCAAATTGTTCCCGAATCAGGCTCAGCAAATAGCCTTCGGGCAGATTCTGACGAAAGAACGGATGCAGGTCGCGTGGCCAGCGCCATGCTTCCTGACGCACGGGCATCGTCAGACTGACGAAATCGTTGGGGGCTGCGTCCCGCTCATATTGAAGGACATAGTCATCGCGCTCACGAAAGAGCGTGGCAACCTTCCTGCCTTGAACCTGAACATCGAGCTTCATTGGTTAGGCCCTGGCGCTGCGCGTTGCTCGGCAAGAATGTCTTCAAGCGTCCGGCCATGGCCGTGCGCAATAACCTTGAGATCGTAGCCTGCCGCCTCGAGTAAGCGCACGAGTACGGATACGCTCATGTCATTTTTCGCGAGCGTTTCCATTCGTGCGACTGTAGTGCGTGCAACGCCGGCGCGCCGTGCCAGTTCCTCCTGTGACAGGCTGGCTTCGCGACGCACCTCCTTCAACATGTCCGAGACATCGGCGAGGGTGGTCATTTTGTGGCTCCAAGGCATCAGAATCCGGGAATTGGATGTTTATTGTAGCCCAGAAGGCACAAAATGCTGATTCAATTTTGTATCTCAAGGGCTACAAAAAATCGCAAAAATCGGATTTTTGTAGCCCTTGAGATACAATTTGCACGTGTCTTGATGCTCTCGTCGTAAAGCTACATTTGCCGGCCGTCACCTTGACGGGAGCAGCGGTTAAAAGCACTGCCCCGCATAACGAAAAACGGGTTTCCCGCTCGCGCGAAAAACCCGCTCCACACCTGCTCCCAACCAACCACACCGGCCGACTGCCGCAACGGCCAGCCTTAACCAATTACTTCAGCGCCCCACCCTGAAACCACGCCGCAATCTTCTGGCGCTCGTCATCGGTCATATGCGTCACGTTCCCCAACGGCATCGCCTTCAGCGTGACCGCCTGCTGATACAGACGCTGCGCATTCTGCGAGATCTCATCCGGCGTATCGAACATCACCCCCGACGGTGCGCTGCCCATCAAGGTCGGATGCGCGGAGTGGCACGCGGCGCAACGCTGCTGCAGGATCGGCGCAATGTCGGCGACCTTCAGCGCCGGCGCATTGGCGGCTTCCGCCTGCGGCACGACCGGTTTCGGCATGGTCCAGAAGAGGGCGCCGAACATCAGCGCGATCCCGGCCAGCGGCAGATACCAGAGCACCTGGCCACGATGGCGCATCACAAAGAACTGACGAATCAGTGCGCCCGCCATCATGATCATCGCGAGCACGAGCCAGTTGTACTGGTTCGTGTAGGTCATCGCATAGTGGTTCGACAGCATCGCGAATACCACCGGCAGCGTGAAGTACGTGTTGTGCACCGAACGCTGCTTGCCGCGCTTGCCGTAGATCGGATTCGGCGTGTCGCCTTTCAGCATCGCGTCGACCATCTTGCGCTGACCGGGAATGATCACGAAGAACACGTTGGCCGACATGATCGTCGCGAGCATCGCGCCGACAATCAGATACGCCGCACGGCCGGCGAAGATGTGGCACGCAAGCCATGCCGCGATCAGCACATAGACGCCGACGCAGATGCCGAGCACCTTGTCCTTGTTGCCCAGCACGCGGCACAGCGAGTCGTAGACGATCCAGCCGGCGGCAAGGAAGCCGAGCGCGGATGCAATGGCGACCACCGGACCCATGTCCATCACGTTCTTGTCGATCAGATACGTGCTCGGCGAGAACAGATACAGCACTGTGAACAGACTCGCGCCCGACAGCCACGTGGTGTAGGACGGCCACTTGGACCAGTGCAGGTCGTCCGGCATTTCCGGCGGCGCGACCGTGTACTTCTGCATGTTGTAGAAGCCGCCGCCGTGCACGTGCCACAGTTCGCCGAACACGCCGCGTTTGCGCTGGTTCGGGTCCGTTGGCGGTTTCAGGCTGTTGTCGAGCGCGACGAAATAGAACGATTCGCCGATCCAGGCAATCGCGGCGATGACGTGGAACCAGCGCAATGCGAGGTTCAGCCAGTCGGTGATAAAGCCTTCCATGAAACTCCTCCACTTCTGATTCGTTGTGTGCCCGGTGGGCGGCGGCTCGATTCCGGGTTCAATGGCGACCCAGCTTGTCGGCGCTGCCGCGCGCCACTCGCGCAAACTGCTGTTAGGGGACGCTGTGCGCTCAGTTCGCACGGCGCCGTATTGTGGTTATCGGTTGTTCGACTCGACTCGACTCGACTCGACGGGGCGGAGCGCGGGTCATCGCGATAAGTCACAGGCCCGGTGGCTCGCATTCGACTGCGCTTCGCAGGTGTCTCCATGCATCTGCGAAATGCAGCGGTGGCGAAGCCGGTGAGGCGTGAGCCCGGTTCGGTCTCCATCCTGTGCCTCGCGTTGCCCTGGTTGCCTCTTAGCTGCCCCGATAGGTGCTGTACGACCACGGCGACACCAGCAGCGGCACGTGATAGTGCGCACCGGCATCGGCCACGCCAAAGCGCAGCACGACGCGATCGACGAAACGCGGCTCCGGCACCTTGGTGCCGATCGAGGCGAAGTAGTCGCCGGCGCCGAACACGAGTTCGTATTCGCCGGCGACCAGGGCGTCGCCTTCGAGCAGCGGCTGGTCGCAGCGGCCGTCGTCATTGGTGAGGGTGGTTTTCAGCGCCCGGCGGGTATCGCCGGAGAGCGCGAAGAGTTCGACCTTGATGCCCGCGCCGGGACGGCCGTTGGCGGTGTCGAGCACATGGGTAGTGAGCTTTCCCATTCGCAATTTTCCTTATGTGAATGCGAGGTTTCGGCGGCGGCCCGATCCAGAATACGTTGCGGCGGATCGAGGCTCCACGTCAGTGGCTACATACCCGTCGGCGAATTGAAGCGAGCGCCGTGGCAGCCATTGTAGAAAGGATGTTCCCGTCAGCGGACGAGCGATAAGAAAGATAATAGCTGGCGCATGACAGCCTGCTGAAAGTCTCATGGCCATGCGGCGCAAACCCCCGCTGCACGGCCGTGAGCGGTGGATGACCAGGTGCTTCGATCGTACCGGTGTCAAAAAGAACCACTATATCGGCGGCGTGAACCCGGGTATCGCAACGGCGTGAGTTGTCAGGGTTATTTTGACCGTCGAAGGTTACGCCTGTGCGCAGCAGCAATGCCGCGCACCCCGAAGACGGCGTAGTACGCTGGGTAACCGGGCCAACGGCGTTCGAACGGACGCGGCGGCACGGCAGCGTGTGCGCCACATCGCGTTCGAACGACTTTGCACACCGCCGGTAGCGATGCCTTGACGGCACCACTGGTACGGCCCCGTCGTGACATCCGGCCAGCAAGGCGGGTTGTCACGGCAGCAATCAAGCGGAGAAAGACGAATGACGATGGAGCAGCAAGCAGGTCAAGGTGCCGGCGCGCCCCCGGGCAAGCTCGGCAAAACGATGCTGGTCAAGCATGCGGACGTGCTGGTCACGATGGACGGCGCCCGGCGCGAACTGCGCGACGGCGGTCTGTACATCGAAGGCAACCGGATCGTCGCGGTTGGCCCGACGGCGGAGCTGCCGCAAACGGCCGACGAAGTGCTGGATATGCGTGGTCACCTAGTGATTCCGGGTCTGATCAATACGCACCACCATATGTACCAGAGCCTGACGCGGGCGATTCCGGCCGCGCAGGACGCGGAGCTGTTCGGCTGGCTGACCAGCCTCTATAAGGTGTGGGCGAATCTCACGCCGGAGATGATCGAGGTCTCGACGCTGACCGCGATGGCGGAACTGCTGCTGTCGGGCTGCACGACTTCGAGCGACCATTTGTATATCTACCCGAACGGTAGCCGGCTCGACGACAGTATTGCCGCAGCGCGCCGGATCGGCATGCGCTTTCATGCGGCCCGCGGCAGCATGAGCGTGGGGCAGAAGGACGGCGGCTTGCCGCCGGACTCGGTGGTGGAGCGTGAATCGGACATCCTGCGGGACACGCAGCGCCTGATCGAGACGTATCACGACGAGGGACGTTACGCGATGCTGCGCGTGGTGGTCGCGCCGTGTTCGCCGTTTTCGGTGAGCCGCGATCTGATGCGGGAATCGGCGGTGCTGGCGCGCCAGTATGGCGTGTCGCTGCACACGCACCTGGCCGAGAACGTCAACGACATCGCTTATAGCCGCGAGAAGTTCGGCATGACGCCGGCGGAGTATGCGGAAGACCTGGGCTGGGTGGGCCACGACGTCTGGCATGCCCACTGCGTACAACTGGACGACGCCGGGATTGAGTTATTCGCACGCACCGGCACGGGTGTCGCGCATTGCCCTTGCTCGAACATGCGCCTCGCCTCGGGCATCGCGCCGGTCAAGCGGATGCGTCTTGCCGGCGTCCCGGTGGGTCTGGGCGTCGACGGTTCGGCCTCGAACGACGGCGCGCAGATGGTCGCTGAAGTGCGTCAGGCGCTATTGCTGCAGCGGGTCGGTTTCGGTCCCGATGCGATGACCGCACGCGAGGCGCTGGAAATGGCGACGTTGGGCGGCGCGAAGGTGCTCAACCGCGACGATATCGGCGCACTGGCGCCGGGCATGGCAGCCGACTTCGTGTCGTTCGACCTGCGCCAGCCGTTGTTTGCCGGCGCCTTGCACGATCCGGTCGCCGCGCTGGTGTTCTGTGCGCCGTCGCAGGTGTCGTATAGCGTGATTGGCGGGGAGGTGGTGGTGAAGGACGGGCAGTTGTCGAGAGTCGAGTTGGGTTCGGTGATCGAGCAGCACAACAGGTTGGCGAAAGCGTTATATCAAGCTGCGGCGTGACCGGGCTGGCGTAAAGCGGTCTGTGAAAGCTTGTCGCAAGCGTCGCTGCCGCGGCTGCCGGCATGGTTGTTTTCAGGAAGCCATGCCGGCAGCCCGCTCACGTGAAGCGATGCGGGCCCGCCTGGCTTAAGGCGTGTCGATCAAGGTCCTGGTCGCTTCGGCGACGAGGCCTCGCAACCAGCGCACTTCATCGGAGTAATGCACGCGCTCGTGCCACAACTGGTAGTACTGCATCGGCGGGAAATCGAGCGGCGCGGGCACCACGGTCAGAGGCAGGAATTTCGCGTAGTAGTCCGCAAACAGCCGCGTCGTCGTGAAGATCAGATCCGACTTGATCAGCACATACGGTGCGAGGTTGAAGTACGGCAGCGTGACGACAACATGGCGCTTGAGGCGCTCGCGCGCGAGGTGCACGTCGATCGCGCCGCGTTGGCCCACCGAATAAGGAGTAGGCGCAAGATGCGGAGCATTCAGATACTGGTCGAGCGTCAACCCGCCGCGCTTGGCGAACGGATGCGCGTTGCTCATCAGGCAGACGATCTGGTCGACGAAGAGGTTCGACAGATGCAGTTGCTCCGGCGGCTCGGGCCAGTTGCCGACCACGATGTCGAGCTTGCCGTCCTCGAGCGCCAGTTCATAGTCGAACGCCGGCCCGAGCGAATGAAATTCAAGCGTCGCGTTGGGCGCGGCCTGGCGGAAGCGCTCCACGACCGTCGGCACGAACAGCACGTTCAGATAGTCCGGGCAGCCGATCCGGTAGCAGCGGATCGAAGTGGCCGGATCGAAATTGTGCTGCTGGAACTTGATGCGTTCGATTTCGCGCAGGGCGTTTTGTACCGGTTCGAGCAGACGCAGTCCGTACTCGGTCGGGACCATGCCGGACTTGCCGCGCACCAGCAGCGGGTCGCCGGTGATGTCGCGCAGACGCCGCAGCGCCGCGCTGATGGCGGGCTGCGACTGATTGAGTTTGACGGCTGCGCGCGTCACGCTGCGCTCCATCAACAGGGTGTGCAAGACGCGCAATAAGTATGTGTCGATCGCCTCGCGTTGCTGGCTCATGACTTCTCCGAAATATATGTTGTGGCTGATCGAACGGGCATTGGGGTATATGACTTTTAATATGAACACAAAGATGCGTCAAGAGCGGGATACCCGCACAGCACGTGCTGGCGCGGGTTTGCGGGAATTTTGGCGGCTCGACTGAGAGGGTCGAATTAGGTATTGTCATTTCGCTAAGGCGTAGGCATGGCGCATTCGTCCGGGGCGCGCCGCCTCGTTGCAACAGGCAGTCATTGGTGTATTACGGAAACTCATGGGCGATTCTTCTTCTTATCACGACGCCGCCGCGCATCCCGCAGGCGGGCCGGCGCTCGTGCCGCGCCTCGAACTGGCGGGCATCAGCAAGCAATATCCGGCCGTCAAGGCGAATGACGACGTGACGCTGGTCGTCGCGCCCGGCGAAATTCACGCCGTGCTCGGCGAAAACGGCGCGGGCAAGAGCACGTTGATGAAGATCATCTACGGTGCGGTGCGCCCCGACGCCGGCGAGATCCGCTGGGAAGGGCAAGCGGTCGAAATCGCGAGCCCGGCCGCTGCCCGCAAGCTCGGTATCGGCATGGTGTTTCAGCATTTCTCGCTGTTCGAGACGCTGACGGTGGGCGAGAACATCGCGCTCGCGCTCGACGAACCGTTCGATCTGAAGACGCTGGCGAGGCGCATTCGCGAAGTGTCGGCCGATTACGGACTCGATATCGATCCGCAGCGCCATGTGCACAGCCTCACGGTGGGCGAGCGGCAGCGCGTCGAGATCGTGCGCTGCCTGCTGCAGAACCCGCGTCTGCTGATCATGGACGAACCGACTTCGGTGCTCACGCCGCAAGCGGTGCGCAAGCTGTTCGAGACGCTGCGGCGGCTCGCGGCCGAGGGCTGCAGCATTCTCTACATCAGCCATAAGCTCGACGAAATCCAGGAACTGTGCGACACCGCCACCGTGATGCGCGGCGGCCGCGTGACCGGACAGGTGACGCCGCGCGAGGAGACGCACGCGTCGCTTGCGCAACTGATGGTCGGTCATTCGCTGCCGGACTACACGCGCCGCACCCATACGCCGGGGGACGTGCTGCTCGATGTGAAGCATCTGTCGGCTGCGAGCGACGATCCGTTCGGCACCTCGCTCGACGACGTGTCGTTCGGCGTGCATGCCGGCGAGATCTTCGGCATTGCCGGGGTTTCGGGCAACGGCCAGGCGGAGCTGCTGGCGGCGCTTTCCGGCGAGCAGCGCGGCGTGCGCGCCGATGCGATCACGATCTGCGGCAAGCCCGCGGGCAAGCTCGGCGCAGGCGGGCGCCGCGCGCTCGGCTTCGGCTTCGTGCCGGAGGAGCGGCTGGGCCGTGGCGCAGTGCCGGCCATGACGCTCGCGGAAAACGCGCTGCTGACCGGGCATCGCCAGAAGATGGTGCGCTCCGGCTGGATCAAGGCCGGTGCGATGCGCAGCTTCGCAAAAAAATGCATCGATGCGTTCGACGTGCGTTGCGGCGGTACCGAAGCGCTCGCGCAAAGCCTCTCGGGCGGCAATCTGCAGAAGTACATCGTAGGACGCGAGATTCTGCAGGCGCCGAAAGTGCTGGTGGTCGCGCAGCCCACCTGGGGCGTCGACGTCGGGGCCGCGGCGTTTATTCGCCAGCAGTTGCTGGACCTGTCGGCACGCGGCGTTGCGATTCTGGTGATTTCCGAAGAGCTTGAAGAGCTGTTCGATATCTGCGACCGCATCGCGGTGCTGGCGCGCGGCCGGTTGTCGCCCGTGCGCGTCACCGGCGACACCAATGCCGAGGAGATCGGCAGATGGATGGCGGGCCTGTTTGGCGGCCGGGAAGAGGGCGCGGCGCCTTCGCCTGAAGAGCCGGCGCATGCGTGAGCGGGCCTGAGCCTGCCTGAGACTACTCGGCAAACGCAGGCTTCGCCCAACCACCAACCAGTCAGCGCCCGACAATCGCCCGGCACCGAACACCCGAAACCACACACATAACAGCTTCACGCTCCAACTTACGGCCACACGCAGACTTATGATCTTTCCGTACCGACTCGAAGCCCGTACCGCGCCTTCGCGCCCGATGCAGCTCGCCGTGCCGCTGATCGCCGCGCTGCTCACGCTCGTGCTTGGCTTCCTGATTTTTGGCCTCGTCGGCCGCGATCCGCTGGAGGCGATGCACGCGTTCTTTATCGAACCGCTCTCCGATGTGAACGGCTGGTCCGAACTGCTGCTCAAAGCGTCGCCGTTGTGCCTGATCGGCCTCGGCCTCGCCATCGGCTATCGGGCCAACGTCTGGAACATCGGCGCCGAAGGACAAATGCTGCTCGGCGGGATTGCGGCAAGCGGTGTCGCGATCTATTTCGATCAGGCAAGCGGCTGGTGGATTCTGCCGACCATGATGCTGGCGGGGATCGCCGGCGGCATGGTGTGGGCGGCGATCCCCGCGTTTCTGAAGAGCCGCTACAACACCAATGAGATCCTGACGAGCCTGATGCTCACCTACGTGGCGACGCAATTGCTGATCTATCTGGTGAGCGGTCCGTGGCGCGATCCGCAGGGCATGAACTTCCCGCTCTCCGAGATGTTCAGCGGCGATGCCCTATACCCGACGTTCTCCGGCGACTGGCACTGGAAATTCCTGCGCGGCACGCGTCTGAATGCGTCGATCTTCATCACCCTCGCGGCGATTCCGCTGGTGTGGCTGTTCATGCGCAAGAGCTTCGCCGGCTTCCGCATGAACGTGGGCGGCCTCGCGCCGCTCGCCGCGCGCTATGCCGGCTTCTCGGACAAGAAGACCATCTGGACGTCGCTCCTCATCAGCGGCGGTCTCGCGGGGCTGGCCGGCATGGGCGAAATCGCCGGTCCGATCGGCCAGTTGCAGGCGACCTGGTCGCCGGGTTACGGCTTCACTGCGATCATCGTCGTGTTCGTGGGCCGGCTGCATCCAATCGGCATCGTGCTGGCGAGCTTGCTGATGGCGCTGCTGTATCTGGGCGGCGAAGCGGTGCAGACCTCGATGCAATTGCCGCAGGCGCTCTCCGGCGTGTTCCAGGGGTTGCTGCTGTTCTGTCTGCTCGGCGCCGACCTGTTTGTGAACTACCGCGTGCGCCGCCGGACTGCCGCGGCCCATGTGGCCAACTGAAGCCCACTGATTTTCCCCGACCTGGTCTTATGGATATTCAACAAGCTAGCGCGCTGACATCGAGCGCCGTCACCGCCGCCATTCCGCTGATGTTTGCGGGTGTGGGCGAACTCGTCACCGAGAAATCGGGGGTCCTAAATCTTGGCGTGGAAGGCATGATGCTGATGGGCGCAGTGAGCGGCTACGCAGTCACGGCGATTACCGGCGAGCCGTGGCTCGGCGTGCTTGCGTCGATTGCGGCGGGGCTCGCCATGTCGCTGCTGTTCGGCTTCCTCACGCTGACCATGCTGGCCAATCAGGTGGCCACCGGTCTTTCGCTGACGATTTTCGGCATCGGGCTGTCGGCTTATGTCGGCAAGCCGTATACGTCGGCGGCCGTGCGCGCCTCGATCGACGTGTGGGCGATTCCGCTGCTCTCGAAGATTCCGGTGCTCGGCGCGGCTTTCTTCAGTCTGACGCCGCTCGATTACCTCGCCTTCATCATGTTCGCCGTGGTCGGCTGGTTTTTGTACCGGACCCGTGCGGGCCTCGTGCTGCGCTCGGTCGGCGAGTCGCCGCAGGTGGCGCACTCGGTGGGTTTTCCGGTGATCGGCGTGCGTTACGGCGCGGTCGCGTTCGGCGGCGGCATGGCGGGTCTGGCGGGCGGCTACTACTCGATCGTCAATCTGCATCTGTGGCAGGAGCAGCTCACTTCGGGCCGCGGCTGGATCGCGCTCGCGCTGGTGGTGTTCTCGACATGGCGCCCGGGGCGTCTGATGATCGGCGCATTGCTGTTTGGCGCGGTGACCGGCCTGCAGTTTTATGCCCAGGCGATCGGCGTGCCGGTGCCGACGCAGTTTCTCGCGATGCTGCCGTACGTCGCGACGATCGTCGTGCTGGTGTTGATCTCGCGCAATCCGAATACCATCCGTCTGAACGCGCCGGCGTCGCTTGGCAAGCCGTTCTTTGCCGCGGGATAGCGGGGCCGCGCAGTCAGGCGTCAGATTCACATCCTATGCAACATGCACAAGCCGGTTACGTGGCTTAGCCACACGGTTTGAACGATTCAATCACACGACAGGAGAAAACATGAAGAGAAGAAATCTGCTGACCGCCGCGGCGCTGGGGGCCGTCTCGCTCGGCCTGGGCGTCACGCTGTCGCAAACCGCGCAGGCTGCAGACGTGCCCGGCGTCGCATTCGTCTACCTCGGCAACCCGGGGGACGCCGGCTGGACCTACGCGCACGATCAGGGCTCGAAGGAAGTCGAAGCGAAGTTCGGCAACAAGATCAAGATCACGCGCATCGAGAACGTGCCGGAATCGGCCGACTCGGAGCGCGTGTTCCGCGATCTGGCGAACAAGGGCAACAAGATCATCATCGGTTCGAGCTTTGGCTACCAGGATTTCGAACTGAAGGTGGCGAAAGATTTCCCGGACACGGTGTTCCTGCACGCGACCGGCTACAAGAAGGCGCCGAACTTCGGCACCTATGACGTGCGGATGTATCAGGGCGCGTATCTCGCCGGCGTCGCCGCGGGCTATGTGACGAAGACCAACACGCTGGGCTTTGTCGCCTCGGTGCCGATTCCCGAGGTGATTCGCAACATCAACGCCTACACGCTCGGCGCGCGCTCGGTGAATCCGAAGATCCATACCAAGGTCATCTGGATCAATAGCTGGTTCGATCCGGGCAAGGAAAAGCAGGCGGCGGAAACGCTGATCGGCCAGGGCGCCGACGTGCTGCTGCAGAACACCGATTCGAGCGCGACGCTGGCCACGGCTTCGGAAAAGCACGTGCATGCGTTCGGCTGGGATTCGGACATGAAGAAGTTCGGCCCTGATGCGCACCTGGGTTCGGTGGTCGGCAACTGGGGCGTGTATTACACCGCGGTGGTCCAGCAGGTGCTGGACGGCAAGTGGAAGAACGACCCGGTGTGGTGGGGCATTCCGCAGAAGGCAGTCGGCCTCGACGACCTGAACACCTCGGCGATCCCGGCCAACGCGCTGAAGGATGTCGCGGCGAAGCGCGACCAGATCGCAAGCGGCAAATGGGATGTGTTCACCGGACCGATCAAGGATCAGGCGGGCGAGGTGAAGGTGCCGGCCGCCAAGACCCTGGCCGATCCGGAACTGCAGCGGCTGAACTGGTATGTAGAGGGCGTGGACGGCGCGCTGCCGAAGTGATCGCCATGCGCGCGGGCTGATGTCGCTTGCGTCCGCTTGATGTCTGTTTGATGCCTGCTTGACGCCGGGTGCGGAAGTGGGCCTCGGCGGCATAGCGCGGCGGCTCCTCGGCACGGCGCGGCGGGTTGGCGCGAACAATCGACCAGGCGGCGGTTGCAGAACCGCTGCTTTAAGGGCTGCGTCCTCGCGGACGCAGCTTTTTTTCGTTTTTGCCGCCTGTGCTTATTCGATTCGCAAACCGACCTTGATGGTCACCTGCCAATGCACGACCTTGTCGTCCTCAATCTGGCCCCGCGTTTCGGTCACTTCGAACCAATGCAGATTGCGCAGGGTCTTCGATGCTTTTTCAATCGCGGTGCGGATCGCATCGTCGCTCGACTTGGTCGAGGAGCCGGTCAACTCGATCTGCTTGTAGACATGGTCTTTCATCATGTTCTCCTCCTTCTTCTTCAGGTGTGTGAAAAAAGTATAGGCAATCGCGCGTCATGCGCGCCGCCGGGTCATGGTGGACATCGCATGTCCGGTATCTCCTGATGCAGGGCTGCCGGTATGATCGGCAGCGGGGTTCCGCACGAGTGGCGGCCCCAATGTGCCAATACAACGTGATTACGAGGCAATCAGAGTGGAAATTGGTTTTTGCGGCCCGGGCCTGATGGGCGCGCCGATGATTCGGCATCTGCTGCGCGCGGGACACGCCGTGCACGTCTGGAATCGCACGCGGGCCAAGGCCGAGGCGTTAGTCGAGGCGGGCGCGCAGATGGTCGATACGCCGCGCGAACTGGCCGCGCGCGTCGAGGTGGTGCTGCTGTGCGTGGCGGATGCGGCTGCGGTCGAGGAGGTGGTGTTCAGCGCGGCCGGTTTGCTGGGCGGTGAGGGCGGGAGCGGCGGGAGCAGCGAGGACAGCGAGGACAGCGAGGACAGCGGCGAGGGCCATCAGATCCATGGCGAAAGTCGCATCACAAGCGGCAGCGCCGGCAGCAGCAACGCCGCTGCGAAGCGCCTGCGCTTGATCGTCGATCACTCGAGCATTCCGCCTGCGGCCACGCGCGCCCTCGCGCAGCGCGCGGCGGCCGTCGGCGTGGGCTGGGTCGATGCCCCCGTTTCCGGCGGTGTGGCGGGCGCAGTGGCCGGCACGCTGGCTGTGATGGCAGGCGGCACAGCGGCGGATGTCGCAGCCGTCACGCCATTGCTCACCGCCTATGCCGCGCGCGTGACTCACATGGGCGCAGCCGGCGCGGGCCAGACCGCCAAACTGTGCAATCAGGCCATCGTCACTTCGACCGTTGCCGCCATCGCCGAGGCCGTGAGTCTCGCGCAGCGCAGCGGCATCGACGCCACCCGGTTGACCGAGGCGCTCGCCGGCGGCTGGGCCGATTCGGTGCTGCTGCAAACCTTCGTGCCGCGCATGACGCAGGCCGGCCTGCCGCCGATCGGCGCCTTCCGGACCTTCCAGAAAGATGTCGACACGGTCGCGGCGACGGCATGGGAAACCGGCACGCCGATGCCAGTCTCGGCCACCGTGCAGCAACTGCTGCGACTGGGTGTTGCAATGGGGCTCGCGGAGGCGGATCTGTCGGCATTTATCGATGTCTTGCAGACGCCGCGTGGCGCCAGCGGACCGGCTAATGGCGGGTAATGTTGGGTAATGGGCAGATGAATGGCAGATGAAGCGCGGCCGAACCGGCGTTGCAGGAAATCAAGGCGCCCGTGCGGGCTAACATCTTGATAACCTGCTAAAATAATGGGTTGTTCGCCGCAAATTCATTCAAAGGACGCGCCGTGCTGTCTACCGCAAATATCACCATGCAATTCGGGCCTAAGCCCCTCTTCGAGAATATCTCGGTCAAATTCGGGGAAGGGAACCGCTATGGCCTGATTGGCGCGAACGGCTGCGGCAAATCCACCTTCATGAAGATCCTCGGTGGCGATCTCGAGTCGAGCTCGGGCAACGTGATGCTCGAACCGAACGTGCGCCTCGGCAAGCTGCGCCAGGACCAGTTCGCGTATGAAGACGTGCGCGTGCTCGACGTCGTGATGATGGGCCACACCGAAATGTGGGCCGCCATGACCGAGCGCGACGCCATCTACGCGAATCCGGAGGCGACCGACGACGACTATATGCACGCCGCCGAACTCGAAGCGAAGTTCGCCGAATACGACGGCTACACTGCCGAAGCGCGTGCGGGCGAGCTGCTGCTCGGCATCGGCATCGCGATCGAAGACCACAACGGCCCGATGAGCAACGTGGCGCCTGGCTGGAAGCTGCGCGTGCTGCTTGCACAGGCGCTGTTCTCGAAGCCGGACGTGCTGCTGCTGGACGAGCCGACCAACAACCTGGACATCAACTCGATCCGTTGGCTGGAAGACATGCTCAACCAGTACAACTCGACGATGATCATCATCTCGCACGATCGTCACTTCCTGAACCAGGTCTGCACGCACATGGCGGACATGGACTACGGCACGCTGAAGGTCTACCCGGGCAACTACGACGACTACATGCTGGCCAGCACGCAGGCGCGCGAGCGTCAGCAGAATGCCAACGCCAAGGCGAAGGAGCGCGTGGCCGACCTGCAGGACTTCGTGCGCCGCTTCTCGGCGAACAAGTCGAAGGCGCGCCAGGCCACCAGCCGTCTGAAGATGATCGACAAGATCAAGATCGAGGAATTCAAGCCGTCGTCGCGGCAGAACCCGTTCATCCGCTTCGAATACGAGAAGAAGCTGCACAACATCGCGGTGGTGGCCGACACCATCACGAAGAAGTATGAGCGCACGATTTTCAGCAACTTCAGCATCAGCGTGCAGCCGGGTGAGCGGATCGCCATCATCGGCCAGAACGGCGCCGGCAAGACAACGCTGCTGCGTTCGCTGCAGGGGGGCGTGAAGACCGATCACGGCACGGTCAAGTGGGCTGAAAACGCCAACATCGGCTACATGCCGCAGGACACGTACGAAGAGTTTCCGGACGACGTCACGCTGATGGACTGGATCGACACCTACCGCAAGGAAGGCGACGACGAGCAGATGGTGCGCGGCACGCTGGGCCGGCTGCTGTTCAATGCGGACGACATCCGCAAGTCGGTCAAGGTGCTCTCGGGCGGCGAGAAGGGTCGCATGATCTGGGGCAAGCTGATGCTGGGCCGCCACAACGTGCTGCTGATGGACGAGCCGACCAACCACATGGACATGGAATCGATCGAATCGCTGCAGATCGCGCTCGACAAGTACGAAGGCACGCTGATTTTCGTGTCGCACGACCGGGAGTTTGTGAGTGGTCTGGCGAACCGGATCATCGAGGTGCGCACGGATGGTACGCTGTATGACTTCGGTGGTAATTACGAGGACTTCCTGGCTAGCCAGGGCGTGCAGTAAGCAGCGGCAATCCACTCATGATGTAACCGCGTTGTCCCCATTCATGACCTCATGATGGGGACAACGCGGATCCTGCAATAGCGCGATCCAATCGCATCCCGATTCCCTCCCGGCTGTTTCCTTCACCAATCCCCCTCCGTTGCGTGCCGAGCACTTTGCCGGCAAACGTGTTGCTGCCTTTTCTCCACGCATTTCCATCGCCTTCTAGCGCGTGAGCGCCATCTTTCGGCCCTGCGCAGCATCGCGTCCTGCATGCGTCATCCGCACCTCCCCACAAAATCACAGATCCTCTGCATGTTTCTTGGCCAGGATCAAATTTCGCCTGAGCCTTCACTCGTAGAATCCGGCGGCGTGCGTATTTAACCGCGTGGTTTCGGTGTTGCGAAGCCGCAGCGGATTTCGGGATGACTCAATGAAAAGCAGGCAAATATGATGAGAACTAGAGTCTTTGACAACAGGATGTGGATGCCGGTCGGGGCCGCGCTGGCGGCATGTCTTTCCGGCTGCAGCAAGCTCGACGTGCTCGATCCGAAAGGTAGCATCGGGGCGGCGGAGAAATCGCTGATCGGCACAGCGACGTTCACCATGTTGCTGGTAGTCGTGCCGGTCATTCTGATGACCCTCTGGTTCGCCTGGCGCTACCGGGCTAGCAACCGCAACGCGACCTACGCGCCGAAATGGGCGCACTCCACGGCAATTGAAGTAGTCATCTGGACGGTGCCCTCCATCATCATCCTGTGCCTAGGGGTGTTGACGTGGCGGACCACGCACGAACTCGATCCCTACAAGCCGATCCAGTCGGCCGTGAAGCCGATCAGGGTCGAAGTAGTCGCGCTCGACTGGAAATGGCTCTTCATTTATCCGGATCTCGGCATCGCATCGGTCAATCAACTGGCTTTCCCGGTGGGTACGCCAGTTAATTTCCTGATCACGTCGGATTCGGTCATGAACTCGTTCTTCATTCCGCAGTTGGGCAGTCAGATCTACGCCATGGCCGGCATGCAGACGCAGTTGCACCTCGTCGCGGACGAGGCCGGCGATTACGCCGGCGTGTCGGCCAATTTCAGCGGCAAGGGCTTTTCCGACATGAAGTTCCGTGCGCTCGCCACGAATCCGGAGCAGTTCAATGCATGGGTGGAAAAGGTCAAGGCGTCGTCCGGCCGGCTCGACATGAACGAATACAACACGGTGGCGCAGCCGAGCGAGAAAGAGCCGGTGCGCTACTTCTCATCGGTCGATCCGAAGCTGTTCCACAACATCATCGCGAAGTACAACAACGGCCACGTTCTCGATCTGCAGAACAGCAATTGCAGTACAAAGGGGTAACACATGTTCGGAAAACTGACACTTTCGGCGATTCCGTTCGATCAGCCCATTATCATGGGCGCGGGCGCTTTGATGGTGGTCATTGTCTTTGCCACGGCCGGTGCGTTGACCTGGTTCGGCAAATGGAAATGGCTGTGGAGCGAGTGGCTCACCAGCGTCGATCACAAGAAGATCGGCGTGATGTATATCGTGGTCGCCGTCCTGATGCTGCTGCGCGGCTTTGCCGATGCGGTCATGATGCGCCTGCAACTGGCGCTCGCCTATGACTCGCCGGGTTATCTGCCGCCGCATCACTACGACCAGATCTTCACGGCGCACGGCGTCATCATGATCTTCTTCATGGCGATGGCGTTGATGGTGGGCCTGTTCAATCTGATCGTGCCGCTGCAGATCGGCGCGCGCGACGTGGCGTTCCCATTCCTGAACTCGCTCTCGTTCTGGATGACCGCAATCAGCGCCATCCTGATCAATCTGTCGCTCGTGATCGGCGAGTTTGCGCAGGTCGGCTGGCTCGCGTATCCGCCGCTCTCGGAGCTTCAGTTCAGTCCGGGCGTGGGGGTGGATTACTACATCTGGAGTCTGCAGTTGTCCGGCGTCGGCACGCTGATCACCGCCATCAACTTCTTCGTCACCATCATCCGGATGCGCGCGCCCGGCATGTCGCTGATGAAAATGCCGGTATTCACGTGGACCGCCTTGTGCTCGAACGTGCTGATCATGGCGACGTTCCCGATCCTGACCATTGCGCTCGCGCTGCTCGGTCTGGACCGCTACGCCGGCATGCATTTCTTCACGAATGACGGCGGCGGCAACGCCATGATGTATCTGAACCTGATCTGGGCCTGGGGCCACCCCGAGGTCTACATTCTGGTTCTGCCGGCGTTCGGCATCTATTCGGAAGTGATTGCGACGTTCGCAAAGAAGCCGTTGTTCGGCTACAAGACCATGGTCTACGCCACGTGCGTGATCACGGTGCTGGCGTTCCTCGTCTGGCTGCATCACTTCTTCACGATGGGCTCAGGCGCGGACGTCAATGCGTTCTTCGGCATTATGACCATGGTCATTGCCATTCCGACTGGGGTGAAGATATTCAACTGGCTGTTCACGATCTATCGCGGCCGCCTTGAATTCACCACGCCGGTGCTGTGGACGATCGGCTTCATGGTCACCTTCACGATTGGTGGCATGACCGGCGTGATGATGGCCATTCCCGGCGCGGACTTCGTGCTGCACAACAGCCTGTTCCTGATCGCCCACTTCCATAACGCGATTATCGGTGGCGTGGTGTTCGGCTACCTGGCCGGCGTTCACTACTGGTTCCCGAAGGTGTTCGGCATCAAGCTGAACGAGAAACTCGGCAAGGCCGCGTTCTGGTTCTGGTTTGTCGGCTTCTATGTGTCGTTCATGCCGCTTTATGTGCTGGGCTTCATGGGCATGACGCGCCGCCTGAATCACTATGACAACCCGGCGTGGCATCCATACCTGATCGTAGCGGCCTGCGGCGTGGCGTTGATCGCGCTGGGTGTGGTCTGCCAGGTGTTGCAGGTGGTCGTCAGCGTGCGCAATCGCAAGCGGCCGGAGTACCGCGACGTCACGGGCGATCCGTGGGATGGCCGCACGCTGGAATGGGCTACGTCGTCGCCGCCGCCGGTCTACAACTTCGCCACGATCCCTGTCGTGCACGAGCTCGACGCATTCGCGCACATGAAGGAAACCGGGCAGGGCCTCGGCAAGGAGGCTGTGTATCGCGAGATCCATATGCCGTCGAATACCAGCGCCGGTTTCTTAATCGGCATGTTCAGCCTGTTGCTTGGCTTTGCCGGGGTCTGGCATATCACATGGCTCGCTGTGGCAGCGCTTGTCGCCATCATGGCGACGGTGATCGGGCGCAGCTTCGGCGAGAACGGTGGCTATTACATCCCGGCTGAAACGGTCCGCGAGATCGAAGAGCAGGGCGGCAGGGCAAGCACAACGAAGCATGACGGGCGGCTTGCCGCTGCGGAGGTCAACTGATGTCGCAGAACACTTATCTCGCCGTGCCAGGCGAGCTGGAACGCGAGCACGCGCCATCCCACTCGGTGTTTGGGTTCTGGCTTTATCTGATGACCGACTGCGTGCTGTTCGCGTCGCTATTCGCCGTGTTCGCCGTCATGGCGCACCAGTTTGCCGGCGGGCCGAGCGGCAAGGATCTGTTTGACATCCCGGGTGTCGCGATGGAGACGGCGGTGCTGCTGCTGAGCAGTATCACCTACGGTTTCGCAATGCTGGGTGCGCACAAGCGCAAGTCGGGTGTCGTACTCGGGTGGCTGGCGATCACGTTTGTCCTGGGTCTGGCGTTTCTCTGGTTCGAAGTGCAGGAGTTTTCGCACCTGATCGCCGAAGGTGCGGGGCCGAGCCGTAGCGCGTTTCTGTCGTCCTTCTTCACGCTTGTTGGTACGCACGGCTTGCACGTGACCGTGGGCCTGATCTGGATGCTCGTGCTCGCCGTGCAGATTGTCCTCAAGCCCGAGATGTCCGAGCGCGAAATTACGCGCCTCGCGTGCCTGAGCCTCTTCTGGCACTTTCTGGATATCGTATGGATCTGCGTGTTTTCATTTGTCTATCTTGGGAGCGTGCTCTAAATGGCTCATACGCAATCGCTTCATGAAGAGGAAGCGCACGGCAGTGCGTTCGGCTACGTGGCCGGGTTTGTACTGGCGGTGCTGCTGACGGCCGCGTCGTTCGGGCTTGTCATGCTACGCACAGGTTTGTCTTCGCAGGCGGGGATGGTTGCCCTCGCCGTGTTGGCGTTCGTGCAGATCGTGGTTCATCTGGTGTTCTTTCTGCATCTGAATACATCGTCGGGCCAACGCTGGAATGTGATGGCGCTTTGCTATACGGCAGTAGCCGCGCTTATCCTGATCGGCGGGACGATGTGGGTGATGCATAACGTCAGCATGAATATGATGTCGCGTTAGGCGCGTGGTCGCTTGCGTCGCAGATCGGTGGCGTTGTGCTTGCGAGGGAGCAGGCGACGCATGTGAAGGATAACGAACGGGATGCCGTCGAGTTCTCGATGGCATCCCGTGTCGCATTCATCAGGAAATGCTATGTTTCCTGTACGCCCGCCAGATTTTCATGATCAGAATATACTCGATGCTGGCTATGATCACACTTGTAGTCATGCCAAAGAGTGCATCAAAAAACTCGATATCGTGAAATCCTAAAAATTCGGAGACGGAATACGAGTAATGTTGATTCCATGGCGGGAAAAAGAGCAACAAAGAATAAATATATCTGATGGACAGAAAGAATAGGATGAAGAAAAAGAGGATCTTAATAAGACTACGGACAAGTATTGCCATTTGCGATTACCTCGATCCAGCCGTACGCATTCAGACCTGAATTGCGTGCAGGAATAGTGCTCGTATGTAGCAGCGCATACCGTATTCGCTGAAAATCGGCGTAACTTGGCAGGGTTATGCAGCCAAGTGAGGCCCCTCGACCACCAGCAGGATGAAGTCGGAAATTTCCACGTTTCATGCCGTTTATCCAGGTCCAGTCATCAATCTGGCCGTCATCGCGGTAAAGAGCAAACCACTCGTCGTGATGGGATGGTTTGCCGGTCAAGGCGTTGGCTGAGTCTTTGATCCACGCTTCCATCTGTGAACGAATACCTCCTTTAGGGCGATCGACGATCCAGTATTTTCCAGCAGGAATAGGACCATTGTTGCGAATGGCCGTGCAGCCGCTCCGATTGCGGTAGATGTTGTTCCCTGAGAAAGCCTGGAACGTTCCTACCCCACAGATGACGAGGGACGAGAATGGTTGGTTGTTGACGACGAATTTTCCTTTTAACGCCATGATCAGGACCGCTCATTCCAGCTGTCCGTGAACTTGATGTTGCCATCGGTATAGTGCCACGTAATGCGCTCATACATTAACGCGACCGACTCTACATGATTGAGTTGAGACATTGCATCAAGTTTGGTGTTTGCCATTCCGGGGTTGACTCCGGCCACCTTTACCCCCTCCAGCAACATGATGAAATAGACCTCTTCTTGCCCCGCATTGTTGATTCGATACCATTTCAATTCTGCGGATTGCAATGTTTTTCCTGTGGCAACGGCTTTGTATAGATGCGGGCTGGAGGCGTCAAACTCTTTTTCGATATACATCGGGGAATGGTTGCGCGAGCCGGTAATGCTCCCGGTATTGTTGTCGATCGGCAGATTCATGCCGTGGCCGAATCCGATTACTTCGATACTTCCCTCACGTCCGTGAACCGTGACGGAGCCTTTGATATCTGCTCCGCCATCGTCCTTAAGCCACATATACGCTGGAATAGCCATGTCGGTTTGAGTCCCCTGTTAAATGGGTTAGTTGCGATTTGCGACGGCTATACAAACACGAGTGAAGAAAGCAACTGTAAAGAACTGCCAGGAGTGCGCCGATCGTTTGATGGCACGCAAGGGACGCGTGAAAAAGCCCGCTGCGTCACACGTGAAATACGGCGAGCTTGGTCCCGGGCACCAAGGCCGGAGCGCACGAAGCGTGTCTCCAAGTGCAAGTCGATGCAATCCAAGCCCGACAAGCCGGCTTGAACGGCCATATACGAGGCGCCGTCCCGGCCACGACATTAAGCCCTCCATGACGCCGGTCAAGCGGCCACGTATTCGACCCGGTGCACCCTCGTTTTGCTTGATGTGTCTCAATGTGCACTCGGCGCCATTGGCGAATATCGACGTTTTATCTCGTCGACGCGGGGCAACATGTACTCTTCTCATTCCTTTGCACCCTTGGTCATTCGCGGCCGTACGCTGCTGCCGATCGTTCAGGGCGGCATGGGCGTCGGCATCTCGGCGCACCGGCTGGCCGGCAGCGTGGCGCGCGAAGGCGCGCTGGGCACCATCGCCAGCATCGATCTGCGCCACCATCATGCCGACCTGATCGAACAATGCCGGGCGAATCCGGCGCGCGCGACGCTCGAGGCGGCCAATCTCACCGCCCTGGCACGCGAGATCCACGCAGCCCGGGCACTGAGCGAAGGGCGCGGCATGATCGCAGTCAACGTGATGAAGGCGGTCAATGCCCACGCCGACTATGTGCGGGTCGCCTGCGAGAACGGCGCGGACGCGATCGTGATGGGCGCCGGTCTGCCGCTTGACTTGCCGGACCTGACGCAAGGCCATGATATCGCGTTGATCCCGATTCTCTCCGACAGCCGCGGCATCGCCCTCGTGCTGAAGAAGTGGTTGAAGAAGGGGCGCTTGCCCGACGCGATCGTGATCGAGCACCCGGCGCACGCCGGTGGCCACCTCGGTGTGACGAACCTCGCGGACATGCACGATCGGCGCTTCGACTTCGCGCGGGTGTTCGAAGAACTGGAGCCGGTCTTCGCCTCGCTCGGTCTGAGCCGGCAGGACGTGCCGCTGATCGTGGCGGGCGGCATCAACAGCCACGAGGCCGTGCGCGCCTGGCTCAGTATGGGCGCGAACGGGGTGCAACTCGGCACCCCGTTTGCGGTGACCGAAGAGGGCGACGCCCATCCCAACTTCAAACGCGTGTTGGCGGAGGCGAACCCGGAGGACATCGTCGAATTCGTCAGCGTCACCGGGCTGCCGGCGCGCGCCGTGAAGACGCCTTGGCTGATGCGCTATCTGCGCAACGAGACGCGCATTCGCGACAAGCTCGGCACCTTGAAGAACGCTTGTCCCACCGCGCTCGAATGCCTGAGTGTGTGCGGCTTGCGCGACGGCATCGAAAAGTTCGGGCACTTCTGTATCGACACCCGGCTCGCCGCGGCGTTGCGCGGCGACGTCGCCAATGGGCTGTTCTTCCGTGGCCGCGCGGCACTGCCGTTCGGCAATGCGATTCACAGCGTGCACGATCTGATCGAGTTGCTGCTGACCGGCGTGGCGCGACCGGCTGTCGCGGGGCGTTGGGCGTTTTCGCTTGGTTGACCAGGGTCAACGCGGGGATGGTTCGGACAATCGACAATTCCCGCAGCTATCAACGACCGGGGATCAACATGAAGAACAAGATCAAAACCACCATCAAGGCCGCAGCAATCGCCTCTTGCCTGCTGGGTCTGGGACTTGCCATGTCGCAGGCTCGTGCTGCCGGCGACGACGACATCAGCGGCATCCATGCGGGCGACGTGCTGGTGCGTTTGCGGGCCATCAGCATCGTCCCGAACGTGTCCACCAGCAACACGCTCTCGGCGCTGAATGTGGGCGTCAACAATGCGACCGTGCCGGAACTGGATCTGACCTACATGATCCGCGATTATCTCGGCGTCGAACTGATTCTCGGCACCTCGCGCCATCAGTTGACGTCGAGCCTCGGCAATCTGGGCGGCGTGAACGTTTTGCCGCCTACCTTGCTGCTGCAATACCACTTCAACCATCAGGGCCGCATCCGGCCGTACCTCGGCGCGGGTGTCAACTACACGTATTTCTACAACAATGGCCTGAACGTCGGTGGCCAGCCGATTTCGATCACCAACCACAGCTTCGGGCCGGCGGTGCAGGCAGGTGTCGACGTACAGATCACCAAGTCGCTGTTCGTCAACGCGGATATCAAGAAAATCTGGATGAGAACGGACGCTTCGCTCGGCGGCACATCGCTGGGCCGGCTCGATATCGATCCCGTGGTGGTGGGGCTCGGCGTCGGCATGCGCTTCTGACCAGACAGCAACACCAGCAGCACCAGCAGGACACGACGCCGGGTATCCCGGCGTTTTTTCTTGGTGCGTCCGATTCGCGCGGCGGATCAGGACAGGGCGCGCCTCACAGCTTGTCGTACTTGAAACGCATCGCCGTGCCCTCCTGTTCGATGCGCACCCACACCGCGCGCTTTTCCTCATCGGTCAGGAAAACCCAGTTCGACACCTCGGCCGCCGTGCGTCCGCAGCCCTTGCAGACTTCGTCGAAAAGCGTGGAGCAGACGCCGATACACGGGCTATCCGGGAGAGCGTGGAGATTCGAAGCCATCGAAAACCTTGGAACGGGAAGCGAAAAGGTGCGGCTATGTTAACCGATGCCGGAACTTCGTTCCGGGCCAAGCCGCTGCGCCGGCTGACCCGGCACGACGGAGGCGCTTCGATTGATTGGGTCTTTCTTACAAATTGGCTTCATCGTCCGCCGTGATCCATCTATGCACGGCACCTAAAAAGCGGTCCAGCCGAGCAGGTTTTTTTCCATATAGACATGTGCCGATAACCCGCTAAAATTGCGCGCAATTTTGTCTTCATACGGCAAGCTGGCGTGGCCGCGCAAGTCTCATACGCTGTACCCTTTGTGCGACAGCCTGGTATTTTTTTTGAAGCGCGCAATAATTAGTGGTAGTTTTCGGGTTTTTCAGGGGACCGCGGGCGGTGCGCCGCGGCGCGTGGAGTGGACGGTCGGCCAAAGCCGACAGGATCGGAGAACGGGATGAAAAAACTGGTGGTGCGCCGACTGGCGGCGCTGGTGCTGTGTGCGACGCCTTGGCTGACGGCGGCAGCAAAAGATACGCAATTGAACGTATACAACTGGTCCGATTACATCGCCAAGGACACAATCCCGAACTTCACCAAGCAGACCGGCGTTCAGGTCAAATACGACAACTACGACAGCGACGACACGCTGCAGGCCAAACTGCTCACAGGCAATTCCGGCTATGACATCGTCGTGCCGACCAGCAACTACGCCGGCAAGCAGATTGCCGCCGGTATTTTCGCCCCGCTCGACAAATCCAAGCTGCCCAATCAGAAATACCTTGATCCGTCGCTGATGGCGCTCGTCGCCGGTGCCGATCCGGGCAACAAATATGCCGATCCGTGGGCCTACGGTACGACGGGTCTCGGCTATAACGTCACCAAAGCCCAACAGATCCTCGGCAAGGACGTGCCGCTGAACAACTGGGACATCCTGTTCAAGCCCGAATACATTTCGAAACTGAAGACGTGCGGCGTTTCGGTGCTCGACGCACCCGACCAGATGTTTGCGGCCGCGCTGCACTACATCGGCAAGGATCCGATGAGCACGAACCCGGCCGACTATCGTGCCGCGCTCGAGATGATGAAGAAGATCCGCCCGTACATCACGCAGTTCAACTCGTCGGGCTACATCAACGACCTGGTGGGCGGCGACGTCTGCTTTGCCTATGGCTGGTCGGGCGACGTGGTGATCGCCAAGCATCGCGCCGTCGAAGCGAAGAAGCCGTACAAGATCGAGTACTACATTCCGAAGGGCGGCGCGCCGGTCTGGTTCGACGTGATGGCGATTCCGAAGGACGCGAAGAACAAGGAAGCCGCGCTCGAGTGGATCAACTACATCGAGACGCCGCAGGTCCATGCCGCGATCACCAACGAGGTCTACTACCCGAGCGCGAATCTGGAAGCGCGCAAGTATGTGGACAAGGACGTGGCGAACGATCCGGCCGTCTATCCGCCGCCTGACGTCATCAAGACGCTGTTCCTGCTGAAGCCGCTGCCGCCGGAAATCCAGCGCCTGCAGACGCGGCTGTGGACCGAATTCAAGTCCGGCCGCTGACGCTTGCGGCCGCAATGATCAGCAGCCAGGCATCATTCTGAAGCCCCCGGTGTCCACCGGGGGCTTTGTTCGTCAAACGCGGGAGTGAAGTAGCAAATCATGAGCAGTGACCAGTCGGGTGCGCTGGCGAGGGCCGGCGCGCCGTCCCCGGGCAGCTATGCCGTTGCGAACGACGCAGCGGAAAACTTCGTGCAGATCGTCGATGTCGTCAAGAAGTTCGGCGAGACGGTTGCGGTCAAGCAGGTCAGCCTGTCGGTGAAGAAGGGCGAGTTGTTTGCGCTGCTGGGCAGTTCCGGCTGCGGCAAGTCGACGCTCTTGCGGATGCTGGCGGGCCTCGAGAGCGTGACCTCGGGCAAGATCCTGATCGACGGCGAGGATCTCGCGCAGATGCCGCCGTATCGCCGGCCGGTCAACATGATGTTCCAGTCGTACGCGCTGTTTCCGCACATGACGGTCGAGGCGAACGTCGCCTTCGGCCTGAAGCAGGAAGGCGTGCCGAAGGCCGAACTGCAGGAGCGCGTTCAGGCGGTGCTCGATCTGGTGCAGATGGGGCGCTTTGCCAAACGCAAGCCGCATCAGCTCTCGGGCGGCCAGCAGCAGCGGGTGGCGCTCGCGCGCAGCCTCATCAAGCGGCCCAAGCTGTTGCTGCTCGATGAGCCGATGTCGGCGCTCGACAAGCAGATTCGCCAGCGCACGCAGATCGAACTGGTCAACATTCTCGACAAGGTCGGCGTCACCTGCATCATGGTGACCCACGATCAGGAAGAGGCGATGACGATGGCCGGGCGCCTCGCGGTGATGAGCGAGGGCGAGATCGTCCAGCTCGGCACGCCGCACGAGGTGTACGAGTACCCGAACAGCCGGTTCTCGGCCGAATTCATCGGCTCGACCAATCTGTTCGACGGCACGGTGGTCGAGGACGAACCGGATCACGTGTTCATCGAAACCGCCGACCTGCCGGTACGCCTCTACGTGAGCCACGGCATTACCGGACCGCTCGGCATGCCGCTGACGATTTCGGTGCGGCCCGAGCGGATCGCGCTGACGCGCAAGCCGCCTGAGGGCGCTTACAACTGGGGCAAGGGCGTCGTCACGAATATCGCCTACATGGGCGGCTATTCCCTGTATCACGTGAAGCTCGACAGCGGCAAGACGGTGGTGGCGAACGTCACGAGTCTCGCGCTCTCCGAGATCGATCCGCCGACGTGGGGCGACGAGGTCTATGTGCGCTGGAGCGCCTCTGCGGGAGTGGTGCTGACGTCATGAAAAGCGCGCTGAGTTCCATTGCGTCGTGGCCGGTGCGGCGCTTCGGCTTGACGGGCAGCACCGCCGTGGTGGCCGGACCGTTCGTCTGGCTGCTGCTGTTTTTCCTCGTGCCGTTCCTGCTGGTGGTGAAGATCAGCTTTGCCGATTTGCAGCTCGGCATTCCGCCCTACACGGAACTGACCACCTTCCAGGACGGCGTGCTGCATATCGCCCTGGACCTGTCGCACTACGCGTTCCTGCTGACCGACAGCCTGTACTTCGCGACCTATGTGAATTCAGTGGTGGTGGCGGCCGTCTCGACACTGCTATGCCTGCTGCTCGGCTACCCGATGGCGTATTACATTGCGCGCTCGAACCCGGCCACCCGCAACATCCTGATGATGGCGGTGATGCTGCCGTTCTGGACGTCGTTTCTGATTCGCGTCTATGCGTGGATCGGCATCCTCAAGAACAACGGTTTGCTGAATAACTTCCTGATGTCGATTGGCCTGATTCATACGCCGATCGAGCTGTATCACACCAACGCCGCGGTCTATATCGGCATGGTGTATTCGTACCTGCCGTTTCTGGTGATGCCGCTCTACGCGCACCTCGTGAAGATGGACATTACGCTGCTGGAAGCGGCGTACGACCTCGGCGCCAAGCCATGGAAGGCGTTCTGGCAGATTACGCTGCCGTTGTCGAAAAACGGCATCATTGCGGGCTGCCTGCTGGTGTTCATTCCGGCGGTGGGCGAGTACGTGATTCCTGAATTGCTGGGCGGAGCGAATACGTTGATGATTGGCCGCGTCATGTGGAATGAGTTCTTCGACAATGCCGACTGGCCGATGGCTTCCGCGGTGACGTGTGCGATGGTGTTGCTGCTGCTGGTGCCGATGGCGTTGTTCCAGTACTCGCAGGCGAAGGCGCTGGAGGAACGACGCTGATGAAGCCGAACCGGATTTTGCAGATTATTGCGCTTGGGATTGGTTTTCTGTTTTTGTACATTCCGATCGTCAGCCTGGTGGTGTATTCGTTCAACGAATCGCAACTGGTGACGGTGTGGACGCATTTCTCGACGCGTTGGTACGCCGCGCTGCTGCAGGATGACGAACTGATTGCGGCGGCGTGGCTATCGTTGCGAGTCGCCTTGATGACGGCGTTTGCGTCGGTGTTTATCGGCACATGGGCGGGGTTTGTGCTGGCGCGGATGGGGCGGTTTCGGGGCTTCACGTTGTACACCGGGATGATCAATGCGCCGCTGGTGATACCCGAGGTGATTCAGGGGATCTCGCTGCTGCTGCTCTTCATCGAAATGGCGAAATGGCTGGGCTGGCCGGCTGGACGTGGGGTGTTCACGATCTGGATCGGGCATGTGATGCTGTGTATTTCTTATGTGGCGATCATCGTGCAGTCGAGGGTGCGGGAGTTGCATCCGTCGCTTGAGGAGGCGGCGCTGGATCTTGGGGCTACGCCGTTGCGGGTGTTTTTCTTTATTACGTTGCCGTTGATTTCGCAGGCTCTTGTTGCTGGGTGGCTTTTGTCTTTTACTTTGTCTATCGACGATCTTGTGCTTTCTGCGTTTTTGTCGGGGCCTGGGTCGACTACCTTGCCGCTGGTTGTGTTCTCGCGGGTTCGCTTGGGGTTGAATCCTGAGATGAATGCGTTGGCTACTTTGTTTATTGCTGTTGTTACTGTTGGGGTTGTTGTTGGGAATCATGTTGTGCAGCGTAGTGAGAGGAAGAGGATGGTCATGGCGGTTTGATTTTTTTTTTGCCTGCGCGGCGCTTTTGGTGGTTTGTTTTAGGGTGTTGGCCTTTCCTTGCTGTGTTATTGGTTTATTAGCGTTGCCCCTGTGCGGGGCGGCACCTACTTTTCTTTGCCGCCGCAAAGAAAAGTAGGCAAAAGAAAGCGGGCTCACACCGCCAGCTTGTAGATGTCCACCACTCAGGTCACCGCGGAGTGGTCCGCACGAGGACCTGCCCTCGCATCTCCCCCGGTAGTGACACAGCGCTCATCCACCCCACTCCGCACTGCGTGCGTCGCGGATGGGTTTGCATGGGAAAGCGGGTTTGCCTGGGAAAGTGGATCTGTCAGGGAAAGGGGGGTTGCCAGGGTTCGCGGCCAATGGTCCGGCCGCGCAGCAACACCAGGAACAATGGGATGGACGCCGCCTCACCCGGCTAGCGCACCGCACTCGGCGCATGATCAGCGACGTGGTTGACCGGCCGGCATGCCGCCGACGCTACCGTACCGATAGTAAGCAAGCCATAGATCGTTGGAACACCTACGGAGTATGCAGAAGGAGTTATGCCCTTCGGCGGAGCGCGCAGCGCAACGCTGGAACGGATGACGGCCTTGTCACTAAGGGGCAGTGTGCGAGGAAAGATCCTCGTGCGGACCATTCCGTGTTGACCTGAGTGGCGGACACCTACAAGCTGGCGGTGTGAGCCCGCTTTCTTTTGCCTACTTTTCTTTGCGGCGGCAAAGAAAAGTAGGTGCCGCCCCGCACAGGGGCAACGCTAATAAACCAATAACACAGCAAGGAAAGGCCAACGCCGTAGGCAAACAGACCGATAAGAAAACAAGGAAAGGCCAACACCATAAAGAACAACCACCAAAAGCGCCGCGCAGGCAAAAAAAAATTCAAACCCTATACCCCATCCGAACCCCACCCCAATGCCTCCCCCCAACAAAAACAGGCGCCGACGCATCCTTCATAAGCACAAATTCCCCGCCCCCCATATCGCGCCGATAAGTCTGCAACAAAAACGGCTTCGTATGGCTCGCAGCAGCCAACCCAGTCCGGTCATCGAACATCCGCCGGTTCCGGCAGTTCGCCGCATTCCACACCGGGTCGTCGCGCTGCGGCTGGGAAAACTTCAGATTGTGCGTCGGCAGATACCCCCGCGCATCCACCGCGGCACAAAACGCCACCCGTGGATCGAGCTTCAGCAAAGGCTCCTGCACAGCAGGCAAGACCCGATCGGTAAACGCGGTAAACCGCGTCGTGAACTGCGGTGGGTTCGTCCCCGGCACCGGCACATACGTCTGGTCGAACAAGTCCGCCTGGCTCAATTCGCCGCTCGCCATCGCGCGCTCGAACAGCTTGCCGATCTTCGCCGCGGTTTCCTGGACCGCCTCGATAAATCGTGTGTCCGTCGTCTCCACGCCCGTAGCCGCGGTCAGCTCAATCAGCGTCTCCGATACCCCCAGCAGATTGCCCAGCCGGTTCTTCGCCTGCACGAAGTTCTCGCTCGAATCCTCCACACCGCTCGCCATCTCCAGCACCTGTGCTTCCAGCCCCGTGCACTGACTCTCGATCTCGCCCGTCAGCGTCGCAATCTGTCCCGCCTCCGCGTTCAGTTGCGTAATCGCTTCGCCCGTCGAATGCACCACCTCGCCAATCTTGCGCGTGCCTTCCCGGACCCGGTGCGCTCGCGCCGTGTTCTCGGAGCCTTCGTTGGTCAGTTGTTCGGTTTGTTGGGTGAGTTGCGCCAACGTGCTCTCGATCTGTCCTGTCGCTTGCGCGGTCTTCGCCGACAGGTTCTTCACTTCAGCCGCCACCACCGCGAAACTCTTGCCCGAGTCGCCGGCGCGTGCGGCCTCGATCGCCGCGTTCAGCGCCAGCAGGTGCGTTTGCCGCGCAATCAGGGAGATTTCCTCGGAAACGCGGCTCACGTGCGCCAGCGCGGCCCGTAGCGCGCCGATATGGCTCTCGATCACCGTCACGCCTTCGACCAGGCCGTGAATGTCCGCCAGCGACGCCTCCAGCGTCTGCTGCGATTCCTGCACGCTGCTCGCTACCTCGGTCGTGACGTTGCGCATCTCGCGCGCGGCGGTCGCGATGCGGTGATTCCCGGCCATCGTCTGCGCCGCGGCGTCGCGCAGCGAGCGGCATACCTGCGCCTGATGCTGCACCCGCGCCGCGACCTCCTCGACGTGGCCCGACACGTCGCAGATCTCGATGCCCAGCTTGCCTGCCTGCGCGGCGATGTCGCTTACGATCGACGGTGCCCGGCCTGCACGGCGAAAACTAAAGCGCGTCATGAGTCTCTCCTTGATGGCGCATATCGGCGCGGTAACCCAGGACGGATGCCGCGTCTTCTTCCTCTGATGTCGGCGCGCCGGCCCACGACTTGATACGGGGTATCCCGAGGTCGATATGATGTAGGTCTTGGCGCCGGCATGGTTGATGCGGGCCGGCGCCCCCAATACCGCTACCTTTACCGCCCGACAGAATGATGATTCAAGCCTTTGCGTGCGCCGCAGGTTGGCAGCAGCTCTACCAGTTGTGGGAGCTGATCGTGCTGGCGTGCAAGTTTCTGTGGGATCTGTTGCGCCTGCTGGGAGGCGGGGGCTGAACGCGCCGGCAGTCCCGCGGCAAGGCCGGAAAGACTGACGGAAACGGTTTGTGGGCTACCCGGCGCATCCAGTGCCGGGCAACATTTTGTAAGCCTCTTGCATCAACCGGCCTGGCGGCGGCCGCTCACGCCGTGATGGGCCTCGCGCGCACGGTGTCTATCGAGAGAAACGCCCGCAAGTCGTCCAGCACTTGCGCGGGGTCTTCCTCCATCGGAATGTGGCCAAGCTCCGCGTACATCACCGACTGCGCGCCCGGAATGCGCCGCGCGAACTCCGCCGCGTGGGCGGGCGGAATCCAGCGGTCTCTCGCGCCCCACAACACCAGCGACGGCACGTCGAGTGTCTTCAGGACGTCGGTGTCGAGATCGGCGAAATCGAGCGTCGGCACCATCTTGCCGATCGCTTCACGCGTACCTTCGCCATGGAAAAACTCGATATAGCGCCGCAGTACCAGGGCGGCCAGCCTGCGCGCATCGCCATACACGTTGCGCACCGCGCTTTTGATAATCGGCTCGGGCAGCCACCACGGTGCGCTCATGCGCACCAGTGGGCTGTTGAAGAGGCCAATGTAAATCGGCAGCTTCATCGGAAAGCCGGCCGAATCGATCAGCACCAGCCGCTCGACCGCATCGCGATGCCGCACCGCGTAGTCCCACGAGATCAGACCGCCGAGTGAGTTGCCGATCAGCGTCGCGCGACCGATGCCGAGCGCCTGCATGAAGGTATCGATAAAGCGCCGGTAGGCGGGCATGTTCATCGTCTCGATCGCCCCTGCGGCGGTGCGCAGCGGTCCCGTCACGCCGAACGGCGGCAGGTCGAGGCGGATCACGCGGTAGCTGCGCGCCAGTTCTTCGGCGACGCCGTCCCAGGTATGCAGCGATGACGCGAAGCCGTGAATCATCACCAGCAACTCGCCGCTGCCTTCGTCGACATAGTGGACGTCTGCGCCCATGATGTTGACGAACCTGGAGCCGTGCTGCGTGTAGCGCTTTCGCAGTGCATCGCGCGGCACGCTGGTGATGCCAAGACGCGCGGCGAGCGAGCGGGGCGGCAGCCGGGTGCCGTGTGCCGGTTGAGCGGTATCGATGCTAGCCATGCTTGTCTCCAAGATTGTTCTGGTTCGAAAGCACAAGCACCTCGCTGCCGGGCTCAGCGCGCGAAGCGGTATTCGTCGGCGCGCACCCGGCGGGTGCGCTTGCGGAAGCTGAAGGTGAAGCCCGGCCAGATCGCGGTGACCTTGCCGCTCTTCGTCTGATACCAGCTATGGCAGCCGCTCATCCATACCGAGCGCCGCATGTCCTGCTGCAGGCGCTCGTTGAAAGCCTGCTGCACGTCGGGCCGCAGGTTCATGGTGCGGGCGCCGCGCCGCTGCAGCTCGCGCAGGCACCCGGCAATGTATTGGATCTGCGACTCGATCATGTAGATCATCGAGTTGTGACCGAGGCCGGTGTTCGGTCCCACCATCATGAAAAAATTCGGGAAGCCGGCCACGCTGGTGCCCAGATACGCTTGCGGGCCGTCGCGCAGCCACTGCGCGCTGAGGTCCGCGCCGCCTACGCCGGTGACGTCGAAGGGCGCGCCAACATCGTTGACCTGGAAGCCGGTGCCGCAGATGATTGCGTCGGCTGCGTGATGCACGCCATCCGCCGTGACGATGCCGTCCGCAACGATCTCGCGGATCGCGTCCGTTACCACTTCCACGTTCGGTTGGCCGAGCGCCGGATAGTAGTCGCTCGAGAGCAGCACACGCTTGCAACCGGGTAGGTAGTTCGGCGTCAGCCTGGCGCGCAGCGCCGGATCTTTGACGCGCCGCTCCAGATAGCTCAGGCCGAACTTCATCGGATACTTCATCAGCTTCGGATTGACGACGAACGCGATGGCGCACGATTCGAGCTGCCAGTAGATCGCGTTGCGCATGAAGCGCTGCGTGAACGGCAGATGCCGGAAGCACCATTGCGCTCGCGCGCCGACCGGTTTGTCGGGCCTCGGCATGATCCATGGCGCCGTGCGCTGGAACAGCGTGAGCTGGGCGACGCGCGGCTGGATCTTCGGGACGAACTGGATGGCGCTCGCGCCGGTGCCGATCACCGCGACGCGCTTGCCTTCGAGTGGGTAGTCATGGTCCCAGCGGGCCGAGTGGAACAGCTTGCCGGCAAAGCGTTCGAGCCCGGCGATCTGCGGCATGGCCGGACGCGACAGCGGGCCGCTCGCGGCAATCAGGATGTCGGCTTCGATCGTCTCGCGTGCCGGGGAAGAAGCGGCTGCTGGGCGAGCTGTGCCGCCATGCTCGATCTCGAGCCGCCAGACCTGACGCGTCTCATCGAAACTGGCTGTTGCGACGCGCGCATGACAGCGCACGAAGCGCTCGAGTCCGTACTTGCGGACACAATGCTTCAGATAGGCGAGGATCTCAGGCTGCTGCCCGAACGCACGCGACCACCCAGGATTGGGCTCGAACGAAAACGAATACAGATGCGAAGGCACATCGCACGCAGCGCCGGGATAGGTGTTGTCCCGCCACGTGCCACCGATTTCGCCTGCCGCCTCGTAGATCGTGAACGATTCCAGACCCATCTGCCTGAGGCGGATCGCCATGCCAATGCCGGAGAAACCGCTCCCGACGATGGCGATGCGCGGCGTAGCAGGCGAGGGGGACGGCATAAGATCGGAACTCCAGGTCGGTGAGGCGCAGGGAGAGTTTGCGGCGGCAATCAACAGCATGCCGATGCCCACAGGGATATCGGACACGACGTCTACAGTTGTCTACTCTCGTAACGCGCAGAGTAGACAACTGTGCACTTCGAGTCAAGATCGTTTACAGTGCAGACGTTGACGGCGTGTTGCGCCCTTTGCCTGTGAAGCCCATGGAATCCACTCCCGAATCCGATCTCGATGCTGATTTCGCGCCCGGCAAGCGCCGGCTCATCGAAGCGGCCTTGCGCCTGACCGCGGGCGGGCGCAACTTTTCGACGCTCGGTCTGCGTGAAGTGGCGCGGGAAGCCGGCCTGAACCCCAATACCTTCTACCGGCATTTCGATACGCTCGACGACCTGGCCCGCGAGGCGGTCGAATCGGTCAGCCGGCGTCTGCGGCCGATGCTGCGCCGCGAACGCTGGCTCGCTGCGCACGACGAGCCGCAGAGCGTGCCGCGCCGTGCCTGCGCGGCATTCTTTGCGTTTGCGCTCGACAATCGTGAAGCGTTCTTGAGCGCGCTTGCGGAGTATCACGGTACTTCACCGGCGCTGCGCGACGCGGTGCGCGCGAATCTGCAGGAGGTGTCGGTCGAGATGGCTGACGACATCGTGCAACTGAACCTGATGCCGGCCCTCGCGCGCTCGAGCGTGGACGAGATCTGCACGCAGATCGTGCTGCAACTGTTCCATCTGTCGCATGAGTACATCGGCATGGCGGCCCATCGCGAGGCGCTGATCGGCTACGCGGAGCGCTTTATCGTCAGGCTGTTTGCCGGCGCCGCGGTGCTCGAGGCGCAGCATAAATAGCGTATAAAAAAACAGGCCCCGTCACGGAGGCCTGTCTTCAGCATTGCCGGCTGCTTGCAACAGCGCTGCCAGGTGTGGAGGCAGCGCCTGCGGCGATCAGGTATCGCTCCAGCCGCCCGAGTCGTCGTTGCCCACGTCGACGCCGCCACCGCCGCTGCCGTCGTCCCAGTTGTTCGACCCCTGGCCGAAATCGAGACCGCCGCCATCGTTGTTGTCGTTGCCGTTGTTGTCGCTGCGACGGCGCCGGCTTTCGTCGTCGACAATCACTTCGCGTTCACGACCCGAATTGAGCGCTTCGCCGAGCAGCACGCCGGTCAGAAGACCGCCCATGCCGCCGCCGAAACCGCCGCCGCCTTGCTGCACGATGACCTGCGGCTGTTGCTGCGGCGGATACGGATAGGGCGCTTGCGGCGGATTGCCGAAGCGTTCCGCTTCGCGTGCGTAGGCCGATTCGCTCGCGCTGGCCGGGGCGGCCGCGTACGGATCGGGACGGCCTTCGGCGCGCGCTTTCAGGCTGGCGACACGTTGCTCCAGTTCGTCGAGCTGATACGGCGGCAGCGGATTCTTGCCGTTGGAAAGCGTCTCGACGACGCCGCGCAACTGTTCTTCCGTGCCTTCGACTTCCTTCTCCAGCGCCTCGTGTCCAACCGCGGTGGAGAGCTTCACATCGAGCTTTAGCGAGCGCACGGCGTTCAGCAGGTCGGTTGCGCGCTTCAACTGGACGCGGCGATCGTCGTCGGCGCGCGAGTCGTCCTGGGTGCGGGCGCGCCGCAAGGTCCAGCGCAGCACCAGCGCAATTGCACCGATCAGCACGATGATGCCGATCCACATGCCCATGGACGGGCCATGCCGTTGCGGTACCAGCGGCACCATCGGCGCGGCCTGCTGCAACGCCGTGTTCTGTTGTGCAAACGGATTGCTGGTGTGTCCGGTTGCCGCGCCACTGCGTTCCGCGTCGCGGCGGATGCGGGCTTCGGTCTGCGCGAAGCGCGTCGGGTCGGTAAAGTGGATTTGCGGATCGAGTGTCTTGGCCTGCTGGATCTGCGCGAGCGCATCGCCGGTGCGGCCTTCCTGATCGAGCACCTGCGCGTACAGGTAGTGCGCGCGTGCGTTGTTCGGATGGGCCTGCAGCACTTCGGTCAATCCGGCGTCGGCCTGTTGCCAGTTGCGCTGAGCCATCGCAGATTCGATCTGCTGGACGCTCGGCACCGCGAACGCCGCGGCGGACACCAGCATCAGCGACGCGAAGGTGGCTGCGAGAAATTTTTTCATGTGTCGGACCGGGCGGTTTTACGCCCGTCTCCATGTCAATCGATTCTCCGGTGTGACACGCAGCGCCGCACGATTGCCGGCGCTGCGTCACATCCGGTGTGCTGCCTGACGACGCCTTACTGGGCCGGCGTGTTCAATTGCTTCTTCAGCGCTTCGAGACGATCTTCGACCGACGGGCCGCGATTCAGATCGGCGAGCTTGTCATCGAGTGCCTTGCCGCTTTTCACGTCGGCCGAATTCAGGCGGGCGTCGGAGCGCGCGTTCGACAACGCCACCTTGTCTTCGAGCTTCTGGAAATCTTCGGAGAGATTGCGCCCGCCAATACCGCCGAGCGCCGTCGCTGCGACGTCCTTGGCCTCGGCGATCTGCTGCTTGGCCTGCAGGATGTTCGAACGGGCGTTGAGGTCGTTGCGGCGGCCGCGCATGTCGTCGATCTGGCTCTTCAGTTGATCTACCGACGGTTCGAGCGTCGCGAGTTCCTTGCTGAGCGCGTCGCGCTCCGCTTCGGCGGTGGCCTGGGCGCCGAGCGCTTCGCGGGCGAGCGCTTCGTCGCCCGACTGCAGCGCGCGCTTCGCGCCGTCTTCGTATTTCTTCGCCTTGTCGGCGGCCACGTCACGCTTGCTTTGCTGGGTGGCCACCTGCGCCTGAATCTCGATCAGCGAGTTCTCTGCCTTGGCAATGCTGTCGTCGAGTTCGCGCACGATCTGACGCGAGTCGCGCGACGGATCCTGCACGGAATCGGCGGCGTCGTTCAGAAGACCTTTAAGCGTGCGCGAGATGCTGTCAATTAACGACATGAATACCTCCGTAAAATGAAATCGGCGCTGAGTACCTGACGCGTTCAACCATTTACCACAACTAGTTTACGCTGCCGTGCGCAGTCTTGCGCGGGCAACCGCTGCGCAAGTCGGGGCACGCGTGCGAATTGCAATAGTCGCATCGTAAATTGTTCGACTTGCGCGCGGCCCAAGGCGCGAGGCCGGCACGAACAGCCAGGCCAGGCGGGCTCAGCGGCTGGCGGATATTACACCCGAGATACCTTAAAAGCGTCTTAAAAGTTCGTGTCAGGCGGATTTCGAGCGGAGATTGCGTCGCCTTTTGCTGATAACCCGGCGCAATATTTCAACGTCTGTGAAGCGCGCAGCGAATTGCGCCATGCTTCAGGCGAAGCGGCCGTCTTTCGCCGCCGGGTCGTTGCGCGGATCGTCTGCGTCGGGCGTGCTTTCGATGCGCACACGCCGGCGCGGCGTGGGCGCCGCAGGAGGTTGATGCAGAACGGGTGCCGCGAGCGTCGTAGGTGCATCGTGCTGCGGGGCAACTGGCGCCGCTCTCGCCGCAGCGACGCGCGCCACCGCCTCGGCTTCCTCGAGCGCCTGTTCTTCTTCGGGCGTGCGCACCAGCGCGGCGAGCACGTCGGCGGGCAGCAACGGGGCGTCGGCCGTGTGCGGTGCTTCCGCTGCGGCGCCGTCCTTGCTGGGCGCGGCGGACAGGGAGGCTTGCGCATCACGGGTGCCGCGTGCGACCCGCTGCAGCGCTTCGTTGAGCGCGTCCGGCTCACGCGGCGCACGCAGCCTGTCGACGATGCTCGCCGCCTTCACCGGTTCGCTGGTCGCGCCGAAGCTCAGCACCGCACGCCGCATCAGCTCGCTGACGCTGATGCCGAGTTCCTCCGCACTGGCGGCAATGGCGCGTTTCTGGGCAGGTGTGACGAATACGACGATGCGTTCGCTGGGCTTGTTCATGATCTGCTCGCGTACTTGTTGGCGTCGAACGGCTGATTTTTGCGCGCGGCCGCGCTTTCCCCGCGCGGACGAGTCCATCATAAGGCGAGTTGCTTCGATGCGAAACGGGCGGCGCATGAAAATCCCGTGACATCAAAGGGTTGGACCGCTTTCGGCGCGCTTGTCCACAGGCCTTTCAACATTTTCTGTGCATAACCTCGTGGCGAGCCGCGCGGCCGCGCTGTCACGGACCTGGGGGAGGCATCCCGAAGGGAATTCTTACAAAAAAATCATCTTGGGCCGCGTCTGATTTCTTTAAAATGCGCTGTTACGTTGCGCGAGGCCCTCATCCGGGCCAGATCTATCCGGGCGCGCCGTACGGCCAGCCGGGGCGTTGGGCCGCGCGGCAGTGGTCGCCGCCCGCCAAGAGGCGCTTCGTCATGCGCCAACTATTCGAGTCATGCCAATCATCAAACGACCGCAATCCTCAAGTTCTCCGGGTGGTGCAGACCGGGATCCCTACCACGGCAACCCAGGACGCAACGATGCCGCGCGCGACCAGCCGCGCCGCCGTTCGCTGGGCGCGCGCATCGCGCTGACGTTCGTGGGCCTCGTGGCGACCGTTCTGATCGTCGGGGCGCTGATCCTCGGCTACGCGCTCGTGGTGATGGGGCCGCAACTGCCGTCGCTCGACGCGCTCACCGACTACCGTCCGAAGGTGCCGCTACGCGTCTACACCGCGGACCACGTGCTGATCGGCGAGTTCGGCGAGGAGCGACGCAACCTCGTGCGCTTCCAGGACATTCCCGACCAGATGAAGAAGGCGGTGCTGGCGATCGAGGACTACCGCTTTTACGAGCACGGCGGGGTCGACTTCGTCGGCATCCTGCGCGCCGGCTCGGCCGACCTGCTGCACGGCGGCGCCTCGCAGGGCGCGAGCACGATCACCATGCAGGTGGCGCGCAACTTCTTCCTCTCGAGCGAGAAGACCTACACGCGCAAGATCTACGAAATGCTGCTCGCCTACAAGATCGAGCGGGCGCTGACCAAGGACCAGATCCTCGAGCTGTACATGAACCAGATTTATCTGGGCGAGCGCGCCTATGGTTTTTCGGCGGCCGCACGCGTGTACTTCGGCAAGGACCTGAAGGACCTCTCGCTGGCCGAATGCGCGATGCTCGCAGGCTTGCCGAAGGCGCCGTCGGCGTATAACCCGGTGGTCAATCCGAAGCGCGCCAAGATCCGTCAGGAATACATTCTCAAGCGCATGCTGGATCTGCAGTACATCACGCAGGATCAGTACGACGCGGCGGTCAAGGAAGAAATTCACACCAAGAACCCCGGCAACGAGTACAGCGTGCATGCCGAGTACGTGGCGGAAATGGTCCGGCAGATGATGTACGCGCAGTACAAGGACGAGACCTACACGCGCGGTCTGAACGTGATCACCACGATCGACTCGGCGGATCAGGACGCGGCCTACCATGCGGTACGCAAAGGCGTGATGGACTACGAACGCCGCCACGGCTATCGCGGCCCGGAAGGCTTCGTCGAACTGCCGCCGCCCGGCGACGATCGCGATCAGGCGATCGACGATGCGCTCACCGATCACCCGGACAACGGCGAGATCGTCGCCGCCGTCGTGACCGCGGCGAGCCCGAAGGAAGTGCAGGCGCAGTTCCTCGACGGCACCGAGGCGACCATCAACGGCGACGGCCTGCGTTTCGTCGCCACCGCGCTCAGCGCGCGCGCCTCGGCGGCGCAGCGCATCAAGCCGGGCTCGATCGTGCGCCTCGTCGCCGACGACAAGGGCAACTGGCAGATCACGCAGTTGCCGCAAGTGGAAGGCGCGCTGGTGTCGCTCACCCCGCAGGACGGCGCGATTCGCGCGCTGATCGGCGGCTTCGACTTCAACAAGAACAAGTTCAACCACGTGACCCAGGCATGGCGCCAGCCGGGTTCGAGCTTCAAGCCGTTCATCTATTCGGCCGCGCTCGACAAGGGACTGGGACCGGCGACGATCATCAACGACGCGCCGCTCTATTTCCCGCCCAGCTCGCCGGGGGGCGACGCATGGGAGCCGAAGGACGACGACCAGCCGGACGGTCCGATGCCGATGCGCCTCGCGCTGGAGAAGTCGAAGAACCTCGTGTCGATCCGCATTCTGTCGTTTATCGGCACCAAGTACGCGCAGGACTTCGTTACGCAACGCTTCGGCTTCGATGCCGACAAGACGCCGCCGTACCTGCCGATGGCGCTCGGCGCGGGGCTCGTCACGCCGCTGCAATCGGCGGCCGGATACTCGGTGTTCGCAAACGGCGGCTATCGGGTCAATCCTTACCTGATCGCGGAAGTGACCGACGCGCGCGGCGAGCCGATCTCGAAGGCGCAGCCGCTCGTCGCGGGGCGCGACGCGCCACGTTCGATCGATCCGCGTAACGCGTACATCATGAACAGCCTGCTGCATTCGGTGGCCACGGCCGGCACCGGCGCCGGCACCAATGCGCTGAAGCGTTCCGACCTGCAAGGCAAGACCGGTACGACGAACGACGCCAAGGACGGCTGGTTCGCCGGCTACCAGCAATCGCTGGTGGCGGTGGCGTGGATGGGCTACGACCAGCCGAAGAGCCTCGGCAGCCGCGAGTTCGGCGCCCAGTTGGCGTTGCCGATCTGGGTCGACTACATGGGCCGCGCGCTGCGCGGCGTGCCGCAGGCCGAGCCCGCCATGCCCGATACGGTCGCGAGCGTCGACGGCGAGTTGTTCTATTCGGATGTCACGCCGGGCAATGGCTTCGTCGCCAGCATCGGCCTCGACTCGGCCAATCCGCTCGCCGGGGCGAGCGACGCCGTGGGCGGTGTCGGTCCGGCGGGCATGACGCCGCCAACCGTGACAACCAACGAGAAGCAACAGATCATGGACCTGTTCGAATCGAACAAGCCCTGACGAGCAGGTGGAACGGCCGGGCCGCAACCGCACGCGCGGCCGGCCTGAGCGCCCACCGGAGCAGCATCAATACGCCGTAATGTAATTCCTACAATGTAACGTTCCGAACCGGTCAAATCCGGTTTACTATGCGTAGCTGATTTGCAAACTCCCGTCTCGCATCAATGCGAGATATTCCGCTTTCTCACCTTGGCGCAGCGCGGTACCCGGTTTCGACGCGCGCGTATGTCACTTCACCCCGGCCGCTTCGGCTTGCCGCGGACGAGGTGTTTGCTACACGTTCTCAACCGGGATTGCTTCTCGTGAAAAGCCGAATACTCATCTATCTGATGACAGGACTGCTGCGCGTCTTCGCGCTCCTGCCATACGGCGTGCTCGCGCGCCTCGGCACCGGCATCGGCGCGCTGCTTTACCGCATTCCGAGCACGCGCCGCCGGGTCGTCCACACCAACCTGAAACTGTGCTTTCCCGACATGAGCGACGCGGAGCGCGAGCGTCTTGCGCGCGCACACTTTTGCCATGTGATTCGCAGTTATGTCGAGCGCGGACCGCAATGGTTCGGCAATGCGCGCGTGATCTCGCGGCTGGTGGAAGTGGAGAGCGCGATCGACCTGGCGGAAGCCCATGCGCGGCCGACCATTTTTGTCGGCTTTCACTTCGTAGGGATCGAGGCCGGTTGCATGATGTATTCGACGCGTCATCCGGTCGCTTCGCTGTACACGCCGATGTCGAACGTGCTGTTCGATGAGATGGCCAAACGTCAGCGCGCCCGTTTCGGCACCGAGATGATTCCGCGCAGCGACAGCGTGCGCCGGGCGCTGCGGGTGCTGCGCGACGGCAAGCCGGTGATGCTCGCCGCGGACATGGATTTCGGTTTGCGCGACTCGGTGTTCGTGCCGTTCTTCGGGGTGCCTGCGTGCACGCTAACCTCGGTGTCGCGGCTTGCCAAGGCGGGCAACGCACGGGTCGTGCCGTTCGTCACCGAGGTGTTGCCGGACTATCGCGGCTACAAACTGACGATCTTCGAAGAACTAAGCGATTTCCCGTCGGCCGACAGTACCGTCGATGCGCGCCGGATTACCGAGTTCCTCGAAACCCAGGTGCGGCGGATTCCGGACCAGTACTACTGGGTGCACAAGCGCTTCAAGAACCGGCCGGTGGGGGAGCCGGCGGTGTATTGACGAAGCGAAGGGTCAGCCAGGACGCAAGCGCGCCCTAGCTGCGCATGCACCGCGCTTAGCCCGGGGCAGCGCCTTCGGACTGCGCCGCCGCCGGGACGGACATCGAAGCGGCCGCCGCCGGTGCCTTTCCTTGGGCGCCGGTTGTTCCTACCGCACCGGCAGTCCCCGGGTCACCTGAGGCTCCTGTAGCAGCCGCAGTTCCCTTGGACCCTGCGTCAGCCGCTCCATCCACGGGCGGCGTGCCCATCGCCTGAAACAGCGCCGCCGTATCGGTCAGGCGTGCGCCGGTATAGCGGATCTCATCGAGCTGCGCATTGCGGAACTGCTGCTCGCTCGAACGCGCCGCCGACACCGGTACGGCGCCGAGCCGATAGCGCGCCGCGGTCTCATCCGAAATCCCCTGTGCGGCCCGCGCCGCAACGTTTGCCGCATCGAGCGCCTGGGCGTCGTGTTCGAGCGCGGCGAGCGTATCGGCCACGTTCTGGAACGCCGTCAGCACCGTCTGCTTGTATTGCTCGGTGGTGGCGTCGTAGGTGGCCTGCGCCGCCCGGCGTTGCGCCAACAAGGCTCCACCGTGAAAAATCGGCTGCGACAGCGAACCGGCCACCGCCCAGATTGCACCGGCGCCGGAGACTGCCGCCGGCCAGCTAAAGCCGCCTTGCCCCATCGACGCCGTCAGCGACAGGCTCGGGTACATCTGCGCCGTAGCGGCGCCGACTTCCGCTGCCGCCGCCTTGAGGGCGGCGTCGGCGGCCTGGATGTCCGGACGGGCGCGCAGCAGTTCCGACGGCACGACCACCGGCACCTGCCCCGGCACATGCAACTGCGCCAGATCGAGATCGGCCGGCGCCGCGTCGGGCGTGCGGCCGAGCAGGACCGCGAGCGCATGCCGCGTCGTGTTCCACTGTTGCTTCAAGCCCGGCAAGCTGGCCGACAGCGACGCGGCGCTCTGTTGCGCGTTCAGCATGTCGGCATGCGATACCGCGCCGAGCGCGTAGCGCCGCGCCATGTCGCGCGCGTCTTCGTTGGTCAGCGTGACGAGGCGCTCGGTGGTGTCGATCTGCGCATGCAGCGCGGCCGCGGTGATCGCCGCGGTGACGATGTTGGCCGCCAGCGCGCGCCGCGCCGATTCCAACTGGAACACCTGCACGTTGACGCGCGACGCGAGGGCGGCGTTGGCGAGCCGCGACGCGCCGAACAGGTCGATCGTGTAGTGAGCCTGCAACTCGCCGACGAACGTGTTGTAGAGGAACGTGTTCGGCCCCTGTTCGGGAATCGCCAGCGCGCGTTGCCTTGCCGGCTGGGCCACCGCATCGACGGTAGGCAGCATCGAACTGCCGACCTGCGCGCGCAACTGCTCGCGCGCGGCCGTCAGGCTCTTGTCGGTGGCCGCGAGCGTGGGGCTGTTGCGCAGGCCTTCATCGACCAGCGCATTCAGGTCGTCCGATTGATAAAGACGCCACCAGGTGGGCACCGGCTTCGCGCCCACTACGAACTGCTGGGTCACGCCTTGCGCGGGCACCGTTTCGGTGACCTGCGGCTCGGTGCCGTAGTGGGCCGGCTGCGGCATGGCCGGCGGGTTGCCGTTCGGCCCGAACGAGCAGGCCGCGAGGGCGAGGGCGGTGCCGCTGAGAACCAGCGTCCGCGCAGGTCCGGTACGTTTGAAAACAGGATTGGCCATGGTCAGTTTCCCGAGTGCGACGCGTGCGCCGCGTCTTCCGGCGGATCGCGTTCGTCGCTGCGCACCCTGAAGGAGGTTGCGTAGAGTGCGGGCAGATAGAACAGCGTGAGCACCGTGGCGCTCGTGATGCCGCCCATCAGCGCGGTCGCCATCGGCCCGAAGAAGTTCGAGCGCAACAGCGGAATCAGCGCCAGCACGGCGGCGGCTGCCGTCAGCGTGATAGGCCGGAAGCGCCGTACCGTTGCGCCCACGATGGCGTCGAAGCGTTTGTGTCCGGCAGCGATGTCCTGCTCGATCTGGTCGACCAGAATCACCGAGTTGCGCATGATGATGCCGAACATCGCGATCACCCCGAGCATCGCGACGAAGCCGAACGGCTTGCCGAACAGCAGCAGCGTCGCGACCACGCCGATCAGGCCGAGCGGCGCGGTCAGCACCACCATCAGCACGCGCGCAAAACTCTGCAACTGGATCATCAGGAGCACCAGCACGGCGATGATCATGATCGGCATCTGCGCATTGATCGACGCCTGGCCTTTGCCGCTTTCTTCGACCGAGCCGCCTATCTGGATGCGATAGCCGACCGGCAGCGTCGCGCGGATCTGGCTCAAGGCCTTGTCGACGCTATGCGTCACGTCGATCCCTTGCGCGTTGGCCGTGACGTCCGATTGCACGGTGATGGTCGGCTGGCGGTCGCGTTCCCAGATCACGCCGTACTCGAGGTCGTAGCGCATGTGGCCGAGCGTGCCGAGCGGCACCGGACCGTTCGGCGTCGGCATGGCCAGCGTGATGAGCTGCGCCGGATCGACCCGCTCGGTCTTCGGCGCGCGCAGGTCGACGCTGATCAGCTTGTCGCGTTCGCGGTACTGCGTGACCGTATAGCCCGATAACGTCATGGCGAGGAAGCTCGACACGTCGTCGGAGGTGACGCCCAGCTCACGCGCCTTCTTCTGGTCGATCTCGAAGCGCACCGAGCGCTCGGCCGGCTCGTCCCAGTCGAACTGTACGTTGGTGGTGCGCCGGTCGGCACGCATCGTCGCGGCGACGCGTTCGGCAATCGAGCGCACCGTGGCGATGTCGTCGCCGCTCACGCGGAACTGCACCGGATAGCCGACCGGCGGGCCGTTTTCAAGGCGCGACAAACGCGTGCGGATCGCCGGGAACTGATTGCGCAATTCCGTTTCGAGCCACTGCGCAAGCTTCTCGCGGTCCTCGACCGACTTCGCGGTGATCACGAACTGCGCGAAATTCGGCTGCTGCAATTGCTGGTCCAGCGGCAGGTAAAAGCGCGGCGCGCCGCTGCCGACGAAGTCGACCGAATGGTCTATTTCCGGACGGCCCACCAGCGCCTTTTCGAGCCGCTGCGCCTGGCGCAAGGTCGCCTCGAACGAGGCGCCCTCGGGCAGCCGCACGTCCACCAGCAACTCGGGCCGGTCCGAACTCGGGAAGAACTGCTGCGGAACCAGCGAGAAGCCGGCCAGCGAGATCACGAACAGCGTGACGGTGATCGCCAGCACGATGAAGCGCCGTTCGATGCACCAGCTGATCCAGCCGCGCAGGCGCGAATAGAAGCGGGTGTCGTAGATGTCGTGCTCGTAGTCGTGCGCTTCGTGTGCCTGGCGCTTGCGCTCCGGCAGCATGTGATAGCCGAGCAATGGAATCAACACCACGGCGGCGAGCCACGAGGCGATTAGCGCGATGGCCGACACTTCGAAGATGGAGCGCGTGTATTCGCCGGTGCTCGATTTGGCCAGCGCGATCGGCAGGAAGCCCGAGACGGTGACGAGCGTGCCGGTGAGCATCGGAAATGCGGTGCTGGTGTAGGCAAACGCGGCGGAGCGGGCGCGGCTCCAGCCCTGTTCGAGCTTCACCGACATCATCTCGACCGCGATGATCGCATCGTCCACCAGCAGCCCGAGCGCCAGCACGAGCGTGCCGAGCGAGACCTTGTGCAGGCCGATATCGAACAGATACATGCACAGGGCGGTGACCGCGAGCACGATCGGAATCGAGATCACGACCACCATGCCGGTGCGCACGCCCAACGACACGAGGCTCACCACCAGCACGATCGCGATCGCCTCGGCGACCGCTTCCAGGAAGTCGTCGACGGACTTCGCCACCGCGTGCGGCATGCTCGACACTTCGACGAGCTTGAGGCCGGCCGGCAGATACGAGCGCAAAGTGGCCGACTGCTGATCGAGCGCCTTGCCGAGCTCGATCACGTCGCCGCCGGGCTGCATCGTCACGCCGATGCCGAGCACGGCCTTGCCGTCGTAGCGCATCTGCGTGGACACCGGATCGTCGTAGCCGCGTTTGATGGTGGCGATATCGCCGAGGCGGAACGAGCGGCCGTTGATGTGGATCAGCGTATCGGCGAGCGCGTTGACGTCCTTGAACTGGCCGGTGGGACGCACGAACACGCGGTCGTCGAAGGTGGTCAAGGTGCCGGCCGGCGAGACGCTGTTCTGCGAGTTGATGGCCTGCGCGAGCTGCTGCGGCGAGACGTTCAGGCGCGTCAACTGCGTATTGGCGATCTCGATGTAAATGTGCTGGTCGGGGTCGCCGAAATAGTCGACCTTGCCCACGCCCGGCACGCGCAGCAGCACGGTGCGCAACTGGTCCGCGTAGTCGTGCAGTTGCGCGGACGAAAAGCCGTCGCCCTCAAGCGTGTAGATATTGGTGTAGACGTCGCCGAACTCGTCGTTGAAGAACGGCCCCTGAATGCCCGGCGGCAAGGTGTTGGCGATGTCGCCGACCTTCTTGCGCACCTGGTACCAGGTTTGCGGTACATCCTTCACCGGCGCGGAGTCCTTCATCGAGAAGAACATCAGCGATTCGCCGGGGCGCGAATAGCTGCGCACGAAGTCGATATACGGCGTTTCCTGCAGCTTGCGGCCGATGCGGTCGGTGACCTCCTCCTGCACCTGGCGGGCGGTCGCGCCCGGCCAGAACGTGCGGATCACCATCACGCGAAACGTGAACGGCGGGTCTTCCGATTGTGCGAGCTTCGTATAGGCGAGGATCCCGAACGCGGTGGCGAGCGCAATCAGGAACACCACCAGCGCCTGATGGCGCAGCGCCCATGCGGACAGGTTGAAGCGTCCCTCTTCGTTTTCATGGGTTGTGCTCATGAAGCGAAGTCCTCGGGATGCAACGGGGCGATCGGATGGACTTTCTCGCCAGCCGTAACGGTGTGCACGCCTTGCAGCACGACGCGCTCGCCGTCTTTGAGGCCGCCGGCAATCGCGACGGTGCGCTCGTTATAGCGCGTGATCTGCACGTGGCGCAGCTCGAGCACGTTGTCGTTGCCGGTCACGACCCATACGGCGGGCGCATTGCCGTCGTGGAACAGCGCGGTGGACGGCAGCGTGAACGAGGCCGCCGGATCGCTCGCAGCCGTGCCGGCGCTGAGCGCGACATCGGCCGTCATGCCGAGCCGCACGTCCGGACCGGGACTGAGCAGCGTGAGGTTCGCGCGATAAGTACGGCTTTGCGGGTCGGCCGCGGGCGAAAGCTCGCGCACGCGGGCGTTGAAGGTGCGGCCCGGCAGCGCCGACATCGTGACCCTGGCGGTCTGCCCGATGGCGAGCGCGGCGAGCGTGCTTTCCGGCACGTCGACCACCACGTCGACATCGCCGCTCCAGGCGAGGTTGTAGACGGCTTGTCCGGCCGATACGTTCTGGCCGGTCTGCGCATCTTCGGCCGTGATGACGCCGGCGTGATCCGCGGGCAGGTCGGTGTACTGCAACTGGTTCTTCTGCAGCGCGGCTTGCTGCGCTGCCTGGTCGCGCTGGGCCAGCGCCGAGGCGTAGGCGTTGGTGGTCTGTTCGAGCTGCGCGGCCGAGATCAGGTTTTCGTGCGCCTGTGCCTGGTCGCGGTCCAGTTGCTGTTTGGCGTAGACGAGGCTGTGCTGGGCGGCGTCGAGTTGCGCCTGCGCGCTGGCGGCGCTCTTTTGCGCATCCGCCGGGTCGAGGCGGGCGACGATCTCGCCGATTTTCACGGTGTCGCCGAGCCGCACGCGCCGCTCGATGATCTTGCCGGCAATCCGGAACGACAGCGGCGTCGAGTAGCGTGCCTGCACTTCGCCAGGCAGCGATGCCGACACCGGACTGCCGTCCGCATGCACCGCCACGGCGACTACGGGGCGCGGCGCAGGGGCGGCCGCCTGCTGTTGGTGGCATGCGCCCAGCATGACGAGACCGGCCAGTGCGAGGGCGTAGGCCATGCGGCGTGCGGGAGCGGAACGAGGATGCGGATGAGAGTGCTTGCGCATCGGATGCGATGCGTTACAACCGGGACGATTCACAATTACCCCAATCAGGAGACAGCGAACGAACACGGCAAGCCGCAACGGCTAGCCAGCGAGGCACGTTTGAGACAGCACATGCAAAAGACTGTTGCTTTAGATGATTGGCTGCATTCTAATACATACATGTATCCGAATGTATAGTCGTATGTGAATTCTTTCAGGTGCTAAACTATCCAGCATGAAACGCCAAAGACTCACACGCGAACAGAGCAAAGACCAGACGCGTCTGCGGTTGCTCGATGCCGCGCAAGCCATTTTTATGAAGAAAGGGTTCGTCGCCACGAGTGTCGAAGACATCGCTGAGGCGGCGGGATACACGCGAGGAGCGTTCTACTCGAATTTCGGCAGCAAGCCGGAGCTGTTCCTCGAGTTGCTCAGGCGCGACCACGAGGAGATGCAGGCGGCGCTGGAGAGCATCTTCGAAGAAGGGGCGACGCGCGAAACGATGGAAGCGCGCGTGCTCGAGTACTACAGCAATCTGCCGCGCGACGACAAATGCTTCCTGCTATGGATGGAGGCGAAGCTGCTGGCCGCGCGTGACAGCCGCTTCCGGGCAAATTTCAATGCTTTCCTGCACGATAAGCTGGGGCAGATGAGCGAATATATCCGCGCGTTTTCGGCGCGCGCGGGCACGCCGCTGCTGCTGCCGGCGGAAACGCTGGCGATGGGTTTGATGGGCTTGTGCGAAGGCGTGCAGTTCTTCCACACGATCGATCCACGCAACGTTCCGGCCGAGACGGCCGAGGCGGTGCTGGCGGGGTTCTTCTCGCGCGTGGTGTTTGGGCGCGATCCGCAGCAGTAAGGCGGGGCTGGGACGTGGAGCCGGGCGCGTTGCGCGGCCGGCTCAGTCGACCGGGAGAGTGGCGCAGGCGTCCGTGACCGGGGACGCGCAAACGAACGAATACTCGCCGCTCCATTGCAGCGCAGTCTTGCCGGCGTGCAGAACTTGCCGGACCTCGGGATCGGTTTCGTAGGCGATGAAGGCAGAGCAGGCTACTGCGGACAGCACGACCAGCGAAAACGCAATTCTTTCAAAAACCTGAAAACGATGTGGCATGGCGATATCTTCCTTTCGCCCTCAATAATACCTTGAATTAGGGTTTTCACCTAGTCTGACGGGCACCCAATCGGCTCTCCCTGGCACGTATTTTTTCGGGCCTGAGCCACTGCCGCTCATGCCGCCTTCGCACTGCGAACTGCGCGCAACTCCGTTTAATTCAACCTGCATCGCCAATCTGACCGTTTTGTCATCTTCAGGTCAGGATTGGGCCATGAGCGCTCGATACAATCCAATTCAAGAGATAGGGTGGCTTTACTAGCGGCAGGAGTGGCTCCATGAATCATTTGCAGTCGATGCGCGTTTTCGTCAAAGTGGCCGACCTCGGCAGTTTTGCCCGTACCGCCGGTGTGATGGGTATTTCCACCGCCGTTGTCACGCGGCACGTGGCCGACCTCGAAGAACGGCTCGGCACGCGATTGCTCAACCGCACGACCCGCAGCCAGTCGCTGACCGAGTCGGGCCGGGTCTACCTCGAACGGGTTCGGCCGATCCTCGACGATCTCGAAGGCGTCGAGCAGATGGTGGTGGCGCGCAATCACGAACCGGTCGGCACCTTGCGCATCGTCGCCCCGGTGGTGTTCGGACTGCATAACTTCGCGCCGGTGCTGCAGTCGTACGCCCAGCGTTATCCGGACGTGATTCCCGATGTCACGCTGGTGGACCGCCACGTCGACCTGGTCGAAGAAGGCTTCGACGTCGGGGTGCTGATCGCGCGGCAGATGCGCAGCGCGAGCATCGTCACCCGGCGCCTGACGACCGGCCACATGACCGTGTGCGCGACCCCCGAGTACCTGCAGAAACACGGCAGGCCGAACCGTCCCGAAGATCTGCAGGATCATCCAAGCCTTTCGCTGCCGGCGGAATACGGCGGCGATGAGCGCGTGTTCACCTGCGCCGACGGCCGCGGCGAAGTGCGGGTGCGCCCGACCAACGCGATCGTGGCAAACAACACCGAGATGCTCCGGCAGTTCGCACTGCTTGGCATGGGTATCGCCATCCTGCCGAGCTATCTGATTGGCCGCGACCTCGAGCGCGGCAGGCTGGTGCGCCTCCTGGGCGATTATCGTTTGCCGCAGGTCGAGGTCACGATTGCCTATCCGAGCCGTCATCACTTGCCGGCCAAGGTGCGGACCTTCATCGATCATCTGGTCGAGCATTTCAGCCAGACGGCGCCGTATCTTCCGGGTGACGCAGCGGCTGCGCCGGCTGCGGCGCCGCGTGTGGTGCAAGCGAAGCGCGCAGTGGCCGAGCGCGTGCCCGCACGGCCGGAGTTCGACGACCTGGGCAATCTGGATGAGGCGGCGGAAGTCGCGCATGGGACGGCCACGGTAACGACCGCGGCGACTGAGGCCTCGCGCAAGGTGTCCCGGACTACGCGCATGGCGGAACCGCTGTCCGCAAGAGTCGGTTAAAAAACACAATAAGTCCGGCTGCTTATTGGGTTTTTTTGACCCACGATGCAGTTCGTCATCGCGCAGGCACTCACCGCGGCGTGACTGAATTCGTGTCGCCCGCGCTCGTCATGTCGTCGTGAAATGTCAGCGGACTCGACATCTCGCCGCCTTCGTGCTTCCCCATGCCGACAGGCAGCAGCCATTCTCGGCAACGCGGGCCGCGGGGCCACTCTGCAAGGCCGATATACAGCCTATAAACGGCCGCGCGGGTCCAGAACATCACCCGGGCTACTCGAATGCCCCGGTTTCGCGTCCATCGACCAGCAAAATGCTGGGCACACCAGATCAGCGCGGCCGTACCGATTGCATCTGCCGTAGCGCCCAAAGCACCCGGAAGGCCGATGAAGGTGTACGCGGCAAAGTGCATTTCGATGCAGATCCAACCGCTCAGCCACGTGCGAAGCGCCGCAAGCCTTCACCGATCCGACGCAGCAGAGCGAGTCGGGTGCGACAGGTAAGCGGGGCACAGCGGAGGTGTCACAGCGGGAGGAGAAACGGGCATTGCAGGTGCCTTCCGCTCTTCGGCGCGATATCAAAAAAACTTCCCTCGAGCAAAGGATTTTGGCCCTCTGGCAAATGCATGTGCCAGTGATGCCGATCGATAATCCATCCCGCAAAGAAAATTCGTACCTCAAACGTCTATCCCGTGCGGCCGAAAACATTTCCCTGGTTAGCGGCAGAGCATTAACCGGGGTTCATCGGGCGAACACGGTGAGCGCGACTGCGCCGGGTGCAGAACGACAATAACGGTGAGCACAGACGGGAGTGCAATGAGCGAACCAAAAGCCATGACATCAGCATCGGATGTTGCCCGGATCATCATCAAACACATGAAAGCGGCAGGCAGGCCACCCGCGGTGTGGATCAACAGGGAAGAGATCGTTTCCCTGTCAGTTGGATTCTCGACACAGCAACTGAGTGAGCGCCTGACACAGGCATTGCTCATCTTTACCGAAGTCCCCGGCGGCAATTTCCTGCTCATCGATCAGACCCAATTCGGCAAACTGCCCGCGCTGCGTTTGTCGGGGCGGCAACGCGACGAAGCAAGGGCCAGGCTGTGATTTTCAGTGACCGTAGGAGGAAAAGCGCTCAATCTCGCCGTGGACTTTATGAAAAGCGTATTTCTCTACAACGTGTGCGCGGCTACAAACGTGTGCGCAGAACGCGCAAATACGAACCGGTTCGCTACAGGTGGAAGGCGAGTGAGACCCATCACAAGCACGCGCAGTGCGGCGCACGTCGACGTGCCGCGTTTCACTGGTTCAGGCCGCTTTCGGCGTGGCTAGGTGAAGTGCGGCCGTGAATGAAGCCGGCATTGCGCGAAGGACCCGCCCTTGAGCGTGTTGCGGCAATCGGGCGATACTGCGGGTCGGCGCGGACGCAACGAATGCCCCCGGCTATCCACGCCACGTCCGCCTACGCTATCGAGGAGCATGACGAATTGAACGTAACTTTCGCCAGTACCACCCGCAACGACGCAGACACGCTGGTGCAAATCCGTATCGATGCCATGCGCGAGAGTCTGGAGCGGATCGGCCGTTTCGATCCGGTGCGTGCGCGTGAGCGGTTTCTCGCTTCGTTCGACCCCGCGTATTGCCACTACATTCTCGTCGATGGCGAGAGGGCCGGCTTTGTGCTGGTCAGGCCCGAGTCCGATCATCTGCTGCTCGATCATCTGTATATCGTTCCCGCGCACCAGGGCAAGGGCGTCGGCGCAGCCGTGCTCGATGCCGTGCTGGCCGATGCCGACGCCCATGTGTTGCCGGTCAAGGTGGGAGCATTGCGCGAGAGCGCTTCGAATCGTTTCTACCAGCGCCACGGCTTCGTCAAAACCGCCGAGAGCGAGTGGGATCTGTACTACATTCGCGAGCCGAGGCCGGTGGCGGCGCGGCCGCTCTGACGCGAGAGCGATGACGCGTGAAGCGTGTGGTGTGAATCGTGCTGAGCGCCAGCGCAGTGTGAAGGTTAAAGCCTGAAGCGGGCCACGCGGCGTCAGCAGGTGCCGCTGTCCCGCTTCAACCGCTCAGATCCACAGGTCGTTCGCTGCGGTCCGCTCGTTTTCTTCCTCGCCGGTATTGCGCACGCCGCGCGGCTCGATCACCAGCATCTGCACTTCCTTCTCCGCATACGGCTTGTGCTCCTTGCCGCGCGGCACGACAAACATTTCACCTGCATTGACGTGCACGGCGCCGTCCCGAAAGTCGATTCGCAACTGGCCGTCCAGCACGATAAAAGTCTCGTCCGTATCGGCGTGCTCGTGCCAGATGAAGTCGCCCTCGATCTTCACGACCTTGAACTGATAGTCGTTCATTTCGGCCACCACGCGCTGCTGCCATTGGTCGTGAATGAGCGCGAGTTTGTCCGCAAAATTGATGGCGCGGTACGGCGCCTCGGCGGCCGCGCTGGCCGGCGTGCTCGACATGGCTGTACTCCCGGGTAGTTGCAAAGGATGTCGATGAGCGTACGGTGTCCGTACCACATCGTCTTGTACGAATGTGCGAGACGCGGCGAGATTGCGATCTGACGGAGCGAAGGGTACGCATAGCCAGGACCCAGCGGCGCGCAGCGCGCTAACGGCCCGGGAGGCAACCGGCGTGCTGACCCGGCGCGGGCCCGGAGCTCGCCGCAAGCTTCAGCATCTTCAGCCAGCGCGACGGCGAGATGCCCCATGCGCTGGTGAAGTGCCGCGTCATATGGCTTTGGTCGGCGAAGCCGGCGGCGGCCGCGGCGTCAGCCAGCGGCCGGCCCTCGGTGGCGAGCCGGCGCACCAGGTCGAGCCGCCGCAGGGTCAGATAGCGGTGCGGGCTGGTGCCGAACAGCGTACGGAAATCGCGCGACAGGCTCCATTTGTCGCGCCCGCTCGCCATGGCCAGTTCGTCCAGCGTCACGGCGTGGTCGAGCGAATCGTGAATGTATTGGCGCGCCCGCTCCGCCGCCTGATAGTCGGCCGTCCGCTTGCCCGCTTGCGGCGACCCGCCGGCTACGGCGTCGAGCGCCATGGCCAGCTCGAAAATCGCGTCGTCCTGTTCGAGCGGCTCGAGCGCGCAGTCGAGCGCCTGCAACAGGCCTTCGGTGGCAGCGAACAGACGCGGGTCGTGCGAAATTCCGCCTTCGATAAAGGGCAGCGGCTTGCCGCCCAGCGCCTGCTGAAACAGCGCCGGTTCCACATAGACCATGCGGTAGCGAAAGCCCTCGTCGGTGCCGGCCTGGCCGTCGTGCGCTTCGTCCGGATGCAGCACCATGGTGGTGCCGGGCACGCTATTACGCAGGCTGCGGCGGTAATGGAAGCTCTGCACGCCGGCGAGCGTGCGGCCGATCGCGTAGGTGTCGTGGCGGTGCAGGTCGTAGGCGTTGTGATGAAAGAACGCTTCGATGCGCTCGATGCCGCCCGTTGGCGGCGCACGGTCGATCCAGTCCGCGGCCGCGCCAGCGCCGCGGCGGGCCTTCAATATCACGCTCATGATTCGCTTGAAAGGTTCAGGCGCCGAGTCCGGGGCCGTAGTTGCTGCCGAGCAGCCGGGTTACGGCGCCGATGTCGGCATAGTCCTGCTCGGGCAAGCCGTCGAGCATGGCCAGCACTTCATTGCTCACGCCGGCTTCGCGCGCGGCATCGACGAGGCCGTCCTTGTTGATCGGATAGACGAGCTCGCGCAGCACATCGCTGATCTGCAGATCCAGTGATTCGCCAGGGATAGCCGGGTTGGCCATGCACGCGCTCCTTGATGGGTGTGACGATTATTATGCGGTTGCGTGGCGCCCCTGTCTCATGCAGCACAGAGGGCGTCGTTTGCATCATGAGCAACGCCGCCACGAAACGGCGCTCAGGTTTGCAGATGTTCGTCCTGCGCATTCAGACCGCGCTCCAGATGACGCGATTTCGGCAGCGCGATATGCTCCCACTGCTGCGGCCGGTTCCCGTCCGTGACGGCCACATCGGGAGCGGCAGGCGCTACCGGCGCTGCGTTGGCGCGTTCCGCCGCGCGATTGACGGTACTGTCGAGGGCGGTATGAACCGGCGCCGCGAAGCACGAAGCCGACAGCGTGACCATCACCATTAGTGTCGAGGTTTTCATCGCCCGACCTCCTTTGCTCATGCAGCGCACAGGCTGCAGCAAGCGCCGTGCCATGCCTGCGGCCGCAGGGTGGCGTGCGCCTCGTACGGCCGCGCTCGCGACGCGCCGCACTTCTTCCATCTTAGACGGCAAATCTTGCAACTTCCGCAAAAAAAGCGCCACAAGGCGATAACAGCGCGGAGCAGGACCGCGAGGGCTTATGCCGTCTACATCAATCATCGCAGAAAAGCGGCGCTTGTGTCGGGAGCAGCGATGCGGGCGCCTAACGCAAAATTTCGAAGCGCGTCCACGGCCACGACGGACGGTCCTGCATATAGCCGTTGAGCCAGTTCCACTGCGGATGGAGCTTCATGAAGGCCTGCGCGTCGAACGGCCTGCCGCAGGGGTGGCCCCAGCGCGCGTCGAAGGCCATTTCGCGCGCCATCTCGCTGTCCACCACCTTGCCGTCGTTGGCGCCCCACGGATTGAACGGCCCCTGATCGGAGCCGCCGAAACGTGCGTCGTCCAGTTCGAGGTGGCCGCAGATGGTGCGTGAACAGGGGTTGTCGCGGCGGTCCAGATACACGTCGTGATGGTCGGCAATCATCTGCCGCGCCAGTTCGGCATCGATCTTGCCGTGATGCAGTTCGGCGAGTTGCATGAAGCGTAGCCGCCGTGCGCCGTTCTTGCGCACGTCGGTATAGTCCTCGCCTTCGCCGATGCACTCCTGGTTGCGGATCTTCAGGTCGGTCGCCGTGTTGTAGCCGCTGTAGAAACCGTCTCGGGTGCTTTCGAAGCCGGAGTAATGCAGGCCAAGTTCATAGCGGGCGATTTCGCCGGTTTTCAGGTCGCCGAGCAGCCAGCTATTCGCATAGCCGCCGTTATTGGCGATCGCGAACATCTCACACCATTCGCCGATACTGTTCGCATACTGCGTAGCGCGCCGCGAGCGGTAGAACTCCGGCGCGCCGGCCGGGTTATAGCCGGCGAAGTTCGAGATCGTAGTTTCGGTCACCATCAGGCCGGCGGCGCTGATCCAGAAATCGGTGAGGCTAGAAATGCAGCCGGGCAGCCCTTGCATCAGGATACGGTGACCGGCTTCCGGCACGATGTCGAAGATCACGTTGAAGGCGTCGCCTGCCGCGTAGCGGTCCCATGAGTTGTGCGCCATCACGATGCGGCCGTCGCGGGTGGCGTTGCCGGTGGCGATAAAGGCGCTGCAGTGATGGCCGCGCCGTCCGCGCCACGGCTTGATGCCGAGGCGCGGCTGCTGCGCGGCCACGTGGCTCGGCCACCAGCTTTGCAGCAGATCCATGTAGCCGTTCCAGGCGAGCACCTCGGCGAACGGCAGCTTCGCGCCGTCGGCGATACCCTGGATTTCGTCGGCGAATTCGCTGTCGAGCCGAGGCGCGAACTGGGTCACGGCGGCATTGACGAAGGTGTCGAATTCTTCGCCGGTGTCCCATTTCGCGAGATAGCGCGCGGTGCGGATCGCGTTCTGGATTTCGTCGGCGAGCAACTGGCCGTGCTGTTCGCCGCGGTCGTACGGTTCGCCCTCGATATGCACGAAAATCCAGCCCGCCTGATCGCGGCGCACCGCATCGGTGGATGGATCGCTCATTTTCGCTCCGGGTCGAAGCCGCGCGGCGCCAGCGGGCGCCCGCTGCGGCGTTTCAACCGCGCCGCGCAAGGCGGCGTGCTGCTCGTTTCATTGTAGGGCGGATGCCGCGCTTTGCCACGCGGGCAGGCGCCGGGCCTGGCGTCTGGCGCGAGGTGAGTCCGGTCCCGGTGCCGCAAGCGTTTAGCGGGTCGGATTCATGCGGAAATAGGCGTCGAGCAGCGAGGTCTTGTAGACGACCCCGGCCAGTTTCGGATGCGCGAGACTCTCGATGACCGGCAACCGCTCGCCCTGGAACGCCATGAAGTGCTGCAGCGCGACGCCGAGCGGCATATCGGGCGTCAGCACGTCGAAGTGCGCCTGAAGGTAGTCGGCGGCGGTTTTCGTCGCGGTGTCGCGCTTTTCCAGCAGGTCGGAGGTGATGTCCTTCAGCGCGACCACGCCGAGGAATGCGCCGTGCTCGTCGGCCACGTACAGATATTTCACCGGATATTCGAGGAACACCCGCGTCATGTCCTGCACCGTCGCGGCGGGCGTCACCACCGTCTCGGCCGGGCGGATCAGTTCGCGCATCTGGGTGGCGCGCAGGCGCTCGCGTTCCTGTTCCTCGCGGTTGCGGTGCAGGGTGATCTCGTACATCGAAGTCTTGCCGATGGCGCGCGCCACAAAATACGCGACCACGCACGACAGCATCAGCGGCAGCACGACCTGATAGCTGAGCGTCATCTCGAAGATCATCAGGATCGCCATCAGCGGTGCCTGGGTGGCGCCGGCGAGGAATGCGCCCATGCCGACCATGGCGTACGCGTAGGGCGCCGAGGTTCCGTGCGGCCACAACGCATGCATGCCGAGGCCGAACAGCGAGCCGACCACCGCGCCGACGAACAGCGTCGGCGTGAAAACCCCGCCTACCGCCCCCGAACCGGCAGTAGCGGCGGTGGCGATCAGCTTGAAGACCAGCACGAAGACAAGCGCCGTCCAGGTCCACGGCGAATGGAGGATCGAGTTGACGACGCTGTAGCCATTGCCCCAAACCTCGGGCGACCAGACCGACAGAATGCCCACGACAAAACCGCCCAACGCGAGTCTTACGGGGAGCGGCAAGGGCAGCTTGCGAAACCCCGCCTTCGAGACGTCGAGCATGCGCAGGAACTGTGGCGCCGCTGCGCCGCACAGCACGCCTAGCGCGACGAACAGCAGGACTTCGAGGCCGGCTATGGGCGGAAACGCCGGCATCTCATAAGGCGGACGGTAGCTCGTGAACTCGCGCATGGTGATGTTCGCGACCACCGCGGCAACCACGACCGGCCCGAAGCTTTCCATCGCCATCGAGCCGAGCACGATCTCGGTCACGAAGAAGGCGCCGGCAATCGGCGCGCTATACGCCGAGGTGATGCCGGCTGCCGCGCCGCAGGCCACCAGCAGACGCAGGCGCGGTGGGTCGAAATGCACCCAGCGGCCAATCAGCGAGGCGGCGAGCGCCGCCAGTTGCACCATCGGCCCTTCACGGCCGATCGAGCCGCCGCTCGAGATCGTGAACAGCGACGAGACGCTGCGCCAGAAGCTCAGGCGCACCGGCACCACGCCGTCGCCGATCGCCACGGCTTCCATGTAGTCGGTGTGGCCGTTCTTGTCCGCGTGGCGGCGCGCGACCAGCAGCAGGAAGCCGGCAATCAGGCCGCCCGCGGCGGGCAAGCAGATGCGCACGGTCCACGGCAGGCCGCGCGCCATCTCCACGAAGCTGCCCGAGTGGCCGACAAACCCCAGTTGCAGCAGCGAGATGGCCTCGCGAAAGGCGATGGTCGCAAACGCGCCCGCGACGCCCACCACCACCGACCAGACCAGCATCGTGTGGGCGTCCGACAGCCGGAACATCTCTTGCGCGCGGGTGCGCAGCTTCAGCAGGAATGAAAGCACGACGGCAGCAGGCCAGGTGATGAGTGGAGAGAAACCGCGCGCAAGAATAGCATTGCGCGGTGCGCCTGGGAGCGGCCCGACGGGGCGGTTTGGGACCGGCGCAACCCGCGCTCGCCGCGCCGGGCGCGATGAACCGTCGGGGCCTGCGTGACGCTCACCGGACGGCCTTGTCGAGTTCCGGATAGTGCCGGAAGATGCCCGACTCGTTGTAGGCGAGGCGCCGCTCCGAGGCCAGATAGGCCGCGATGTTCGGGCGCGCCGCGACCGCATCGTGCAACGCGGCGAGGCGCGGGTAGTGCTCGCCGAAACGCCGGGTTGCCCGCGGAAAGGCGTAATGCAGACCGTCGATCAACTGGAACATCGAGAGGTCGACGTAGGTCAGCGCGGGGCCGACCAGATGCGCGTCGCCCGCCGGATTCTGCTGCAGCACGCGCTCGAAGTAGCGCATGAATTTCGGCAAGCGCTGGTCGATGAAATCATGCGCGCGCAGCTTGGCGGCATCCTTCTGTTCCTCGTAGTAGAGGCCGGAGGCGAGCGGGTGATGGGTCTCGTGAACTTCGGTGACGACGTCGGCAATCGTCAGTTGCAGGCCGTTCGCCACATAGCGCAGGCCCTCGTCGGCGGGCGCGAGGCCGAGCTTCGGGCCGAGGTAGAAGAGGATGTTCGCGGTCTGCGAGATCAGCAGTTCGCCGTCACGCAGAAACGGCGGCGCGAACGGCGGGCACGCCTCGCTCCGGCTGCGCATCACGGCCAGCATCGCACCGGTGCCGAGGCCCTGTGCTTCGTCGCCGCGTGCGACCTCGACGTAGTCAGCACGTGCTTCCTCCAGCGCGAGCCGCACGAATTCGCCGCGACCCTGCAAGCCGTCCCAATAGTAGAGTTCAAAGCTCATCGATCGATCCTCATTCGGCTGGTCCAGATGGCGCGGGGCGTCGCGCGCACGGCCAGTATGCTGCCCGGGCGCGCGGCGTTGTGCACCGCGATGCGCAAAACCCCGCACGCAGCGGGGTTCGTAGCCTGACGCGCGGCGTTAGCCTCGCGCTTCGACATGGTGCTTCAAGCCGGCGCATCAGCCAAGCAGGCGCTGCACGGCCCAGGTGATGCCGAGCCCTCCGCCGATCAGCCACACGTACAGGATCAGCCCGGTGGTGAGCGCGCGCGGGCCGGCTTCGCGGATCTGCGCAATGCGGGTTTCGATGCCGAGTGCCGTCATGGCCATGGTCAGTGCGAAGGTGTCGAGCGTGTTCAGGGTTTGGGTGGCCGCTTCGGGCAGGACATGCAGCGAATTCATCACCACGAAGCCGAGGAAGCCGAGCGCGAACCAGGGAATCGCCAGCTTGCGCGGCGCATGCCGCACAGCGGATTGCGCACCTGGCGCCGCGCTGCGCGCCGGGCGGTTGAGCCACACGCCGATCGCGAGCAGCACCGGCACCAGCAGCATCACCCGCGTCATCTTGACGATGGTCGCAATGTGGGTGGCTTCCGGGCTGACGTTGCTGGCCGCGCCCACGACCTGCGCCACTTCATGAATCGTGCCGCCGAAAAACAGGCCCGCGCCGACCGTATCGAGATGCAGCCAGCCCGCCTTGAACAGGATCGGGTAGAGGAACATCGACAGGGTGCCGAACAGCACCACGCTGCCGACCGCCATCGCGCTCTTGTGCGGCTTCGATTGCAGCGTCGATTCGAAGGCAAGCACCGCCGCCGCGCCGCAGATCGCACTGCCGGCGGCGGTGAGGAGCGCGGTGTCGCGGTCGAGCTTCATCAGCTTCATGCCGGCCCACGTGCCGATGGTGAGCGTGCTGACGACCACCAACACCGATTCCACAAAGCCCGGCAAGCCGACCTGGGCGATTTCCTGCAGGCTCACGCGCAGGCCGAAGAACGCCACGGCGATGCGCAGCAGCTTGCGCGCGGAAAAGTTGACGCCTGCCGCCCAACTGGCGGGCATGCCGTCGCGCAGCGCATTGCCGTACAGGGCGCCCGCAACGATGCCGACGATCAGCGGGCTGAGGCCGAGGCCGGCGATGGCCGGCAGCGCGGCGATGCGCGTGACGGCGGCGGCGAACAGGGCGACGAACAGGATGCCGTTGAGCTGTCCTCGGGTGGAGGAAACGGCGTGGTCGTGAGCGGCGTGAATCTGGGCGGTGGACATGATGCTTGGGTGCCCGCCTGGAAGGCGGTTCTGATTGAGTACGCTTATCCTAGTTTGAATATATCAACATGAAAAATCGTCATTTGTGACGTAAACTATCTGCTGAAACGATATTTACTTCCCATGACCCCCGATCAGCTTATAACTTTCGCCGCCGTCGCCGAGCATCGCAACATCAGCCGGGCGGCAGTTGCCTTGCATCTGTCGCAGCCGGCGGTGTCGGGGCAGTTGCGCCAGTTGCAGGACGAGTTCGGCGAGGCGCTCTATCAGCGCGACGGCCGCGGGGTGCGGCTGACCCCGGCAGGCGAGCAGCTCGCCAGCTACGCCGGCCGTTTGCGCGACACCTGGCGGCAGGCGCACGCCTACCGCGATGCGTTGCGCGGACTGGAGCGCGGCACGCTGCGCGTCGGCGCGAGCACGACGCCGGCCAGCTACCTGTTGCCGTATCTGATTGCCGGATTTCACCGGCGCTATCCGGAGGTGACGCTGCATACCGTCGACGGCAATACCGCCGATATCGTCGGGGCGCTGGCGTCGCTCGATATCGCGATGGTCGAAGGGCCGGTCGGGGCCGATCTGCCACCGGATACCGCCGTGCATCCGTGGCGGGAGGATGAGATCGTGGCGATCATGCCGCGCGCGCATCCGCTCGCGCAGGGTTTGCCGGCCGGGTGCGACGCGGCTCCGGGCGCCGCCGCAGCGGCCGGTCGGATCGAACTGGAAGCGCTGGGTGCGCACCCGCTGGTGCTGCGCGAAGCCGGCTCGGGCGTGCGGCAGATGGTCGAGCGGGCGTTCGCGCGTGCCGGCGTGCCGATGCGGGTCGCCCTCGAGATTGCCGGCGTCGAAGGCGTGAAAGAGGCGGTGCGCGCGGGCATGGGAATCGGCTTCGTGTCGGCCATGTCGATGCGCCACGAGGGCGGGGCGTTATGCCTGTTCTCGCTCAGCCCTGAACCGCTGACACGGCATTTCTCGATCCTGATCCCGCACGCCAGCGCGCCGTCGCGGGTGGTGGAGCGGTTTCTGGCGCTGACCGCCGAGGATGCGGTCTGATTGCGTTTGAACCCCAGCGTGGGGCGAAGTCTTGTTGCGCCGGAACGTGCACGATACGCTCCACGAACCTGCACCCGTGTTTTAGGGATTTCCACTATGGCGCCAAGGCTCGCTCAGGGAGCACTATCTCGTAACAGAAGCGCATCGGCGCTTTTTTTAAATAATCAGATGGAACCGGTTCCATCTGTGCGAAATCGAGAGAAAGCAGGGTGATTAGCAAATGTCCGAGATAGCGATTGTCGCGAGTGCTTTCGGCGCCGATGCGATCCGGCGCGACGGCCACGCGGCCTGGGTAGAAGTCGCGGCGCGCGCCGGCGCGGCGGCCTTCGAGGTGCGCAGCGAGCTGTTCGCCTCCGAGGCGCAGGCCAGCTTGCCGGCCTTGCGTGCGCTCGGCGAAACGATCGGGGCGCATGGCTTGTGGTCGGTCTACTCGACGCCCGTGTCGCTCTACACGGCAAGCGGCGCGCTCGACGAAGCCGCCTTGCGGCTAGCCGTGACGCAGGCGGATGCGCTAGGTGCGCGCTTCGTGAAACTGCAGCTTGGCGGCTTCGGCGCTGATGTGCAAAAACCGGGCAGCCCTGTCAATGCCGATCATGCGCTCGACCACTTCACCGCCGGCGCTCCGGCCCACGCCCATGGCGCCCGGATCGCCGCCTGCCTGCAGGGCGTGCGCGCCCGCCTCGTGGTCGAAAACGGCCAGTTGCGCGAAGGTGGACTGATCGTCCAGTTCGCCGGCCTGTTCGATGCGTTGCAACGCGAGGGACACGCCGGCATTCTGGGCATGACGTTCGACATCGGCAACTGGCAGTGGCCTGGCGAAGCGCCCCTCGAAGCCGCGCGGCAACTCGCGCCGCATGTCGAATACATCCACTGCAAGGCGGTCGCGGGCGAGGGCGCGCGGCGCTTTGCGGTGGCTCCGGCGGCGGACGATCCGTTGTTCGCGGGAACCCTGCAGCTTTTGCCTCGCGAGGCGCCGCGCGGTATCGAATTTCCGTTCGACACGAGCCGTGTCGCAGCGGACGCGTCGCACTACGTCGCCTCGCTGGTTGCCGCGTGATGGGCCGACTCAACCCGCCAGGCCCCGTGCACGGCATGAATCCGTACGATCAGGAAACGCTATGAACCCCACTCTCGATGTCATCACCTACGGCGAAGCGATGGCGATGTTCGTTGCCGCCGAAACCGGCCCGCTCGCCGGTGTCGGCCGGTTCACCAAACGCGTCGCGGGCGCCGACCTGAACGTGGCGATCGGTCTCGCGCGGCTCGGTTTCAAGGTGGGCTGGATGAGCCGGGTCGGCAACGATTCGTTCGGCCAGTACGTCCGCGAAGTCCTGAGCCACGAAGGTATCGACCAGCAGCGTGTGACGACCGACGAGCGCTATCCGACCGGCTTTCAACTGAAGTCGAAAAGCGACGACGGCAGCGACCCAGCGGTCGAGTATTTCCGCAAAGGCTCGGCGGCGAGCCACCTGTCGCCGGACGACTACGCGCCGTTCTACGTGCTGCCGGCGCGTCACCTACACCTGACCGGCGTGGCGCCCGCGATCTCCGCGTCGTCGCGCGAACTGGCCTTTCTGCTGGCGCGGGAAATGCGTGCGGCAGGCAAGACGATCTCGTTCGATCCGAACCTGCGCCCGACGCTGTGGCCGTCGCGCGCGGCGATGGTCGAAGGCCTGAATGCGCTGGCCGAACTGGCGGACTGGGTGTTGCCGGGAATCGGCGAAGGCGAGATCCTGACCGGGTACACGAAGCCCGAGGACATCGCGAGTTTCTATCTGGAGCGCGGCGCGCGCGGCGTCATCATCAAGCTCGGCGCGCGCGGCGCCTACTACCGCACGGCGGACGAGGCCGGCGTGGTCGCCTCCCAGCCGGTCGCGAGAGTGGTCGACACCGTGGGGGCGGGCGATGGTTTCGCGGTCGGCGTGGTTAGCGCCTTGCTGGAAGGACGGTCGTTGCTGCAAGCCGTGGCGCGTGGCAACCGGATCGGCGCGCTGGCGATCCAGGTGATCGGCGATTCCGAAGGCCTGCCGAGCCGCGCCGAGCTCGACGCGCTGGAGCAGGCCGACGCCTGCGCCGCGGACACCGCTTTGAGCGGCGTCGGCTGAGGCGCAAGCTTTGCAGTTAGCCGCTTAGACGTAAAACGCTCGACGCATAACAACAAGATGCCGCAGACGCGGGTATCAGTACGCGGCAGCCGACGGCACCCCGATCCAACGGACAGGAGACAAACCATGACCTCATCGCTTGCGATTCGCCGCTGGTGGACGATCATGCCGATCGTATTCATCACGTACAGCCTCGCGTATCTCGACCGCGCGAATTTCGGCTTCGCGGCCGCGGCCGGGATCAACCAGGATCTCGGCATCAGCAAGGGGCTGGCGTCGCTGATCGGGGCGCTGTTCTTTCTCGGCTACTTCTTTTTCCAGATCCCCGGTGCGATCTACGCCGAACGGCGCAGCGTAAAAAAGCTGGTGTTCTGGAGCCTGATCCTGTGGGGCGGCTGCGCGGCGCTAACGGGCATCGTCAGCAATATCCCGTCGTTGATGGTGATTCGTTTTCTGCTCGGCGTGGTCGAAGCGGCGGTGATGCCGGCCATGCTGATTTTTATCAGCAACTGGTTCACCAAGCGCGAGCGCTCTCGCGCCAACACTTTCCTGATCCTCGGCAATCCGGTCACGGTGTTGTGGATGTCGGTGCTGTCCGGGTATCTGGTGCATTCGTTCGGCTGGCGCCAGATGTTCATTGCGGAAGGCGCCCCGGCCATCGTCTGGGCCGTGTGCTGGTGGTTCATCGTGCGGGACAAGCCGGCGCAGGTGTCGTGGCTCACGCAGCAGCAGAAGGACGATCTCGCCGAAGTCTTGCGTGCCGAACAGGCCGCGATCAAGCCGGTGCGCAACTATGCCGAAGCGTTCCGCTCCGCCGCGGTGATCAAGCTGTGCGCGCAGTATTTCTGCTGGAGTATCGGCGTGTACGGTTTCGTGCTGTGGCTGCCGTCGATCCTGAAGAACGGCTCGACGCTCGGCATGGTGGAAACCGGCTGGCTCTCGGCGCTGCCGTATCTGACCGCGACTATCGCCATGTTGGGTGCGTCGTGGGCTTCGGATAAACTGAATCGTCGCAAGGTGTTCGTCTGGCCGTTCCTGCTGATCGGCGCGGTGGCGTTTGCGGCGTCCTATGCGATCGGCTCGACGCATTTCTGGATTTCGTATGTCCTGCTGGTCGTCGCCGGCGCCGCGATGTACGCGCCGTACGGACCGTTCTTCGCCATCGTGCCGGAGCTGCTGCCGAAGAACGTCGCCGGTGGCGCGATGGCCTTGATCAACAGCATGGGCGCGCTCGGCTCGTTCGTCGGTTCGTACGTGGTCGGCTATCTGAACGGCGCCACCGGCTCGCCGGCTGCATCCTATGCGTTCATGAGCGTGGCGCTGGTCGCCGCGGTGCTTCTGACGCTCGCCGTGAAGCCGCAGCCGGCAGCCGCCGCACCGCTCGTCGCCTCACCCTTGCAAGGAAAATAAGCTGATGAAGACGATTGTCGCCTACAAGCCGCTGCCCGACGATGTGCTTGCGTATCTGCGCGAGCATGCCGAGGTCGTGCAGGTCGATGCCGCGCAACACGATGCGTTCGTCGCGGCGCTCAGGGACGCGGACGGCGCGATCGGCGCGAGCGTGAAGATCACCCCGGCCATGCTCGACGGCGCGACGAAACTCAAGGCGCTGTCTACCATCTCGGTAGGCTTCGACAACTTCGATGTCGCCGATCTCACGCAGCGCGGCATCGTGCTCGCGCATACGCCGGACGTGCTGACCGAATCGACCGCCGATACGGTGTTTGCGCTGATTCTCGCGACGGCCCGCCGGGTGGTCGAACTGGCCGACTGGGTCAAGGCCGGGCAGTGGCAGAAAAGCATCGGCCCCGCGCAGTTCGGGCTCGACGTGCAGGGCAAGACGCTCGGCATCGTCGGGCTGGGCCGCATTGGCGGCGCCGTGGCGCGGCGCGCGGCGCTGGGTTTCAACATGCAGGTGCTGTACACCAACCGCAGCCCGAACCCGCAAGCGGAGGCGGCCTACGGCGCGCGCCGTGTGGAGCTGGCCGAACTGCTGGCGAGGGCCGATTTCGTCTGCCTGCAGGTGCCGCTCACGCCCGAGACGCAGCACCTGATCGGCGCGGCCGAACTGCGCGCGATGAGGAAGAGCGCGATCCTGATCAACGCTTCACGCGGTGCGACCGTCGACGAGGCCGCGCTGCTGGAGGCATTGCGTGCCGGCACGATTCACGCGGCGGGTCTCGACGTGTTCGAAACCGAGCCGCTGCCTGCCGCTTCGCCGCTGCTGTCGCTGCCCAACGTGGTGGCGCTGCCGCATATCGGTTCGGCGACGCACGAGACGCGCCACGCAATGGCATTGAACGCGGCCGAGAATCTGGTCGCCGCGCTCGCCGGCACGCTGACCCGCAACGTCGTGAATCGCGACGTTCTACGCAAGTGAGCACATCGTGAGTACTCCGCATACCCTCGCGCCGCGCCGCGCCACCATCAGCGACGTAGCCCGCGAAGCCGGCACCGGCAAGACCAGCGTCTCGCGCTATCTGAACGGCGAGCTGAGCGTGTTGTCGCCGGAGCTGCGTGCCCGCATCGAAGCGGCGATCGAGCGTCTCGACTATCAGCCCAATCAGATGGCGCGTGGCCTGAAGCGCGGCCGCAACCGGCTGATCGGCATGCTGGTCGCGGACCTGACCAATCCGTTTTCGGTCGAGGTGCTGCAAGGCGTCGAAGCGGCCTGCCACGCGCTTGGCTATATGCCCTTGATCTGCCATGCGGCCAACGAAGTGGAGATGGAGCGCCGCTATCTGCAACTGCTCACCACTTACCGGGTGGAGGGCGTGATCGTCAACGCGCTCGGCGTGCGCGACGAGACCTTGCGGCCGGTCGGGGAAGGCGGGATTCCCGCCGTGCTGGTGGACCGCACGGTGGACGGCCTCGTCGCCGATCTGGTCGGGCTCGACAATACCGCTGCGGCCGAACTGGGCACGCGTCATCTGCTCGAGCGCGGCTTCGAGGACATCTGGCTCGTCGTGCAACCGTTCGAGCACGTCAGTTCGCGGCGCTTGCGCGAGGCGGCGTTTCGCGCGGCGATCGACGGGCAAACGCGGGCGCGAGGCCGGACCGTCGTGCTGGAACTGGGCGATGCAGCGGCGGTCGAGGCGATACTCGCCGAGCTCGATCGCGCGTTGGACACCGCGCTCGAGGACGTGGCTGGCGTTACTCCAAGCGTGAGCCTCGACTTCACGACCGGCGCCACGCTCGACCTCGTGCACGGTGTCCCCGTCGATCTCGCGTCCGGCACGACACCAGGCACCACGTCCGACGCGCCGTCAGGCGCCGTCCCCGGCCACCCGCACGCTACTGCCGCCAAGGATATGCGCCGCCTCGCGCTGTTTGCAGCCAACGCTCCCGTCGCGCTGTGCCTCGCCCGCCATCTGAACGCACGCTACGGCGCACGCTGGCAGGAGCGCATCGCGCTGCTGTCCGTCGACGACCCCGAGTGGGCCGAATTCGCCGGCATCACGACGATCCGCCAGCCGACCTATCAGATCGGCTACCGCGCGGTGGAGTTTTTGCATGAACGCATCGACGGGGTTCAGACGGCCGTGCGCGACTGTCTGCTACCCGGCGAATTGATCGTGCGCGCGTCAACTTCGCGCTGATCTGCGATGATTCGGGCTGCGGCGCGCAGCGGGTGCGCGCCGGTCATCGCAAGGAAACCCATGGTCGTTGCACCGCTCACGCTTACCTGTCTCGCACTCGCGACGCTGTTCGTCGCCGTTCTACCGATTGTCCTCTACCGTCGCCTGCACCGTCCTCTCGGGCTGAGCGCCCGCGATGCGATTGCCGGCGTTGCCGTGTTCGCGCTGTGCGCCATGGTGATCGAACGCGCCTTGAATGGTTATGTCCTGCATCAGAACGAGACCACCGCGGCATGGTTGTCCAATCCGCTTGTGTTCGTGATCTACGGCGCGCTGGCGGCGGGGGTATGCGAGGAAGTGGGGCGCTTCGTCGCCATGAAGCTGATGTGGCGGCGCGCCATGGCGGCTGATGCGGCGCCGGATGCGTCGGCGAACCGGACCACGGATGGAGCCGTCACGAGCGCCGCTCGCGAGGCCACTACGGCGGCCTCGCGGCCTTCATTGGAGGCGCGCGTGGCGATGCGCAGGAAGACAGCGGCGCCGACCTCGAAGGGCGACAGCACGGCGCTCGGCTACGGCATCGGCCATGGCGGCGCGGAGGCGTGGATGGTCGGGGTGCTGGTGCAGATACAGTGGATCGTTTTCGCAGTGCTGGAAAACCGCAGCGAGCTCGATACCTATCTGGGCAATCTTCCGGTCGATTCGCTGATGCGTATCCATCTGATCCTCGCGAGCCTGTCGCCGCAGACAACGGGGATTTTCGTGCTTGAACGGGCGGCCGCGCTGGTGTTCCAGATCGGCCTGTCGGTGCTGATGTGGCGTGGCGTGCGAGCCGGCTGGCGCGGTATCCTGCCGCTCGCCATCCTCGCGCACGCGCTCGTCGACGTGCCCGCGGCGTTGTTTCAGGCAAGGGTGCTACCGCTCTACGCAGTGGATGGCCTGTATGCTGTGCTGGCGGTGCTGGTGGCCGCCGTGCTCGTCAAGCTGTTCCGGCGCACGGCCAGCGGCGCCTGAGCGCGGCTATCCTCCGGCAATTCTCCAACCTTTGGCCTGTAAAAATGGAAGCCTACCAATACGACTGCGCGAGCCCCGATGTGGAAGAGCTGGCGCGGGTCATCAGCGACCTGTTTCCCGAACAGACCCAGTTCATCGAACGTCCCGCCGAGGACGGCACGCCGACACTCGCGGTCCACTGGGTTGCGATGCGCTTCGGCGCGGCGGCGCGCCGGATCACGGTGAGTGTGGTGAGCTCGCCGGCCGTATGGGCGCGCTACCGGGCGTTGCCGCCGCGGCATCGTGGCCGCAGCTTTGCGGTGCTGCGGGCGTACGCTGAAGCGACCATCGGCTCGCTCGAAGAGCAGTACGCGAACGGCGAGGCCGTGCCGCGCGAGGTGACGATCGAACTGGACGAGCAGTTCGCGTGACGGTTCAGCGGCTTGCCTGGTCCGCGCGCCGGTACACCTTGGCAAAGCGCGCTGCCTGCACAACGCCATAGTCGCCCGGCGCGTATTGCATGACCCAGTCGCCCGCGGTGCCGCGCAGCACGTCGCCCCCGGCCGCCGAACGCGCCAGCGAGAACGGTTCGTTCATTTGCCGAGCCAGCACGACCGCCGGACGGTTGCGGTATGCACCCGGCTCGCCGTGGGCGAGGCCTGCGGCAGCGGGGAGATATTTCGCATCGAAGCGATCGCGCGAGACCACCCAGCGCTCGCCGGTGGCGCCTGTGATCAGCGCGTCGCCGTGCGTGTAGCGGTTCGGGCCTTCGAGGCTCATCAGTTCGCCGTCGGCGGTAGCAAATTCGACGGTGACGGTTTCGTCCTTGACGACACGTTGAGCGGCTGCGTCGGAGCGCAGGTCGAGATTCTTGAGTTCGATCATGAAGCAGGTTGCCGGTAAGGAAAAAGCTGGATACGCGAATGATGCCAGAAGCATAAAGCACAACGCCTGCCGGTGAGGGCAGGCGTTATCTTAAGCGTTCGAGCGGAGGGCATGGAGACCGCGGTGCTTACCGTGGCCGTCTTGCTTCAAGAGAAGGGCAGCAGGACTGCGCTGCCCTGTTCCGCATGTGGCTCAACCCAGCCTCACATCCTTACTGCGGAGCCTTGCCGTGCTTCTTGCCGCCATGCGGCTGTTGACGGAAGGTCTGATCGGCCAGCGTCTTCTGTTCCGGCGAGAGGCTGTTGTAGAGCGGATCGAACGCGTCGACCAGCTTCTTCATGCCGTCGGCGTGTGCCTGGGCGATGGTCGCGTATTGCTTCATGTCGTCGAGCGCGGACTGGTTGGTGGCCGCCTTGCGTTGCTTGTACAGATCGCCCATGGTCTCGCCGTTGCTGCGCATCACGTCGGCAAAAGCGTTCCACTGCGGTTCCTGCGCCGGCGTGATCTTGAGCTGCGAGTGCAGGTATGCGATGCGGTCTTCCACGTTGCGCTCGTGCTTGCCCGCCGGTGCGGCGGCTGCGACAGGCGCCGAGGCCGGTGCGGCGGTCTGTGCGAAGGCGCCGCTCATGGCAAGCGCGGAGGCCAGGATTACCAGTGCTTTTTTCATCGAAACTCCTGATGTTCGTTCGTATTCGGATACAGCGTGCGGACAAGGCGCGGGTCATGCGTACGGCGTGCTGCTGATGCGCCGGCCGGAACGACCGCTTTGCCAAGCGCGTTATTAGTAACACGATATCCCTACAATGCGTCTACATTGCGACAAACGCTTACAACCGAAACGAACAGGAAACAGCGGGTGGATAAACTGGTCAGCATGGAAATCTTCGTGGCCGTGGTCGAGGCCGGCAGCCTGACAGCGGCGGCCGAACGCTTCGACATTTCGTCGGCGATGGTCGGCAAGCATATCCGCTCGCTGGAGACGCGCCTTGCCACCCGGCTCCTGACGCGCACGACGCGCCGTCAAAGTCTGACCGAGATCGGTCGTCAGTACTACGAGCAGTGTCGGCGCATTCTGGCCGATGTGAAAGCGGCCGAGTCGCTGGCCGAAGCGATGAGCGCAACGCCGCGCGGCCTGCTGAAGGTGACCGCGCCGCTCACCTTCGGCGTCGAAGTGTTCGCCCCGGCGATGACCGACTACCTCACGGCGTGGCCGGACGTGAGTCTCGAACTCGACCTGTCGAACCGCGTGATCGATCTCGTTGAAGAGAGCTTCGACGCGGCCGTACGGATCGGCCGTCTGCCGGATTCGAGCTTTGTCGCGCGACCGCTCAAGCCTTACCGGATGCGCGCCTGCGCCTCGCCCGGGTATCTCGCGCGGGCCGGCACGCCGCGCACCCCGGCCGATCTGGCGCAGCACGAGTGCCTCGGTTTTCTGCATTGGGGACGCGAGGGGATCTGGCGGCTCAACGGCGAACCGGAAGGCGAGAGTCCGTTGCGGGCGGGACGGTTTCGCGCCAACAACGGCCAGGCGCTCAAGGTGGCCGCGTTGCGCGGCTTCGGTCTGGTGTTGCAGCCGGAGGCGCTGCTCGCCAGCGAGATTGCCCGTGGCGAACTGGTGCCGGTGCTCGATGAATTTTTGCCGCCGGGCTCGCCCGTGCATCTGATCTATCCGCGTGACCGGCGCGCGACGCCGAAGCTGACGAGCTTTATCGACTTCGTGATGGAGCGCCTCGGCGCGTGAGCGGCGATAATCCGCTACTTGACTCTTTTCAAACCAGATCGCCATCGATGAGACCACCGCGCCTCGACCAACTCGACGACCTCGACCGCAACCTCGTTGCGCTGTTGCAGGCCAACGCGCGCGAAAGCGTCGCGGACCTCGCGCGCCAGCTCGGCGTGGCGCGCACCACCGTGATCGCGCGCATCGCGCGGCTCGAACGCACCAATGTGATTGCGGGCTACAGCGTGCGGCTCGGTCAGGATGTGCTCGATGCGAGCATCTACGCGTATGTCGGCATCATCATCGCGCCGAAGCACGGTCCGGACGTACAGAGGCGTTTGGGCAAGATGCCCGAGGTGCAGTTGCTGTGCGCGGTGAGCGGCGAGTTCGATTACGTCGCGTGGCTGCGCGCGGATTCCCCGGACAGGCTGAACGATCTGCTCGACCAGATCGGTGCGCTGGAGGGGGTCGAGCGCACGACGACCTCGATCATTCTGGCCCGTAAGATCGATCGGGGCATGATTGGGGGCTGACTGAGGGGATTGGGCAGCGAGCTTCGGGGGGCGCGTTTACGCTGCTTTTACGTCATTTGGTCAAATTGACGTATTCACTCGTCATATCGTCGATCTTAATGGTCATAGCGCAGCATTTTGTGCCTATAAACTGTTTTTGCTTCTCCCTAAACTGTATCGCAAGGGTTCGGCCCGCCGGGCGCAGCGCCAAGCGCAGCGCACTTTCGAAGCTGGAGACAGCATACACAGAACAAGGAGAAGCGCATGAAAGTTGCCATCGTTGGCGCAGGTTTGATCGGTCACACCATTGCCCATATGCTGCGTGAAACCGGCGACTACGAAGTCGTCGCGTTCGACCGCGATCAGCAGGCGCTCGACAAGCTGGCCGAGCAGGGCATTCCGACCCGCCGCGTCGATTCGGCCGACGCCGCCGCGCTTCGCGCAGCCGTACAAGGCTTCGACGCGCTGATCAACGCGCTGCCGTACTACCTCGCCGTGAACGTCGCGACCGCCGCCAAGGGCGCCGGCGTCCATTACTTCGACCTGACCGAAGACGTGCGCGCCACCACCGCGATCCGTGCGATCGCCGACGCATCGGACCACGCCTTCATGCCGCAGTGCGGCCTCGCACCGGGCTTTATCGGCATTGCCGCGCATGAACTGGCGAAGCGCTTCACGGAAATCCGCGACGTCAAGATGCGCGTGGGCGCGCTGCCGCAATTCCCGACCAACGCGCTGAAGTACAACCTGACGTGGAGCGTCGACGGTCTGATCAACGAATACTGCCAGCCGTGCGAAGCGATTCGCGACAGCCGCACGCAATGGGTGCAGCCGCTCGAAGGTCTCGAACATTTCTCGCTCGACGGCATCGAGTATGAAGCCTTCAACACCTCCGGCGGCCTCGGTACGTTGTGCGAAACGCTGGCCGGCCGCGTCGAAACGCTCGACTACAAGTCGGTGCGCTACCCGGGCCACCGCGAGCTGATGAAATTCCTGCTCGAAGACCTGCGCCTCGCCACCGATCGCGACACGCTGAAGTCGATCATGCGCCGTTCGGTGCCGTCGACCGCACAGGACGTCGTACTGGTCTTCATCACGGTGACGGGGATGCGCAACGGCCAACTGGTCGAAGAAGTGTTCACCCGCAAGATCTTCGCGAAGACGGTGTGCGGCATGCCGATGAGCGCGATCCAGATCACCACGGCAGGCGCGATGTGTGCCGTGCTCGACCTGTTCCGCGAGAAGAAGCTGCCGCAAAGCGGGTTTGTCCGCCAGGAGCAGGTGTCGCTGCGCGACTTCCTGGCGAACCGCTTCGGACAGCTATACGAAGGCCAGTCGCTCGACGCGATGGCGACGGTTTAAGCAGCCAGACGACGGTCATAGGCCAATTCGAGGGCCGTGTGAGGTAGGTAAGCGGTAAGCAGAATGGAACGGCTCCGCAGAGGGCTGCCCGGGCGCCCCCAGTCATTGGGGGCGCTTTTTTATTTCCAGCGCTGGATTTCAGCCCACGATTTCGGCGCGTGGTCAGCGCCTGGTCAGCGCACGACGGGCGCCTAGCCCACAATCTGCGCCAGCAGCGCGTTGTCTTCGGCCGCACCCGCTGCGGTATTGTCGAACGTCAGCAGGCCTACGCAACTCTCGCCGTCCGGCGTGAAACGGCGTTGCCGGTATTCGTCCCAATGGGCCAGCTTATAGGCGTCGTTCGGATCGCCGCGTGCGAGTATCCGCTGGCGCGCCGTCTCTTCCGAGGTGTGCACCCAGACGACCCGAATCGCCACCTCGTCGCTCACCCCGAGCCACGCCCGATCGAACAGTTTGCGCTCGCGCACTTCACGCGAGAGCGGCGCCACCACCAGCGCACTGACGCCGAGTTCGAGATTGTCGCGTGCGGTGTCGATCAGGCCGCGGTATTCCGGGTCGCGCAGATGCTGCAGGAACAGCGGGCTGTCGCGGTCGTTGGGATCGTTGGTGAGGAGTCCCATTGCGGCGGCGCTGTAGCCGCCGTAGAGCGTGTCTTTGTCCAGCAGGCAGAAGGCCTGGCCGGTCGAACTCATCAACGGGCCGAGCAGGCGTCTGGCGAGTGTCGTCTTGCCCGTGCCGGCATGTCCACAGATAAAAACCAGGTACGTCACTAGGCTTGGCCTTTCGTCGCGCCGGCCGGGGTGGTGGCGCTGGTAGTGTCGGCAAGCGGCTCGCCGGGCGCCGCATCACGGGCGAACTTGCCGTTGGCCTCGAGCCACATCACGTTGATGATGCCGAAGCCCAGCGCCACGCCGATACCGAGAATCCAACTGAAATACCACATTGCAGTCTCCTTGAGCGAAATCCCGCGCGCTCGATGCGCGACGCATCCGGTGCGTGGGTGAAGCGAAGCAAACCTGCTGGAACGTGACGGGCGTTCATCCGGACACCGGGCGGCGTGTCGCCCATACGGCACGATCATGAACAAGAAGCGGGCCGCGCGCAAGAGGGCGTGGGCTCGGCCGTTCGGCCAGGCTGGCGGATCGCCGGTACGTTGCTATGATGGATGGCGACGTGTGAATGGGAGGCGATATGGCAGATCTCTTGGTAAGAGGCGTAGACGAACGGCTGGTCAAGGCGTTGGAGCGCGAGGCGGCGGCTCACGGCCGTAGTGCCGAAGCCGAACACCTGGCTATTCTTGAAGACGCACTGCATCGGCTGGAAAACCGCCAGTTCATCAAATTGCTCATGAGCATGCCCGATGTCGGCGAAGACGCTGATTTCGAGCGGGTGGACGATACGGGCGAGGCGCCGGTTGTATTTGATTGATACCAACGTCATCAGCGAGATCAGGCGATGGGGGCGGGCCAACCCTGGTGTTCGGCGATTTTTCGAACACGCGACCGACCAGGGGCACGCTCTGTATCTTTCGGTGATTACCGTAGGAGAACTACGACGGGGCGTCGAAGTGGTGCAATATCGAGGCGACGCGCCGCAGGCGATGTTGCTCGAAGCGTGGACGAATTCGGTACTGGAGATGTTCGCTGACCGCATCCTTGCGATCGGCGAGGACGCAGCGCAAGTATGGGGGAGGTTGCGCGTCCCACGCGCAGAGCACCCAATGGACAAGCTAATCGCTGCGACAGCGCTTACCCGTGACCTGATGGTGGTCACGCGCAATGTCAAGGATTTTATGGGTACCGGGGTGCGCGTATTGAACCCGTTCGACTAACGCCGCCACTGCGAACCCGCAGCATCCGTCGCATGCCACAGCAATAGAAAAGGGGAGACGCGTCATGTCGAAGCACCTGCTGGTCGCCTGGAAAGCCGCAGTGCTGGGCATCGTGTTCGCCTTGCTGGCCGCGTGCGCCTCCGAACCGGCCGAGCCGGTGGCCTTCAAACCCGTGCCCGCTACGCGCATCCTCCAGCCAGGCTACACGGACCCCGCTGCTGGACTCGTCGCTGTCGACGTGCGGCGCGAGCGCTCGCGCGACCTGATCGTGCGCTTTCGCGATGCGCTCGTCTACGTGGACGGCGAGCAGGTCACCGACCTGTTGAACGGCGAGCACGTCGTCTTCTACCTGAGCCCCGGCGCGCACCGGATCGCCGTCTCGACCCAGTTCGACCCGGTCGTCGAAATGCATTTCATCGTGACGCCCGACACCCGTTACAGCAACCGGGCGTCGGTTACCTTCAACGCGGATCACCGCATCGAACTGCACCGCGTCGCGCAGTAGCGCAGCGCGCGACGCACCGCGATGACACTTCGCGGACATCGCCGGCTGGCAAAGCCGCTAACATGGCGGCTGTCATCTGTTCAAACGTGCAGGCGAGGCAGTGCCGAGGCACGCGCCATGGCGGCGCCGCAGCCTGCCGCCGTTTTCGAGGTAATCCACACCATGCTGATCAATTGCGCGGCCTACCAGGACGGCCGCAAGCTCGCCGATATCCCGATCGAGGACATCAGCGAGTATGTGGCGCGGCCAGAATGCTTCGTCTGGGTCGCGCTCAAGGACCCGGGTCCCGAAGAACTGGCCGTCATGAAAGCGGAATTCAACCTGCACGAACTGGCGGTCGAAGACGTGCTGCAGGGCCATCAGCGGCCGAAGATCGAGGAGTACGGCGAGTCGGTGTTCGCAGTGCTGCATACGGTCGAGATGGACGACGACCACGAACTGCTGATCGGCGAAGTCGACGTGTTCGTCGGCTCGAACTACGTGCTGTCGGTGCGGCATCGCACCCGCTTCGGCTTTAGCGACGTACGCGCGCGCTGCGAGCGCGAGCCCGAGCTGCTCAAGGAGGGCGCCGGTTTCGTGCTGTATGCGCTCGCCGACGATATCGTCGATCGCTACTTCCCGATTCTCGAGGCGCTCGGCGCCGAAATCGAGGAAGTCGAAGACCGTATCTTCGACAGGAACAACGTCAGCGCATCGCGGGCGATCATCGAGGATCTGTATTCGCTCAAGCGCCGCCTCGTCAGCCTGCAGCATCATGTGGCGCCGCTCCAGGAAGCGATCGGCAAGCTGAGCGGCGGCCGCGTGCCGCAGGTGTGCTCGGGCATGGAAGCTTACTTCCGCGATATCTACGACCATCTGGAACGCATCGTGCGGACCATCGACGGCCGCCGCGAAATGATCGTGACGGCGATCCAGGTCGACCTCGGCATGATCTCGCTCGCCGAGAGCGAGGTGACCAAGCGCCTCGGCTCGTTTGCTGCCCTGTTCGCGGTGCCTACGATGATCGCCGGCATCTACGGCATGAACTTCCAGAGCATCCCCGAGCTGCATTACAAGTACGGTTATCCGTTATGCCTGGCCGTGATGCTGTCGGTCGACATTTTCTTGTGGTGGCGCTTTCGCAAGGCCGGCTGGCTCTAGACGCCTGTGCTCGCGCCGCGCCTCGTCGCTCCCCCTTGCATCGCACGCAATATAAGTCCAGGATAGGCGGCCCGCCGCCCGCAAAGCTTGCAGACGGCGGGAAACCAGCAAGCGCGGACGAAGCGGGAGACTCATGCCAAAGCGAACTCTTGAGGTATGCCGGATGCGGGCCGTCACGGCCGCATTGCCGGCGCACGGCGGAGCGTGGCGCCTGTGCAGTGCAACAATGCAAGTCGTTGACATGGTGAACAGGCTACGCTGAGAATGAGCCTCGCAAACGTTTGCGCGAAGTCAAAAACACGGCTCATCCCGAGCCTATAAACCTGGAGATTCGCATGGACCACCGCATTCGCCGCCGTGTTCTGGCGGCTGCTGTCGCACTCACCGCTTCTGTTGCGCTGCCGTTTTCCACCGCCCACGCCCAGGCTGCAAAAAAGCCGAAAGTGGCGCTCGTCATGAAGTCGCTCGCCAATGAGTTCTTCCTCACCATGGAAACCGGCGCGAAGGACTATCAGAAGCACAACGCGAACCAGTTCGACCTGATCACCAACGGCATCAAGAACGAGACCGATACGGCGGCGCAGATCCAGATCGTCGAGCAGATGATCGTCTCGAAGGTCGATGCGATCGTGCTGGCGCCGGCCGATTCGAAGGCGCTGGTGCCGGTGGTCAAGAAGGCGGTCGACGCCGGCATCATCGTCGTGAACATCGACAACCGGCTTGATCCGGACGTGCTGAAGTCGAAGGACCTGAACGTGCCGTTCGTCGGTCCCGACAATGCCAAGGGTGCGCAGAAGGTCGGCGACTACCTGGCCCAGAAGCTGAAGGCGGGCGACGAAGTCGGCATCGTCGAGGGGGTGTCGACGACCACCAACGCGCAGCAGCGGACCGCCGGTTTCAAGGCGGCCATGCAGAAGGTCGGCGCGAAGATCGACTCGGTGCAGTCGGGCGAATGGGAAATCGACAAGGGCAACGCCGTTGCTTCGGCCATCCTCAACGAATACCCGAACATCAAGGCGCTGCTGTGCGGTAACGACAATATGGCCATCGGCGCAGTCTCGGCCGTGCGTGCCGCGGGCAAGCAGGGCAAGGTCTACGTGGTCGGCTACGACAACATCGGCGCGATCAAGCCGATGCTGAAGGACGGCCGCGTGCTTGCCACCGCCGATCAGTACGCGGCGAAGCAGGCCGTGTTCGGCATCGATACGGCGCTCAAGGCCCTGAGCGAGCACAAGAAGCAATCCGAATTGTCGGGCGTGGTCGAAACGCCCGTCGATCTCGTGACGAAGTAAGTCCAGCCGCGCCGCCGGCAAGCGGGCGCCGCGCTCGCGCAGCCGCTCGGCGCGAGCGCGGCCCGCCGGCCCGCTGGTTCGCCGGTCCGCCGGTCCGCCGGTCCGCTTCAATTCAATAAACGCTCAAGAAAGCTGCGCCGCCGCCGTTATTTCAGAGATAAGCGCCATGTCGGCGGATGCGGCGGGACCGGGTGTGTTGGAAAATCCAGCGCAAAACCTGCCTTGAGCCGGCATGACACGTGGTTGCCCGCTCCGGGCTCCAGCCGGCTGCCGTCCGTCTGAAGCCCTTGCGAGGCGGCCCCGGAACCAGGATCGCGATGGAATTGACCGCCCACCATGCACTGCCCGCCGTACTGTCCGTGACGGGGATCGGCAAGACGTATGCCGAACCCGTGCTCGCGGATATCGCGCTCTCGCTGTTTGCCGGCGAGGTGCTGGCGCTCACGGGTGAAAACGGCGCAGGCAAGAGCACGCTGTCGAAGATCGTCGGCGGACTCGTCGAGCCCACTGCCGGCTCGATGCGTCTTGCCGATGCGCCGTACGCGCCTGCCAGCCGCACTGAAGCCGAAGCGCTAGGCGTGCGCATGGTGATGCAGGAACTGAATTTGCTGCCGACCTTGTCGGTGGCGGAAAACCTGTTCCTGAACCGTTTGCCGCAAGCCGGTCCGCTGCGCCTCGGCTGGATCGACCGGCGCCGTCTGCGCGAGGACGCGCGGGCCGCGATGGCGCAGGTCGGGCTTGAAGCGATCGACCCGGACACGCTGGTCGGCGAGCTCGGCATCGGCCATCAGCAGATGGTCGAGATTGCGCGCAACCTGATCGGCGATTGCCGCGTCCTGATTCTCGACGAGCCGACCGCGATGCTGACCGCCCGCGAAGTCGACCTGCTGTTCGAGCAGATCGAGCGCCTCAAGTCGCGCGGCGTGGCGCTGGTCTATATCTCGCACCGCCTCGAAGAACTGGCCAAGGTGGCCGAGCGCGTCGCGGTGTTGCGCGACGGCCGGCTGGTGAAGGTCGAAGCGATGAATGCGTTGAGCAGCGATCAGATCGTCACGCTGATGGTCGGGCGCGAGCTGGGCGAGCGGATCGATCTGGGCGTGCGCAACATCGGCGCGCCGCTGCTGAAGGTCGAGGGTCTCACGCGCGGCAAGGTCGTGAACGACGTGTCGTTCGAGGTGCGCGCCGGCGAGATTTTCGGCGTGAGCGGTCTGATCGGCGCGGGCCGCACCGAGCTGATGCGGCTCATCTTCGGCGCCGACCAGAAGGACCGCGGCACGGTATCGCTCGCCGCCACGCCGGGCGCCGCGCCCACGCCCGTGCAGATCGGCTCGCCGGTCGATGCGGTGCGCGCGGGCATTGCGCTGATCACCGAGGACCGCAAGGGCGAAGGACTGTTGCTGCCGCAACCGATCGCAGCCAACGTCTCGCTCGGCAATCTCGGCAACGTGGCGCGTCACGGTGTGGTCGACGCGAAGCGCGAAAACGCGCTGGCCCGGCAACAGATCGAGGCGATGCGGATTCGCAGCTCCGGGCCGGGGCAGATTGTCGGCGAGCTGTCGGGCGGCAACCAGCAGAAGGTCGTGATCGGCCGCTGGCTGGCGCGCGATTGCCGCGTGCTGTTATTCGACGAACCTACGCGCGGCATCGACGTCGGCGCGAAGTTCGATATCTATGGCTTGATGGGCGCGCTGGCTCGCGAGGGCCGCGCGCTCGTCGTGGTGTCGAGCGACCTGCGCGAACTGATGCTGATCTGCGACCGGATCGGCGTGATGTCGGCGGGGCGTCTCACGGGGATTTTCGAGCGCGAGAGCTGGTCGCAGGACGCATTGCTGGCCGCGGCATTCGCCGGCTACCGCGCCCGCGAAACCTTGCTGCACACCCACGACACCCATTCAGCAGGGAGTCTGTCATGACGCATCAACCCCAAGGCGGCAGCTCGAGCGGGGCCAACGCCGCTCCGGTGTCCGACCCGTCGGCGCCGCTCGCGGGCGGCAAGCCGGCGGGCACGCGCCTCGGCTTTTCGAATTACCTCGGTCTGGCCGGCGCGTTGCTGGCGATGATCGTGCTGTTTTCGCTGCTCAGTTCGCACTTTCTGACTTACGACACGTTCAGCACGATCGCCAACCAGATTCCCGACCTCGTCGTGATGTCGGTCGGCATGACCTTCGTGCTGATCATCGCCGGCATCGATCTGTCGGTCGGCTCGGTGCTGGCGCTGGGCGCTTCGGTGGTGAGCGTGGCGGCCCTGAAATGGCAATGGGCGCCGTTGCCGGCGGCTTTGCTCGGCGTCGCCGCAGCGGCGTTGACCGGCACCGTGACGGGCGCCGTGACGGTGAGCTGGCGGATTCCGTCGTTCATCGTCTCGCTCGGCGTGCTCGAAGCGGCACGCGGGGTCGCCTATCAGATGACGAACTCGCGCACGGCCTATATCGGCGACGCCTTCGACGTGCTGTCCAACCCGATCGCCTTCGGCATCTCGCCGGCCTTCCTGATCGCGGTGGTGGTGATGGTGAGCGCCCATCTGGTGCTCACGCGTACGGTGTTCGGCCGGTACCTGGTCGGGATCGGCACCAATGAGGAGGCGGTGCGGCTCGCGGGCGTCAATCCGCGTCCCTACAAGGTGATCGTGTTCGCGCTGATGGGCGCGCTGGCGGGCCTCGCGGCGCTGTTCCAGATTTCGCGGCTCGAAGCGGCGGATCCGAATGCCGGCGTCGGCATGGAACTGCAGGTGATCGCCGCTGTCGTGATTGGTGGTACCAGCCTGATGGGCGGCCGGGGTTCGGTCATCAGCACCTTCTTCGGCGTATTGATCATTTCGGTGCTGGCGGCAGGGCTCGCGCAGATCGGCGCGAACGAGCCGACCAAACGCATCATTACCGGCGCGGTCATCGTGGTGGCGGTCGTGCTGGATACCTACCGGAGCCGGCGCAAGCGGGCCTGAGCGGTCATGTGAGCGATCGCATGAGCGGCCGTACCGGCGGCCAGGCAGGAAAGCAGGGCAGCAAGCAGGGTGTGGGTGCAGCAGGTTGGATCTGTCATTGATGCAAACGCTGGGCCCGGTGCGCGTCGCACCGGCCGGCGGGAAAAACAGGCAGGAGAGCAACAGGTTATGGCGACCATCAAGGATGTAGCGGCCGTGGCAGGCGTGTCGTTCACGACGGTTTCGCACGTCGTGAACAACTCGCGGCCGGTGTCGGCCGATGTGCGCGCAAAAGTCGAGCATGCGATCCGGCAACTCCACTATGTGCCGTCGGCGGTCGCCCGCTCGCTGAAGGCCCGGGCGACCGCGACGATCGGTCTGGTGGTGCCCAACAGTACGAATCCGTACTTCGCCGAACTGGCGCGCGGCATCGAGGACGGTTGCGCGCGCAACGGCTACTGCGTGTTCTTCTGCAATTCCGACGACGATCCCGCCAAGCAGCGCAACTACCTGCGGGTGCTGCAGGAAAAGCGTATCGATGGATTGATCGTGGCTTCGGCCGGCGACGACGCCGTGCTCGCGCAGGCGCTCGCCGACGCGCGCGAGCCGCTGGTGGTGGTCGACCGTAACATCGAAGGACTGAACGCGGATCTGGTGCAGATCGACCATGAAAAGGGCGCCTATCTGGCGACGCGCCACCTGCTCGAACTCGGCCATGTGAAGATCGGCTGCATCACCGGGCCGGTCGCGACCGCCGTCAGCGCGATGCGCGTGCACGGTTTTATCCGCGCAATGGCGGAGCGCGGCATCGAGATCGCGCCGGGCGCGATTGTCGAAAGCGACTTTTCGGGCACCGGCGGCTATCGGGCCGCGAGCCAGTTGTTCGAGACCGTGATGCCTTCGGCAATCTTTGCCGGCAACGACATGATGGGCATCGGCGCGTTGCGCGCCGCTGCGGAACGTAATATCAGCGTGCCGCGCGACTGTTCGATCATCGGCTTCGACGATATCGAACTGGGACGGTTTACCTATCCGGCCTTGTCGACGGTCGGGCAGTCGGTGCGCGCGCTCGGCGAGATGGCGGCGCAGACGCTGATCGAGCGGATTACCGGGACCGCAGCCGGCACGGCCGGCGCACCGGCTCGCCGGCGCGTGGTCGCGCCGCGCCTGATCGTGCGCGAGTCCACCGCGACGTGGACGGGCGCCGGGGCCGGGGCGGGGCGCGCGGGCGTCGCGGCTTAGTCTCGCGCGCCACGGCGCGCACCCGGCGTGCCGCGAGGGCGGATCCACCCATGACAATCTGAAGGAGAAGCGACTTGGCAAGTCAGTCAGCAGGCGGACGGGTAACGGTAGTCGGCAGCCTGAACATGGACCTCGTCGCGCGGGCGCCGCGCCTGCCGCAGCCCGGCGAGACGCTCGCCGGCAGCACGTTTGCCCAGGTGGCGGGCGGCAAGGGCGGCAACCAGGCCGTCGCGGCGGCGCGCCTCGGCGCGCAGGTGGCGATGCTCGGCTGCGTCGGCGCCGACGCGAACGGTGCGCAACTGCGGGCCGGGCTTGCCGCCGAGGGCATCGATTGCGCCGCGCTCGAAACGAGCCCATCGGCTCCGACCGGGGTGGCGCTGATCGTGGTCGACGACGCCAGCCAGAATGCCATCGTCATCATTGCGGGCAGCAACGGGGAAGTGACGCCGGCGACCATCGCCCTGCACGAAACTGCACTGGCCGCGGCGGACGTGGTGGTCTGCCAGCTCGAAACGCCGCTGGCCGCCGTGCAGGCGGCGTTGACGAGCGCCCGCCGGCTCGGCAAGACGGTGATCCTGAACCCGGCGCCCGCGAGCGGGCCGCTCCCCGCCGGGTGGTTCGAACTGATCGACTATCTGATTCCGAACGAACTGGAAGCCGCCACCCTCACGGGCTTGCCGGTGGACTCTCCCGAGGATGCAGCCAAAGCGGCAGCGGCATTGCGCAGCGCCGGCGCGCGCAACGTACTGGTCACGCTCGGCGCACGCGGCGTGCTGGTCGCGCTCGAAGGCGCCGAGCCCACGCTCTACGCCGCGCAGAAGGTGGCGGCCGTGGACACGACCGCTGCCGGCGATACCTTCATCGGCGCCCTGGCGGCTCAACTCGCGCGCGGCGAGAGCATCGATGCTGCGATCCGCTTCGCCCAGCGGGCGGCGGCGCTCTCCGTGACGCGCGCCGGTGCGCAAACCTCTATCCCCACGCTCGCTGAACTGGGCGCCTAAGGCCGAACACGTGGCGTCTGCCTGACAGGGCGTCACGGGTTCCACGCCTGACTCTGCCGCAAACGCTTCGCGCCATCGCCCGCAAGCGCCTTTCTTCCTTTTCATCAGCCAGCCCCGGCGGTCGCAATGGGTCCAACCCGCGCCGGTGGGCGCTTCGTCATGCGCGCGTTGCCTGGTTTCTGGCCAGGCTCCAAGCGAGTTGTAATTTGTACAAGCTTTAACCCGGTCAATCGTCAGACCATATAAAAACTTTAAGTATGTTGTCCGAATGCCGTAAACGACTGTTAGAGCGCCGCATCTAGAAGGCGCCGGCCTGGCGAAGGTCAACCGTACCTGGCGCCGCACACGCCCCCTCTCATTCGTCACGTCACAGGAACCAGCATGTTGAACAAGGGCATCACCATCAAGGCACGGATCGGCCTGACCATGGCTTTTCTCGCCGCATTGCTGCTGATCATCGGCGTTCTCGGGCTCATGGGCATGAGCCGCGCGAACGACGCCCATCACGAAACGTTCGCTAACCAGATGCCGAGTGCAGTCGATATCGGCAACGCCGAACTGTACGCGGCGCGCGAGCGTCTCGCGCTCGACCGGGCGGCGTTCATGTTCGGCACGCCGGAGGTTGCTGTCACGCTGGAGCGCGCCCGCCTCATGCGCACTACATCGGACGCCTGGTGGAAAAAATATCTCGGCCTGCCGCGTGAGGCGGAGGAGGATCGCCTGGCGCAGGACGTGGCGGCCAAACGTGAAACGCTGCATCAGGCGCTGGACGCGTTTGCCGCGCTCGTGGCCGGGACCGACCAGTCGAAAATTCCCGACGCCGCGAAGGACCTGCAGGTCAAGTACAACGACCTGGCGGTTGCCGACGACGCCTTGCGCAAGCTGCAGTTCGCCCAGGCCCAGCAGGGCTTCGACACCGAGCAGGACAGCTTCGGTACGTTCCGCCTCGTGAGCATCGTCTCGCTGGCTGTCGGCCTGCTGGCGGCGCTGTTTTCGTATCTGACGTTGAGCCGCGCAATTGGCCGCCCTCTGGCCGACGCTCTGGAGCATTTCGACGCGATCGCCGCCGGCGACCTGCGCCGCCCGGTGATCGTGGCGACGCGCGACGAAATGGGGCAACTTCTGGAAGGCATCGCGAAGATGCAGCGCAGCTTGACCGAGACGGTGCGTTCGGTGCGCGGCGGCAGCGAGTCGATCGCCACGGCGACGCGCCAGATCGCCGCGGGCAACATCGATCTGTCCTCGCGCACTGAAGAGCAGGCGTCGGCGCTGCAACAGACGGCTTCGAGCATGGACCAGTTGACCGGCACCGTGAAGCAGAACGCCGACAACGCCCGCCAGGCCAGCTCGCTGGCGGCCAACGCCTCGGAAATCGCCAACAAGGGCAATGCGGTGGTCGGGCAGGTGGTCGGCACGATGGGCGACATCAACCAGAGCTCGGCCAAGATCGCCGACATTATTTCCATTATTGAAGGCATCGCCTTCCAGACCAACATCCTGGCGCTCAACGCTGCCGTCGAAGCGGCGCGCGCCGGGGAGGAAGGGCGCGGCTTTGCCGTGGTGGCGGGCGAAGTGCGCAGCCTGGCGCAGCGCTCTTCGGCGGCAGCCAAGGAAATCAAGGAACTGATCGATACCTCGGTGGAGCGGGTGCAGTCCGGCTCGGCGCTGGTCGACCAGGCCGGCCGCACGATGACCGAGATCATCGGCGCCGTGCAGCGCGTGACCGACATCATGGGTGAAATCGCCGCGGCTTCCGAGGAGCAGAGCAGCGGGATCGAGCAGGTTGCACGGGCGGTCACGCAGATGGACGAAGTGACCCAGCAGAACGCGGCGCTGGTTGAAGAGGCGGCCGCCGCGGCTCAGTCGCTTGAAGATCAGGCCGGCAAGCTGCGTACTGCGGTGGCCGTGTTCCAGATCGCCGATGGCGATGCCAAGGCGCCGGCTGCCCACATAGTGCGCAGTGCGGTCCACAAGCCGGCGGTGCGCAAGAAGGCCACCACAGCGAGCCCGCGCCGCGCGCCGGCGGCCACGCCGTCGTCTGCGCCGGCTGCGGCAACGACAGGTGTTGCGCCTGTCGCACCGTCCGCGCCCGCTCCGGCCGTAGCCGCGGCCAAGGCACCGGCTGCTGCCAAAGCACCGGTTGTCGCCAAGGCGCCAATTGCCGCCGGCAGCGATAACGACTGGGAAACGTTCTGATGACCTTCGACGCGGCGCTTGAGGGTTAGCCAGGCGTTAGCAGAGGGTTTAAGCGTGATGGGAAGCATGCGGCCATAGACCGCAGAGAGCACAGCGCTCGTCCGCTCCGGCGCGCGATGACACAAAGCGCATTGCAGCAGCCTTACGGCGCACTGGCGCACGCCGCGCCGCTTTGACGGCCGGCGCTGCCGGCACGGCCCACCCATCGCCGCCATGGCGGAATCCAGCAGCACGAACAGGACCACGGTTGCGCGTACAACCGTGGTCTTTTTTCATGGTCGACGCAGTAAGCACCCCGGTTCGACTTGTGTTCCGGTACATTGTCGGGCGCGATTGCCCATTCAATGCGCCAGCCAGAAAGGACCGACATGACGCCACACGACCTTGCGCAACGCCTCGTTCAGGCGCGCAGGCAGCACCGCCTGATCGACGCTCCTCCGCCCGACAGCCTGCCGCCCGACGCCGCCACCGCCTATGCGATCCAGCAGGCCGTGATCGCCGGCCTCGAGCAGTCGACCGGCGCCTGGAAGATCGGCGCCAAGGCGCCGGGGGCGGCCGCCTCGGGTGCGCCCATCCCGGCCTCGCTCGTGCACGGGTCGCCGGCCACGCTCGCCCATCGCGGTTTTTTCCGCGTCTTGCTGGAACTGGAGATTGCCTTTCGCTTCAACGAGGCGATCGAGCCGCGCGGCGAAGCCTATGCGCGCGATGAGGTGCTCGCGCGCGTCGGCGCAGTGCTGCCTGCGATCGAGATTGTCGATAGCCGCTTTAGCGAGTGGCCCAATATCGCTCCGCTCGCGCAACTGGCCGATGCGCAAAACAACGGTGCGCTCGTGACCGGACACCCGGTTGCCTACGCGGGATTTGCGCGCACGTTCGATTTTGTCTCGCCGGCGCTGGAATTGACATTTGACGGTGCGTCGCTGGTGCCCGAAGCAACCGGCAATCCGGCCGGCGACCCACGCGAACTGCTGGTCTGGTTTGTCAACCACTGTGCGGCAATGGGCATCACCATCGAACCGGAATGGACCATTACAACCGGTTCGTATGTCGGCGCGCACCGGGTCGAGCGGGCGGGCGCCGTGTATGGCCGCATCGACGGCCTGGGCGAAGTCGAGATCGAGCTGACCTGACCCGCAGCGCCCTACCTCCGGGAAGCCGTGTGCGCTGAACTCATCACGCGACACGGCCGCCGTGCCGCCCGGCATGGTTGCCATGGCCCGTCACGCCGCGGCATGACGCATCCGCCAGGCGCGCCTCCCCGTATACACCTATGTAATCGAACGCACGCAGCGCCGACATACAGTTAAGTTATGTAAGTGGCAGACCATGCAGCCGATGTGGATATCGGGCAGCTTGGTGCGAGCACGCACACCGCTTTGCAATTCGAGACGAACGAAAGCGGCGCTGCGGTGACGAACCTGTCAGCGACGAAGATGTAACAGCACGGCATGCAGACAAACATGTAACACTGCATCAACGCTGTACACGGAAACGCTTCGCTGCGCGTTGAGGAAAAAAAGCGCAAGGCAAAGCGTGACACGCAATGGTGCAAGCGCAGGTCGAAGCACGGATGGTTCGTGTATGGGAGCAGCACAGGTTGTTGCTGCGAGCCTGACGAATCGTGGCAATGCGGTCGAAGATTGTAGGTGACCGAATCTGTGTTTCCAAGTGAGGATTGTAGGGAGGGCAACACGGCACGATTTTCATCACGTAGTCCGTGAAAAAAAATTTAAAAGGGTTTAGGATGAATTCGAGCGATGTCGTTTCCGATTAGCGCGCCGCGCACGACATCGGTCTAGACTTTGGCGAGGAGGTAGCATGGATATCTACAGCAGTTTCGCGACCCGCTTCGAGAAAACGCGAGAGGATGAACTCTCGCTCGAGGAGTATCTCGCGCTCTGCAAAGACAATCCCGCCGCGTACGCTACAGCCGGCGAACGCATGTTGACGGCAATTGGAGAACCCGAACAGATCGACACTCGTAACGACCCGCGCCTGTCGCGGATCTTCGCGAACAAGGTCATCAAGGTATACCCCGCATTCCGTGAGTTCTACGGAATGGAAGAAGTGATCGAGCAGGTGGTCGCGTACTTCCGGCATTCGGCCCAGGGGCTCGAAGAAAAGAAACAGATTCTGTATTTGCTGGGGCCGGTCGGCGGCGGCAAATCGTCGATCGCGGAACGTCTGAAGCAACTCATGGAGCGCGTACCGTTCTACGCGATCAAGGGCTCGCCGGTGAACGAGTCGCCGCTGGGTCTGTTCGACTACGACGAGGACGGTCCGATCCTCGAAGAACAATACGGTATTCCACGCCGCTACCTGAAAAGCATCCTCAGCCCGTGGGCCGTCAAGCGGCTGCACGAGTACAACGGCGACATCCGCAAGTTCCGCGTGGTGCGCCGCTATCCTTCCATCCTGCGGCAGATCGGTATCGCCAAGACCGAGCCGGGCGACGAAAATAATCAGGATATTTCGTCGCTGGTCGGCAAGGTCGACATCCGCAAGCTCGAGCAATACGCCCAGGATGACGCCGACGCGTACAGCTATTCCGGCGGCCTGTGTCTCGCGAATCAGGGCCTGCTCGAATTCGTCGAAATGTTCAAGGCGCCGATCAAGGTCCTGCACCCGCTGCTCACCGCCACCCAGGAAGGCAACTTCAAGGGCACGGAAGGTTTCGGTGCGATCCCGTTCGACGGTGTGATCCTCGCCCACTCGAACGAGTCTGAATGGAAGGCGTTCCGCAATAACCGCAACAATGAAGCCTTGCTCGACCGGATCTTCGTCGTGAAAGTGCCGTATTGCCTGCGCTATTCGGAAGAGATCAAGATCTACGAGAAGCTGTTGCGCAACTCTTCGCTGGCAAGCGCCGTATGCGCGCCCGGCACGCTGAAGATGATGGCGCAGATGTCGGTGTTGACGCGCTTGCAGGAGCCGGAAAACTCCAGCCTCTTTTCGAAGATGCAGGTCTACGACGGCGAGAATCTCAAGGACACCGATCCGAAGGCCAAGTCGTATCAGGAGTACCGCGACTTTGCCGGCGTCGACGAAGGCATGACCGGTGTGTCGACCCGCTTCGCGTTCAAGATCCTGTCGCGCGTGTTCAACTTCGACTCGACCGAGGTGGCTGCGAACCCGGTGCATCTGATGTACGTGCTCGAACAGCAGATCGAGCGCGAGCAGTTCCCACCGGAAACCGAGCAGAAGTACCTGTCGTTTATCAAGGACGTGCTCGCTTCGCGCTACGCAGAGTTTATCGGCAAGGAGATTCAGACCGCTTATCTGGAATCGTATTCGGAGTACGGGCAGAACATCTTCGATCGTTACGTCACGTACGCCGACTTCTGGATCCAGGATCAGGAGTTCCGCGACCACGACACCGGCGAGAGTTTCGACCGTGCCTCGCTGAATGCGGAACTGGAGAAGATCGAGAAACCTGCTGGAATTAGCAATCCGAAGGACTTCCGCAACGAGATCGTCAACTTCGTGCTGCGTGCACGTGCTGCGAACGCAGGCAAGAACCCGGCGTGGATCAGCTACGAGAAGCTGCGCGTCGTGATCGAAAAGAAGATGTTCTCGAACACGGAAGAACTGTTGCCGGTGATTTCGTTCAATGCAAAGGGTTCGGCGGAGGAACAGCGCAAGCACGAAGACTTTGTCAACCGGATGGTTGCGAAGGGTTATACGCCCAAGCAGGTGCGGTTGTTGTGTGACTGGTATCTGCGCGTGCGCAAGTCATCGTGATCTGCTCATGAAAATGATAGCGTGCCGCCCGCGCAGGGAGACTGCGCGGGCACCTTGCGAGGCGCAAGCTGCATGGACATAACGTTGTAAATGCCACCGTGCATCTGCTACGCGCGTCAGCAGCGTACGTCTCGCGAACCCGAAATTAGAGGCGCTGCACGGGATCGGACCCAGTGCTGAAGCACAAACTCCGATCGACTCGCAGTACCTGCATGGGAGACCGGATGTGCTTCATCAAATCATCGACCGCAGGTTAGCTGGCAAGAACAAAAGTATTGCAAACCGCGAACGCTTCTTGCGTCGTGTCAAGAACTATATTCGTCGTGCCGTCTCGGAAGCGGTGCGCGACCGTAGCATCAAGGATATCCAGAACACCCAGAGCATTACGATTCCGCGCAAGGACATCGCGGAGCCGTCGTTCCGGCACGGTCCTGGCGGCAAGCGCGAAATGGTGCACCCGGGCAACGCCGACTATATCCGCGGCGACAAGATTCCACGTCCTCAAGGCGGGGGCGGCGGAGGCGGCGGCAACCAGGCCAGCAACGAAGGCGAGGGGCAGGACGACTTCGTCTTCGAACTGAGCCGCGAAGAGTTCATGCAGTACTTCTTCGACGACCTCGAACTGCCGCGCCTGGTGAAAACCCATCTGCTGGCGGTCCCCACCTGGAAGAGCATTCGCGCCGGCTGGGCGGCGGAAGGCACCCCCAACAACATCGATGTGGTCCGTTCGCTGCGCAGCGCGCTCGGCCGGCGCATCGCGCTCGGCGCGCCGCTTGTCAACGACCTGCACGAGCTGGAGCGCAAGCTCGAAGAGCTGAAGGCCGATCCCGCTGATCGCCGCGAGGAGATCAAGGTGCTCGAGGAGGAAATCCATCATCTGCGCGGGCGGATCTGGCGCATCCCGTTCATCGATCCGTTCGACCTGCGTTATGTGAACCGAGTCAAGCAGCCGCAGCCGTCGAGCCAGGCGGTGATGTTCTGCCTGATGGACGTCTCGGGATCGATGGACGAGCAGCGCAAGGATCTCGCCAAGCGCTTCTTCATCCTGCTGTACCTGTTCCTCAAGCGTAATTACGAACGCATCGAGGTGGTTTTTATCCGCCACCACACGCGTGCCGAGGAGGTCGACGAAGACACCTTTTTCCATTCGACGGAAAGCGGCGGCACGGTGGTGTCGAGCGCGCTGGAACTGATGAAGAAAGTGATGGAGGAGCGTTATTCGCCTACAGAATGGAACATTTACGGCGCGCAGGCCTCGGACGGCGACAACTGGACTGACGATTCGCCCAAGTGCCGCAAGATCCTTGCAGATGACATTCTCGAGAAGGTGCGCTATTTTGCGTATATTCAGGTAACGCCCGAAGAACAGAACCTGTGGCTCGAATATGCGCAACTCGCGCTATCCCAGCCGCATATGGCGATGAAGAAGGTCGAGACGGCCGCCGACATCTATCCAGTGTTCCGGGAGTTGTTTGAAAAGCAGGTGGCTTCGTCATGAGCACCAAACACCTGCACAATGAGGCGCGCGGCTATCAGCCGGAGCGCAACGAAGGCGTGCCGAAGCCGCAATCAGGGCATGCCGAAGCCGCAGCGGCCGAAATTGGGGCCGTTGACGCGGGAGCAGGTCTTGAGCATGCTGCAGCAGCACAGGGACACACCGGAACGCCCTCAGATGGGCAAAGGGAAGTCCGTATGAACGTAGCCGATAGGCGGCCACTGCCGTGCCCGTCCGACTGGACCTTCGAACTGATCGAGGAATACGACACGCATATTGCTCGTGTTGCAGAGCAATATGAGCTTGACGTGTATCCGATCCAGCTCGAACTCATCAGCGCTGAACAGATGATGGATGCCTATGCGTCCGTCGGCATGCCGGTCAATTACCGGCACTGGTCGTTCGGCAAACATTTCCTGGCTACCGAAAAAAGCTACCGTCGTGGCCAGATGGGGCTGGCGTACGAAATCGTCATCAATTCGAACCCTTGCATCGCGTATCTGATGGAAGAGAACACGATGACGATGCAGGCGCTCGTCATCGCGCATGCGGCCTACGGCCACAACTCGTTCTTCAAGGGCAACTATCTGTTCAAGCTGTGGACGGATGCCCACGCCATCATCGATTACCTCGTCTATGCAAAGAACTACATTGCGGAGTGCGAGGAGCGCTTCGGCATGGACCGGGTGGAGGAACTACTCGACTCCTGCCACGCGTTGATGAATTACGGCGTGGACCGCTACAAGCGGCCGCAAAAGCTTTCGCTGGAAAAGGAGTCCGCGGCGCGCCGCGAGCGCGAGGCGTATCTGCAGTCGCAGGTGAACGAACTGTGGCGCACCTTGCCGACCAAGCATACGCCGCTGCCGGAAGAAACCGACGACCGCTATCCGCCCGAGCCGCAGGAGAATCTGCTGTACTTCGCGGAGAAGAATGCGCCGTTGCTGGAGCCGTGGGAGCGCGAGGTGATTCGCATCGTGCGCAAGATCGGCCAGTATTTCTATCCGCAGCGCCAGACCCAGGTGATGAACGAGGGCTGGGCGACCTTCTGGCACTACACCCTGCTCAACACGCTGTATAACCAGGGCAAGCTGGAAGACGGCTTCATGATGGAGTTTCTCCATTCGCACAGCAATGTGGTCTATCAGCCGCCTGTCACCAAGCCGTATTACAGCGGGATCAATCCTTACGCGTTGGGCTTTTCGATGATGAGCGACATTCGCCGCATCTGCGAAAACCCAACCGACGAGGACCGCAAGTGGTTCCCCGAGCTGGCCGGCAGTCCGTGGCTGCAGTCGTTGCACTACGCAATGCGCAATTTCAAGGACGAGAGCTTTGTTGCGCAGTATCTGTCCCCGCATCTGATCCGCGAAATGCGGCTCTTCTCGGTGCTGGACGACGATATGCGCGACGCGCTCGAAGTCTCCGCGATCCACGACGACAGCGGTTATCAGTACGTGCGCCAGGCTTTGTCGCGGCAGTACGACATGCATCACCGCGAGCCGAACATCCAGGTGTGGTCGGTCAATACGCGCGGCGACCGCAGTCTGACGCTGCGGCATTTCATGAGCGACAACCGCCATCTGTCCAACGATAGCGAAGAGGTGCTCAAGCATATGGCGCGGCTATGGCAGTTCGACGTGTATCTTGAAAGCGTCGATGAAAACGGCACGGTCAGAAAGCGCTATGAGTGCCGCTATGTGCCGCCGGCGGTACGACTCTGATCCGGTGAAGGTGGGATATTTGCGCAGCGAGCCTTGAGGAGCGCGGTTCGCAGAGGAGGCGCATCCTTCGCCGCTTGATCACAAAAAAAGCCCAGTCATCAAGGGCTGGGCGAAGTCACCGGGCACCCGGCGACGGAGGAGTTCCATATTCTTGGCAAACAGGCCCGCGTGGATGGCTAGCGCGGGCCTGTTTCGTTCTAGCGAGCCGTTGAACAGGCTCTGTCAGATGCAACCGGCCGCTTAATGACCGACGTAGACCGGCGACGAGTACGGGCTGACTGTGATTTCGGCGCGCTGACCCGACTGCGAGTTACCACTTGTGGCCGGACCGTAACCGGTGGTCTCGGCTTGAGCGGTACCGTTCTTCGCTGCGACGCGTGCTTCGGCGGCCTGGATGTCGCTCGGATAGTACGGGTCACGACCGCGAGCGGGCGAATAACCGGCCTGCTCGATCTGCACCAGTTGCGCACGCACTTCGGCGCGGGTCAGGGGCTGGTTCGACTGGGCAAACGAAACCACCGGGGTGGCGAGAACAGCAGCAATAGCAACAGCTTGAATGAGCGACTTCATGATATTTGACCTCCGAAGATTGTTTTGGGCTTGCCAGCAGCAAACTTTTTAAGCTGCAAAGCGCGGCTTAATGGCCGAAGAACACCGAGCGCGGGCCGCTAACCGGTTCACGCGAACCCGATTGCGAGGTTTGGTTAGCCACGCCGCCGTACGAAGTGTCGCTAGCGGCATTGGCACGCTCCGCAGCAACGGTCTGCGCGTTCTGGCCTTGTTGCGACGCAGGGGCGCCGTCAGCCGGACGATAAAACGGCGCCGGACCATAGCCGCTCGCAAAGGCAGGGGCAGCGAGGGTGGCAGAAGCGGCAACCAGCAAAGCAGCAAGGATCTTGGTCTTCATGATGAACTCCATATACGTTTCGACTTCAACTCAGGAAGGCGTCGCGACAAGGGCTGGTGAGGTTTGCCCGGTCTGTCTGCAACGTCGATGGAGGCAGTGTATACCCTAGCTATCGAAACTTTGTATCGATAGGATGAAATGACTATTTCGGATTGGCTGCTAATCCGCTCAGGTCCGCCGGACAACGCAGAGCGGGTGGCGCAAGGGCAGGCGGGCGGTCGTAACCGCCGCCTGGCCTGTCCAGATGGGGCGCAAGCGCGGCGCCGCGCTGCGCTGCCCTGGCGTCAGGCCACGACGATATCCGTGCCCAATTGATGCAGCAGGTCGCGCAACGCCTCGGCCTGAGCCATCCGCGCATCGCTGCGCAGATGAATCTGCACTGCGCGCCCGGCGATGCCGTCGACCGGGCGCGCCAGCCACAATTCGACGGCGAGTCCGAGGCCTTCGGGTTGATTGACGGCCACCGGTTCGATCACCCGTGGCTTGAAAGCGGCACGCTCGGACATGGCAACTCTCCTCAGAGATCTGACTGCGGAGTCTCGATGCTAGTCAGCGTCCGTGGGCGCGGCAAACGACGAATCGGCCTTTGCAAATCATCGCCTTGCTTAGCAGAAAAGCCGCTTATGACAGGAACATTTGTTGGTTCTGCTGGATGAGCATGGCTGCTAAGGTGGCGTCCGTGCATCGCTCGAACGGTGCCAGGTATTTCGCCAGATTGCCGGGTTGCGCTTCCCGGCCGCCACACAAACTCGCACAAGAAGGTCCATAAAAATGAAATCCAGAACGCTCGCTGCATGGTTCATGGGGTTGATGTTCACGGTCTCGGGCGTCGCGCATGCCGATCGGCTCGACGACATCAGGAAAGCCGGCGTGCTGCGCGTCGCCACTTTCGACAGCAATCCGCCGTTCGGCTTTGCCGATCCCGCTACCAACCATATCGTGGGTCTCGATGTCGACTACGCGAAGGCGCTGGCCGACAAGCTCGGCGTGAAACTCGAACTGCAGCCCACCAACCCGGCCAACCGGATTCCGTTCCTGACCTCGGGCAAGGTCGATCTGGTGCTGGCCAATTTCACGATCACGGACGAACGCGCCAAGCAGGTCGATTTCAGTATTCCTTATTTTTCATCGGGTCAGCAGTTTCTGGCGAAGAAGGGCGTACTGAAGTCGCCCGACCAGATCAATAGCTTGCGCGTGGGCGCCGACAAGGGCACGACCAACGAGATCACGCTGCGCGAGAAATTCCCGCAGGCCACTATCGTGGCTTATGACGACACACCGTTTGCATTCGCGGCTCTGCGCGCCGGCAACGTTCAGGCGATCACCCAGGATGGTCCGAAGCTGGTCGGCCTGCTGGCCAACGTGCCGGACAAGCAGAACTACGAGATTCCGCCGTTCACCATCTCGAACGACTATATGGGCGTCGGCATCCCGAAGGGCGAGACACGCCTGACGGCCTTCGTCAACACCACCCTGAAGGGGCTTGAAGCCGACGGCTCGGCTGGCCAGATCTATAACCGCTGGTTCGGCCCACAGACGAAGACGCCGCTCGTGCGCATCTTCAAGATCGGCGACAAGGTCTGAGGTACCGCGCAATGATCTTGCATGGGACCAGAGTAAGCGCTAAAGCGCTAACTCTGGCCGACAGCTAAAGCGCCAGCTCCGGCCGACGCGCAAGCAACTTGCCACGGGCACGCCAACGCGTGCCCGTTGGTGTTCTACAGTTCGATGAAATCCGGCAGGTCCGACAATGCAGGCGTGGCTCGCTCCGAAATATCTGATGTGGTTATGGCAAGGGTTCGGCGTCACGCTCGGTCTTGCGCTCTCTGCGGCCGTCGCCGCGACGCTGGCGGGGTTCGGACTCGCGATGTGCCGGCACGCGCGTCACCGGCCGCTGCGCCATGCCGCGCGCGCCTATGTGGTGGCGTTTCGCAACTCGCCATTGCTGGTGCAATTGCTGTTCTGGTATTTCGGCGTGGCGACCTTATTGCCGGATGCCCTGATGCAATGGCTCAACGCGCCGCATCGCGTCCACCTGGTGTGGTTTTCGGTGCATTGGCCGTCGTTCGAATTCGTGGCGGGCTGGCTCGGGCTCACGTGCTATTCGGCGGCCTTCATCGCTGAGGAGTTCGAGGCGGGACTGCGCGGCGTGCCGTCGGGCCAGCATCATGCCGCCGCGGCGCTCGGACTGACGCCACGGCAGGCATTCCGCTACGTGGTGTTGCCGCAGGCGGTGCGGATCTCGCTGCCGCCGCTGTTCGGACAGTACATGAACCTCGTCAAGAACTCGTCGCTCACCATGGCGATCGGCCTCGCGGAATTGTCGTATGCGGCCCGTCAGGTGGAGACGGAGACGTTCCAGACCTTCGCGGCGTTCGGTGTGGCGACCGTGCTCTATATCGCTGCCGTCGCGCTGATCGAAACGGTGTCCCAGTTCGTCACACATCGGCGCGACCTGTCGCCGGCGAGGCGCTGACGATGGAATGGTCGCTGTTCATCAACAATCTACCGTATCTGCTGGTCGGCGCGTTTCCTGAAGGGCCGCTGGGCGGGGCGGCGCTGACGCTCGTGCTGGCGGTGACGTCCGCGCTTGCCTCCGCCTTGCTCGGCATGGCGGGCGGCATTGCGCTGGCGCTGGCCGGACGTATCACGCGCGTGCCCTTGCTGCTCGTGATCGGCTTCTTTCGCGCGATTCCGGTGCTGATGCTGATCTTCTGGACGTTCTTTCTGCTGCCGGTCGTGTTCCATGTCGATGTGCCGGGACTCGCGGCGGTGGTTTGCGCGCTCTCGCTGATCGGCGGCGCGTATCTCGCGCATTCGGTGCACGCCGGCATTCTCGCGGTCGGCGCGGGGCAATGGCAGGCGGGACTGTCGCTGGGGCTCACCCGCATGCAAGCCTTGCGTTATGTATTGCTGCCCCAGGCGATCCGTATCATGACGCCGTCGTTCGTGAACCAGTGGGTCTCGCTCGTGAAAGATACTTCGCTCGCGTATATCGTCGGGGTGGGTGAGCTGTCGTTCGTCGCGACCCAGGTGAATAACCGCCTGATGGTGTATCCCGTGCAGATCTTTCTGTTCGTCGGTTTCGTTTATCTGGTGATGTGCACCGCGCTCGACCGGATGGCGACCTACTGGCTCACGCGCACCGCCCGCACCACGCCGGCACATAGGCGTGCTGCCGCGCAACCGGTAGCGGGGGATTAGCCCCAGGGGCTGCGCGTCACTTCGCAAGCACTCCTCTAACTCATCTCGCACCGCTCATCGCGCATCGGCAGCCTGGCCTTGCGCCGCAACCGCATGCTCTCCGACATAGAGCCGGATGACCGAACCTGAGTCCGCCGTACTCTCGACATACAGTTGGGCGTCGATGAGCCGTGCGCGTTCCGTCATGCCAAGCAGTCCATACGAATAGCCGTCGCGTGCCGCCGCCACATCGAAACCGCGCCCGTCATCGTGGATCGTCAGTTCGAGACCATTTCCGGTATTGCATAGCGTCACGTCCACATGAGAAGCCTGTGCGTGGCGTGCGACATTGGTCAACGATTCCTGAGCGATGCGAAAGATTGCCGTGGCGGTCGGGTCCGCCAGGTGCGGCTCCGATCCCTCGAGATGAAAGTGGCAGGGGATCTGGGCGTAGCGCTCGAAGTCATGCGCCAGCCATTCGAGTGCCGAGGCGAGGCCGAAATTGAGCGCCGCGGGACGCAGGTGGCTTGCCACATTGCGCACGATTCCGATGGTTCGTTCGACCAGATCACGCATGCCTTCGGCTTTGTGGAAGGCGGCCGAGTCGCCGGCGAGTTGCATCCGCAGCAGCGAGACGTCTATTTTCAATGCGGTGAGCAACTGGCCGAGATCGTCGTGGATCTCCATTGCGATGCGTTTGCGCTCCTCTTCGCGAATGGTTTCCAGATGCGCGGACAACTGGCGCAGCCGTTCTCGCGAGCCCAGCAGTTCGACCTCGGTTCGTTTGCGTTCCACCACTTCCCGTTCGAGCTGGTCGCGGTGGCGCCGCAAGATTTCCACCGCGCGCTTGCGGGCGGTAACGTCGGTCATCAAGCCTTCCAGAAAGAGTGGATCGCCGCCTCCGGTGCTGACTCCGCGCGCATTCAGTTGAACCCAGATCGGGGTGCCGTCCAGACGCGTCAAACGCAGTTCGAAACCGATGATCTCGCCCTTGACGCTCAGGATGTCGAATAACTTCCTCGTTTGTGCCGCGGAAAACGGCAGCGAGTAAGAGGCCGCCGCGCCTGCTGCGATCAGATCGGCCGGAGTCCGATAGCCGAGCAACTGCGCCATGGCCGGGTTGGCCTCGTTGAGCCGCCCGCAGCGATCGAGCAGAAAGATGCCTTCAAGGGCGTTCTCGACAATGCCGCGGTATTTTCTTTCGTTTTCGCGCAGGGAAGTCGTGGAATGACGCAGCCTGTCCGCCATGGCATTCACGCGCATGGCGAGGCGCCCGAGTTCGTCGTCGGACTCCACGATGCAGCGGGCGTGCAGATCGCCACCGGCGATACGATCGACCATCTCCTCGAGACGATTGATCGGGCCGCGTACCATCCGCTTGAGCAGCACGAACGTGGCGATATAGAGCGCCGCTACGATGGCCGCCATCGTCCAGAGGATCGTCCGGCGCGCGGCATTGATGGACTGCTCGGCCACCGCTCGTGTGAAGACGACCCGGATCTCACCGATTTTTTCGCGTGGCGCGTCGCCAGGCGGCGTGTATTCAATCGGCCTGATGCGGACCACCTGGCCACCGGAATTGTTCTGACGCGGCCCCTTGACTGTCGTCACGATGCCGTAGTTGGCGGCCGTGACCGTGTATTCCAGGACCTCGGGATTCGGCGCGAGCGCGGCAAGCTGGTCTTCAATCGCCTTGCGATCGACGTTCCACAACGGCTGCGCAAGCGAGCGGCTCAGCAGATCGGCAATGCGTGTGGCCCGCAGTTCGAGCGCGTCGAGCCGGCGCTCGCGTTCATGCTCGGCCGCGATATAGGCGGAGGTAGCAGCCACAAGCGCGACGAGCATGGCAAGCGCCAGCATCAGCTTGGTATGCAGGCTAAGCGAGCGGAGTGTCCGGCGCGGAAAAAAGCGCATCACGAGGGTTTCGATGCGGTGTGCAGGAGACGTTCCAGTCCGAAGTCGTACGGGCCGGGCCGGGGATGCAGATATTTCGAATACAGCCCGAAGTCCAGCGTCTGTCCTCCGGCGAATACAGCCTCATTGTATTGCACGGCGTTCTCGCGATGGATCACGCTCAGGTAGTCCAGCTTCTGGCGAACCCCGCCGAATGCCGCAAAATCCTTGCCGCGGTGGTAGTCGTGTAGCAAAACCAGCGCCCAGGCGCCGATAAAATAATCGCCTCCCACCATCGCCGCCAGATCGCCGTCGATCACGCTGGCCAGCGCCTCCTGCAACGCGCCCATCCCGCCCACCAGAACGTCTGCCTTGTGCGCCTTGACTGCGCTCAAGGCGCCGAGCGTCATGGAGTCGTTCGCCGCCCAGATCACATTGGCTTGCGGATACCGGGCCAGCAGCACGCGGGCCTTTTCGGCGCTATCGGCATAGCCCCAGTCGCCGAACACCAACTGACACAGGTGGGCATCCGGTGCGTGCGACAGGAACGCGTCGACCCCCGCGGCGCGCTCCAGCGAGACTGGCGTGTTCGGGTCGCCCGTAATGCCGATCACGCGCACTCCGCCCGCACCCAGGCGCTGATACAGATATTGCATCAGGCGATAGCCACCCAGGGCGGCGTTTGCGGTCACGGTGCCGATCCAGTTGCGGATCGTCTGCCGTTCGTCGCCGACCTTGCGGCGCTGACCCGGAGTGAGATCGTTGTGGATCAGCATCACTTTCGCGGGCGACCTGGCGAGCGTCAGCAGCATTTGATCGGCAGCCATCTTTTCGTTGACGATCACCACGTAGTCGGGCGCATCGACACGATTTGCCACTTCTGCAGCCTGGCGCAGCATCAGCAGGTGATCGCGCTCGGCGTAGAGGACTTCGAGCTGCATGTTGAAGGTGTTGGCCGCAACGTGCATGAAGCGCGACACCAACTGCCATTGTTGTCCGGTGCCACGTTCGACGGCTTCGCCAGGATTGAGGAAGACGACGCGGGGCGATGGGCCGGACGCGAAAACGGATCGCGTCATGTACAGCAGGCCGGCTTGCGCAAAGGCGAGTAGTGCTGTTCTACGATTGATGGGCTGATCCACTTCGTCTCCACTTCTTTTTGCCCGCTGAGCGCCGAACGGTCAGGCTCCGATAGCGTGCGGCGCGTGGCAGCGTCATTTTACGTGCTGGCCCGATGCCGCCAATATTCGCGCCGCGGCGCTGCATTCATTAGGTATTTCCTGACAGCAAAATCAGCATTACTCACAGAAAATCTTCGCGTTACCCGACTTCGAGCAGATTTTGATCGCGCTTACGATCAACGCATCCGCAGTGCCTGTGCCGGGACGAAGCGTCCCCATCGACGCTGCAGGATCCGATGCGACTGGAGATGACAGCCAGAATAGGAACGCTGCCCGGTTCACTCTCGGTGCCGCCGATGTGAGTGAGCCTGGCGTGCTTCCTGCACAAAGACCTCCATGCACGAGTGAGATCAGATTCCGTGCCTCAACGCCTGAATAGCCGCGCTGACCCAGCGTGAGGGTCGTCAGGCGGTGGTAGGCACGGGAACATTGTGCAACCGGGAGCGCTGCACGGATCGGCAAACGCGATTCGTGACGTTCCGAAGGCGTGGCCGCGGCGGGCTGCGTGGAGAAACACATGTATTTCGACAAGCTAAGGGATGACGAATGGGCGCTGCTGCGCCCCATGATGTCGGATGGCACTGTCAAGCACCTGACCCGTCGAGGACGGCCCCGCGTAGACCCCCGTCTCGTGGCCAATGCCGTCCTGTGGGTGATGACAACCGGCGAACCGTGGTCGAGGCTGCCGTGCGGATATCCGTCTGGTCCGACCTGCCGTTGCCGTTTCGAAGAGTGGCTGGCGAGCGGTGTGCTCTCGGAAATGGTCGAATTGCTGTCGAGGAGCGGGCGGACCTTTGTCTATGATCCGACATCTCCTTCCTCCGCCGCTGGACGCGCAGCGCCATACAGTCCGCGTTTCCTTCGCGACGACGGCGTTCCGCAGGTGCTCTGGAAAAGCGCGGACGCATGGCAAACCTCGTCGGATGCGGCCGCCAGGACACCCGGGGCGACCCCGTTTTCGGAAATCACGCGTCAACTCTCGGGAGGCGAACCTGATCGTCACAGGAAGGCTGCGTCGGCTACGGCGCTGGAGGACGGGCGCTCGCCACAGTCCGGCTGCTCTGCCTACTCGCCGCTGATGAGCCTGTATTCACATGGAAAGCAGGTGGACGACGCGAGAGGCTACGTCATCCACGCGGCCGCGGATTCGGTCCCGGGTGCGTCGTTCCGCGCCTGGGCAGAGATCGTGAAGAGCGGACGGCGTGTCGTCCGCTCCGGTCTGATCGGGCCACGCTTCGCAAACCTCGAGGCCGCACAGCAATACGCGCTCGACTGGGCTCGCAGGTGGATCGACCGGCATTGTCCCGTGCCGCCGGTTTCCGAGCCGGCTGCTGCAACCGTGGTATCGAAAGCGCTTGAGCGTGCCCATCCGCTCCAGTCGGAGCCGGCCAATTGCGAACTCGAAGCGCTTTGTCACGAGCATATTAGATGGTAGTGCGAACTATCATCATACGATTGACTGACGGTTTCAACCGAACGTCGCCACCACGAAGTCAATAAAACTGCGCAGCTTCGGCGTGGGTCGGCGGTCCTGGGCGAACAGCAGGTAGATCGGCCGCGCCGGCGCTTCATAACCCGGCAGCACCTGCACCAGCCGGCCGGTGGCGAGATCGTCATCGAGCATCTCGCGCGGCTGCTGAATGATGCCGAGGCCCGCCAGCGCCGCGCTGCGCAGGCCTTGGCCGTTGTTGATCGAGAACCGGCTGGTCACGCGCACCGTATGCACGCCTTGTGCGCTGACGAACTCCCACTCCGCCATCGGCGGGCGCGTCGAAAACGCAAAGCCAAGGCATTCGTGATTCGCCAGATCGTCGGGCCGGCTCGGGATGCCGCGTTCGGCGAGGTAAGCCGGCGCCGCACAGGTCACGAGCCGGTAGAGCGTCAGTTGCCGTGCAATCAGCCCCGAATCCGTGAGCGGAGCGATGCGGATCACGGCGTCATAGCCTTCGTCGACCAGATCCACAATCCGGTCGCTCAAGGTCAGATCGACCTGCACCTCCGGGTATTGCCGCAGATAGTCCGCCAGCATTGGCGTGAGACTGTGCGCGCCGAAGCTCACCGGGGCATTCACCTTGAGCTTGCCGCGCGGCGCCGCGAGCAGATTGGCGGCGAGCGCTTCGGTCGCGTCGGCCTCCAGCAGGACCGCCTTGCTGCCCTCGAAAAACGCATGGCCCGCTTCCGTGAGGCTTTGGCGGCGCGTTGTGCGGTTGATGAGCTGCATGCCGTAGCGCGCCTCGAGAAAGCGGATGTGCTTGCCTACCATCTGCGACGAGATACCGAGGGCCGCCGCCGCCGCAGTAAACGACCCGGTTTCCGCCGCCTTCACGAAAACCGCCATGCTGCTTAATCGGTCCATGATTAGAAACCAGATGTTTTGATAGAAGGGTTGAAAGTGAGATTTATCATCCGTTTGGCGGCAATTATAGTGGTTGCACGTCAACGTGTTGGAGAAGGAAAATGCCGAAAATCGTGCGCTTTTATGAATATGGCGGTCCGGAAGTACTTAAGATCGACGAAACCGAGGTGGCGCCGCCCGGCGCCGGCGAAGTCACGCTGCAGGTGAAAGCGCTGGGCCTGAACCGCGCCGAATCGATGTTCCGTTCGGGCCAGTACGTGGAGGAGGGCAGGTTTCCGGCCCGCCTCGGTTATGAAGCGGCAGGTGTGGTCAGTGCGCTCGGCAGCGGCGTCACCGCGGTGGCGGTGGGCGACGCGGTCAGTCTGATCCCGCCGCTCTCGATCACCCGCTGGGGCACTTACGGCGAAGTGGCGACCGTGCCCGCGGCTTTGCTGGTCAAGCATCCGGCTTCGCTGGGCTGGACCGAAGCGGCCGCGGTGTGGATGCAATACGTGACCGCCTGGGGCGCGCTGATCGAGATCGCCGGGCTCGGCGCGGGTGACGCGGTGATCGTCACCGCGGCGTCGAGCAGCGTCGGGCTAGCCGCGATCCAGATCGCGAAGAGCGTGGGGGCGATCACGATTGCCACGACCCGCTCGCGCGCCAAGCAGGATGCGCTGCTGGCTTTTGGCGCCGACCATGTGATCGCCACCGACCACGAGGATTTGCCGGCCCGCGTGCGCGAGATTACCGGCGGCAAGGGCGCGCGTGTCGCCTTCGATCCGGTGACGGGTCCGATGATGCCCAAGCTGGCCGAAGCGCTGGCCCCGCATGGCATGCTGTTCGAGTATGGCGCGCTCAACCTCGAGCCGACGCCGTTCCCGCTGTTTCCTGTGCTGGGCAAGATGCTGACGGTGTACGGCTACCAGTACAAGCAGATCGTCGGCGACGCCGCGCGGCTCGAGCGAGCCAAACGCTTTATTCTCGACGGCCTCGCGAGCGGCGCGCTCAAGCCGGTGATCGACAGGACCTTCGCGCTGGATCAGATTGTCGACGCGCATCGCTACCTGGAGTCGAACCAGCAGTTCGGCAAGATTGTCGTCACGGTGTGAGGAGGGCACTCGCGCGAGTTGCGTGCGCTGGGTGGTCTGATTGAGGTGCCTGATTGAGGTCCTTGACTGGCGTCCCTGACTGACTTCCGTGCGGCGCGTGCGGCGGGTCAAACGGCGCCGCCGCCGCGAGCGCGCGCCAGCAGCCACGCGAGAGCGGCTAGCAGCAGCGCGCTCGCAAGCCCGGCAATCAGTACCCTCATGGCGGCGTAGTCGTTGCCGGCGGAGAGATACCGTTCGCTCGTGGTGTAGACCAGCGTGAGCGTTTCGCCGCCGAAGCGCAGCGTGTCGGTCTTGCGCACGAGCGGCGCTGCATCGTTCGCCGTACCGCCGGGCGCTGAGCTATACAGCACACTGGCCGGCGAGCCGGCCAGAACCTGCAGATCGATGCCGGACTGGTGAGCCATGCCGCGCTCGAACAACTGCTGGGGATCGACGACGGCGATCAGCACACCGTTGAAGTCACGGTGCGTGTCGGCCGGGAGGCTCGCCCCGGCAACGGCTGAAGCCGCAGAAGCCGCAGAAGCCGCAGAAGCCCCAGAAGCCCCAGAAGCCCCAGAAGCCCCAGAAGCCCCAGAAGCCCCAGAAGCCCCAGAAGCCCCAGAAGCATCCGCGCCCGCCACCGGCACGGTTGTTTCGGCACCGTCACCCGGCGCCGCATTGCCGTACACCGGCAGGTACAGTTCGAGATGAGCGTGAGCCGGCTCGAGCGTCGCGCTTGCCTGCGCTGCCAGTGCATCGAGCGTCAGCTCACCGCTGTCGAGCGCGCGCAGCAAGGCCGCGCGCCGCGTAGGGTCGCGGCCCAGATCGTAGCCGCTGGCGGGCGCCCCGGCGCGCACCGGCGTCATCATTTGCACGGGCGCGAACGGCAACGCCTGGACCGATGCCGCCCCCGCATTTCGCCGCACCGTGGCATAGCCGAGCGCGCGGACGATGGACAGCGTGTCGTCCATATCGAGCCGCGTCACGTACTGGCGCCAGGCCTCGGGCGTGACGTTCGGCAACACTGCCAGCAGGCCGTTCGCGCTGCGCAGCACATACTCGCAGGTGGCCAGTTCCTCTTGCAGATCGTTGGTGATATGGGCGGCGCGCTGCTCGAACTGGCCACGGGCCGTTTGCAGCGACTGCTCGCGTACCAGCCACCATGTGCTGAGTGCTGTAGCCAGGACGACGGCAAAGGTGCAGGCCGCGGCGAATGCCGGCAGACGGATCAAAGCGGTGATACGCATACGCAGGGTCGAACTCTCGTTGCGAGGCGCATCGCAAGGTTCGTTCATGCGCGGCTCGATATTTTTTCACGCATACGCCGCCCCGAAACAGCCGGCGTCATGCGCGATGAACGACAACCCGCCCGTGGGCCGTCGTGGCTGCGCTGATTGGGTCGTTGCAGCCATTACGCATTGTGCTCGGAACGCATGGATCATGCCAGTCCAGTCAAAAACGGAGGCCCTGGACCGTGGACGCACGGCATCCATGACGCTCTCATGAAGGTTCGCCGGGCCGGCGGCACGTTCGCAGTGTTGTCGTATAGAGTAATAGGGCAACCGGATCCGAACGCAGTGCTGTCCTCACCTTCTATGGGGCTGTCTTTCGTATGAAATACAAGGACTATTATGCCGTCCTCGGGTTGGAGCGCAGCGCCTCCCAGGACGAGGTCAAGCGTGCGTACCGCAAGCTGGCCCGCAAGCATCACCCGGACCTCAACAAGCAGGCGGATGCCGAGGAACGCTTCAAGGAAGTGGGCGAGGCCTACGAGGTGCTCAAGGATCCGGAGAAGCGCGCGGCCTACGACCGCCTGGGCAGCGAGTGGCAGAGCGGCCAGGAGTTCCAGCCGCCGCCGAACTGGGACGAAGGCTTCGAGTTCCACGGGGCGGGCGGGGATGCGGCTGGCGAGGCCAATCTCAACGATTTCTTCGAAGCGATGTTCGGCCGGGGCCACGGCCGCGGCGCGTATCAACGGCAGGGCGCCGCGGCCGCGATGGCCGGACAGGATCACCACGCCAAGGTCCTGATCGATCTGGAAGATGCCTATCGCGGAGCGCAGCGCGCCATCTCGCTGCAAATGCCGGTGGTCGACGAGCAAGGTCATCTCACGCTGCAAACGCGCACGCTGAACGTCACGTTTCCAAAGGGCATCCGCGCCGGACAGCATTTGCGGCTCGCGGGCCAGGGCGCCCCGGGACTGGGTGGCGCGCCGGCCGGCGACCTCTATCTGGAGATCGCGTTCCGCGAACATCCGCGCTTTCGTGTCGACGGCCGCGACGTCTCGCTCGACCTGCCGGTTGCGCCCTGGGAAGCCGCGCTTGGCGCCCAGGTCACCGTGCCGACCCCGGACGGTTCCGTCGAAATGACGGTGCCCAGGAGTTCGCAAGGCGGACGGCGCTTGCGGCTCAAGGGCAAGGGCATTCCGGGGACGCCGCCCGGCGATCTGTATGTGGTGTTGAACCTCGTCTTGCCGCCGGCCGACACCGAGCGCGCCGCCGCTGCGTACAACGTGATGCGACAGGCGTTCGACTTCGACCCGCGCGCCCATTTTTATGGATGACCGCTCATCATGAAAGAGTCCGTGACGACTTACCTGGAAGGCCAGATAGTCAATGAAGAGATGGAAATCACGCTGGTCGAGTTGTGCCGTGCGAGCGGCGCCTCGCAAGAGGAAGTGACCCTGTGGGTCGCGGAAGGCGCATTCGCCCCGCGCGGTGCGGGACCGGACGAATGGCGCTTTAGCGGCGCTGCGCTGCGGCGTGTGCGCACTGCCCACCGCCTTGCGCACGACCTCGAGATCAATCCGCCGGGTATCGCGCTCGTGCTCGATCTGCTCGACGAAATCGATGCGCTGCGAGCCAATCCGCGGCGTGCGCGCAGCGGCTAGGCTACGCCGTCATTTGGCAATCTTCCGATTTAACAATTGGCCGTGCTTAATACCTGTGCAGCCCTATCAGCAGGCCGCAACGGCAGGCCGCGCAAACCGGCAAATGGGCCCTTTCTCCGGCTCTTTTCTGCGAATCGAAATCTTCCTGCCGCCCCAATAATTCGCTCTGTGTAAGGCGCGAAATGTGAAATGCCGCGCCTTCGCGCGACGAATCACAAGGGGAGATCCAATGAGAACCAGCATGCTTTGCGCGGCGGCCGCCATGACGGCGCTGGCCGCCGGCATACCTGCGCACGCCGAACTCGGCAGCGCGCCCACCTGGTCGGCCAGCAATGCGGGCCAGGCGACGAGGCTGGTCCAGCACGTCAGCACCGCCGCGGTTTCATACACCGTCAACGAGACCACGCTGAGCGGCGGCACAGTGGTGCGCGAGTACGTCGCGCAAAACGGTGCTGTCTTTGCGGTGGTTTGGCATGGCCCGCAGATGGCGCCGCTCAATACTTTGCTAGGCAGCTATTTCCCCCAGTACCTGCAGGGGATCAGCGCGGCACGCGCGGCCCAAGGCGGCGGTCACGGCCCCGCGATGGTCCAGGACGACGGCCTGGTCGTCCAGACCGGTGGTCATATGGGCAATTTCACGGGCCGGGCGTATCTGCCCCAGGCGCTCCCACAAGGCACTAGCCCGGACGACCTGCAATGAACTGGATCAACATGATGCGAACCATGACGTGGGCGCTCGTTGCGGCGCTTCTCACGAGTCTGGCTGCCTGCGGCGGTGGTGGGGGTGGCGGCTCTTCGTCGGCATCGGCGACTGGCAATACCACCAGCAATTCGAGCAGCAGTACCTCGACCACCACCTCAGCGAGTACGACCGCCACAGCGAGTACGCTGAGTTCGGCAAATCCCACGGCGGTGCCGACCTCGAGCACCGCTGTGAATACAGTGCCGGTGCTGGTTTCGGTCACGCAGTTCAACCGCGCCAATGCGCCAATGGCGAGCGTCACCGTGTGCACGGCGGGCTCGAATGCCACATCGAACTGCACGACGATCGACAATGTGCTGGTCGATACCGAATCGTTCGGCTTGCGGCTGTTCGCATCGGCGATCCCGTCGACCACGCTCAACACGCTCGCAGCGCAGAGTTCGGGCAGCGCGACGGTGGCCGAGTGCGCCTTGTTCGGCAGCGGCTACTCGTGGGGCACCGTGCGCAATGCCGACATCAAGCTAGGTGGCGAAATCGGCCAGAACGTGCCGATTCAGGTGATGGCCGATTCGACGCTCACGGCGACTGCGCCGAGCGACTGCCAACAGGCGCCGGCCTTTGCACAGGCCTCGGATCTCGGAGCGAACGGCATTCTCGGTGTGGGCGTAGCGCCGCAGGACTGTGGCAGCCAATGCGTGAGCAATAGTCCGGCGGGCTTCTACTACGCCTGCAGCGGTACGACCTGCAACGTCGCCAACCGGCAACTGGCTCAGCAGGTGGGCAATCCGGTCCAGTACTTCAGCACCGACAACAACGGTGTGGTGCTGGAGATGCCCGCAGTCGGCTCGAGCGGGGCCGCGTCGGCCTCGGGCACGCTGGTGTTCGGGATCGATACGCAGTCCAACAATACGCTGACCGGTAGCGGGGCGACCCTACTCACGACCGATGCGTCCGGCGACTTCACCGCGACCTACAACGGCGTTACTTTCAGCGACAACGCATTTTTCGATTCGGGCTCGAACGTGCTGTTCTTCCAGGACTCGACCATCGCGACCAATGGCCTGAAGTACTTCGTGCCCAGTTCGACACTGGCGCGCTCGGTCGCGATTACCGGCGCCAATTCCGTGAACGCCACGATCGATTTCAACGTGGCTAACGCGAACACGCTGTTTGCTTCGGGTAACTATGCGTTCAACAACCTGGCCTCGTATCTGAACGCTACCTTCGATCTGGGCATGCCGTTCTTCTACGGGCGCCATGTCTACTACGGCATCACCGGCACCACCTCGCCAGGCGGCGGCACGGGGCCGTACGTGGCCTTCACCTCGAGCTAGGCCGCAGGAGCGGCGGCGCACCCCGCCGCTCAACTGAGCGCGAGCGCGTTCGCGAGCCTGGCGTGCGGCCGCGCGACGTGGTAACCCTGCACGTAGACCTCCGGGCGCTGCCGCAGCCAGCGCAACTGCGCCTCGGTTTCCACACCCGCCACAATCGCACGTATCTTCAACCTCTCGAGCAGGTCGAGCAGGCCGGTCATCACGACGCAGTCACGCGGCGCGAACGGCACGCGCTTCATAAAGCCGCGCGCCAGCTTGACCGTATCGATATGAGCCGCCCCCAGCAGCGAAAGCGGTGAGTATCCCGAACCAAAATCGTTGAGCGCGAGCCGCACGCCGAGTTGCCGCAGCGAACGCGTGAACTCCTGGGTCGACAGCAGCGTCGCCGTGTCTTCGGTGGCGACCAGTTCCAGTTCGATCAGCAGCGGGTCGATGCCATGACGCCGGGTCGTGTCGCGCAGGGCGGCGCAGAGCGCCCCATCGAGCAATTGCGCCGGCTGGATATTGATGGTGACGGGCGGCAGAACCTGGCCGGCCCGCCGTATCTCGCCTAGTTGCACGCATACCGCTTCGAGCATGAATTCGCTGGCCGCGCATGCGGTCTGCGGATCGTCGAAGGCCGTTACGAAGCATTCCGGCAGCAGCAGGCCATATTGAGGATGCTGCCACCGCAACAGGCATTCGACGTTGAGCAGCGTGAGCGTCTGCGCATGGGCGACCGGCTGATAGGCGACACTGAACTCGCCAGCCCGCAAGCCGGCGCGAATCCGCTGCGCGAGCGCTGCGTCGTGGCTGGACGGCTCGGCCGCGTGTTCGACCGCGTCCTCATCGGTCACGCGTATCACGGCATCTGCGGTGCGGTTCACTGCGCGCTCCTTTCCAATATGGGTAGCCGGCCCCTGGCCAGCCTTTAGTCATCTCGCCGGCGTTTCGAAGTCCGGTAAATCGATTTACCGGCCGCCACGTTGTTATGCGCCCAAGCATAAGGCCGGTTACTGATGAAGACTGTCAAGAATTAACAGGTTAATTCTAGAAAATTTTAAATATTGTTAAGTGTGGTGGTTTTGGTTGGTGATGGTTTTGTTTGGATGGAATTCGTATGATTTAAACGGATTGAGTGCCGATGCAGTGAGCATGTGAAAGATAAGTTCGCAATTCAGGAAGTCGATTGAGTTTTGGTGGGCAGGATTGTTTGATATAGGTCTGGTAATTATAAAATCGCTTAAAATAAACGTTCGTATGAAACAGCGAGGCGGCGGTCAGCGTCGGCAGATGCCTCGATAGTGTTTTCATCCTTGCCAGGGTTGCCTTTGGGCGGGGTGTCCGCGTGCCTTTCGTAGAGCCTTTGTCGAACCGTTACTGGTCGAATCACGGTTGCTAGTGTGATGCTGGCAGACCATCCGATATTCACTTCTCCTGCGCGCGCATTTCCCATCTTCGTCTCGATACTTCGGACCGAATTGTCGATTTTGACAATGTTTAACGGAACTGATATGGGCAATTTGCATTGCTTGTCAATTTAAAAGAAGCGAACTCAATAAAATCCGCTTATCCCAAATTAATGCGCGCCGGGGTTCCGATTTTCGAAACATCGGATCGGTTTGTCTGTTGAATACCGGTGGGTCGGTTAGTGTCGCGCGATACCTGAGAGGCTTTCGTTAAAATGAACAAGTCATACAGAACCATCTGGAATGAGGCCCTTGGTGCGTGGGTAGCCGCATCGGAAATCTCGTCTGCGCGTGGCAAGCCGAATAAATCTTCCGTGGCCAAGGCGATCGCCGTGGTCGTTCTGGGCGCCAGTGCCGGCATGAACGTCGCGCAGGCGCAGTACGCGGTGGGCAACGGTACGGCGACCGGCGCGCAGTCGATTGCGATTGGCGGCTCGAACGGCAGCACAACCACCGCATCGGGCGCCACGTCCATCGCGATCGGCGCCAACGCCACCGCCTCGGGCGGCTATTCGCAGGCGTTCGGCCAGGCCACGACTGCGACTGGCCTGAGCGCGATTGCCATGGGTTCCGGCGCCAAGGCGACCAATACGGGCGCGACGGCTCTGGGTAACGATGCGACCGCGTCGGGTTCTAGCTCGATCGCGATTGGCGGCGGCAACAGCAGCGGCACCGGCGGTTCGGCCGCGCTCGCGACCAATTCGATCACGATTGGCCGCTATTCGGTTGCGTCGACGGCGGCGACTTCGGGCGTGGCGATTGGCTATGCGTCGACAGTCTCGGGAGCAGGCGCCGTGGCGTTGGGCCAGTCTGCGACGGCTTCCAGTACGTCCGACATGGCGCTTGGCGTATCCGCCACGGCGAGCGGCGGCAGCTCGCTGGCAATCGGCACGACTTCGACGGCGTCGGGGGCCAACGCGTTGGCGCTCGGCGGTAACAGCACCGCGAGCTATGCCAACAGCGTGGCGATTGGTTATGGCAGCACCACAGGCACGGCTGCACCAACCGGAACGGGCTATCTCACGGGCAGTACAGCGCCGTCGTCTGTGGTGTCGGTAGGCAGCTCGACTGCGTTGCGCCGGATCACCAATGTCGCCGACGGCTCCGCGCCGCAGGACGCCGTCACGGTCGCACAGCTCAGCACCGGCATGAGCACCACGGCCAGCAGCATTTCGAGCTTGTCGACTTCGACGTCGACGGGCTTGAGCACGGCGACTAGCAGCATCGCTTCGCTTTCGACTTCTGCGTCTACTGGGATCAGTACCGCGCAAAGTGGGGTGAATTCGTTGTCGACGGGTTTGAGCACCACGAACAGCAATGTCACGGCATTGTCCACTTCGACGTCGACGGGGCTGAGCACAGCGGTTAGTCGTGATGCCAGCTTGTCGACCGGCCTGAGCACGACGAATAGCAATGTGACTGCGCTGTCCACTTCAGCGTCTACGGGTATCAGCACGGCGCAAAGCGGGGTGACTTCGCTGTCGACTGGTTTGAGCACGACGAACAGCAATCTGACTTCGCTTTCTACGTCGACATCGGCGGGTATCAGCACGACCCAAAGTGGCGTGACTTCGCTGTCCACCGGCCTGAGCACGACCAACAGCAGTGTGACGGCGCTTTCCACCTCGACCTCGACGGGCATCAGCACGGCGCAAAGTGGCGTGACTTCGCTGTCCACCGGCCTGAGCACGACCAACAGCAGTGTGACGGCGCTTTCCACCTCGACCTCGACGGGCATCAGCACGACGCAAAGCAGCGTCGCATCGTTGTCCACCACGACGTCGACCAGCGTCAGTTCGTTGTCGACTGGTCTCAGTACAACTAACAGCAGCGTGGCTTCGCTGTCGACCTCGACGTCTACGGGTATCAGCACAGCGCAAAGCGGTGTGAGCTCGCTGTCCACCGGCTTGAGCACGACCAACAGTAGCGTGACGGCGCTCTCGACCTCGGCCTCGACGGGCATCAGCACGGCTCAAAGTGGCGTGAACTCACTGTCGACCGGCTTGAGCACGACCAACAGCAGTGTGACGGCGTTGTCGACCTCAACTTCGACAGGTATCAGCACAGCCCAAAGCAGCGTGGCCTCGCTGTCCACCACGACGTCGACCAGCGTCAGTTCGTTGTCGACGGGCGTGAACACTGCGCAGAGCGGCGTAGCGTCTCTGTCGACGGGGCTTTCTACGACCAACAGCAGCCTGAGTTCGCTTTCGACCTCGACTTCGACCGGCCTCGCCACCGCGAACAGCAGCATCACCAGCCTGTCGACCGGCGTGAGCACGGTCCAGACCAACGTGAACGCTCTCGGCACCAGCACGGCCGCGGCGCTGGGCGGCGGGGCGACCTACAACTCGGCAACCGGTGCAGTTTCCGCTCCGTCGTACACCACGTACAACGCTAATGGCACGACCAGCACGGTCAATAACGTGGGGTCGGCGCTGAGCAACATCGACAGCCAGGGCATCAAGTACTTCCACGCCAACTCGACGCTGGCGGACTCGCAGGCACTCGGCACGAATAGCGTGGCGATCGGACCGACGGCCGTGGCCAACAACCCGGGCGATGTCGCGCTGGGTTCCGGCTCGGTGACGGCGGCCGCGAACCCCACCAGCAGCGCCACGGTCGGTTCGACCACCTTCAGCGGCTTTGCCGGGGCCAACCCGACGAGCGTCGTGAGCGTCGGCGCAGTGGGCGCCGAGCGGCAGATCACGAACGTGGCAGCAGGCCGCATCACGGCGACCAGCACCGATGCCGTGAACGGCAGTCAACTGTATTCCGTGGCGAACCAGGTGAACTCGGTGGGCAGTTCGGTGAGCTCGTTGTCGACGGGCTTGAGCTCCTTGTCGACTTCGACTTCCACGGGCATCAGCACGGCGCAGAGCGGTGTGAATTCGTTGTCCACGGGTCTGAGCACGACGAACAGCAGCGTGGCTTCGCTGTCGACGTCGACTTCGACGGGCATCAGTACGGCACAAAGCGGTGTGAATTCGTTGTCCACCGGCCTCAGCACGACGAACAGCAGCGTGGCTTCACTGTCGACCTCGACTTCGACGGGTATCAGCACGGCGCAAAGCGGCGTGAACGCGTTGTCCACTGGGCTGAGCACGACCAACAGCAGCGTGGCTTCGCTGTCGACGTCGACTTCGACGGGTATCAGCACGGCGCAAAGCGGCGTGAACTCGTTGTCCACCGGGCTGAGCACGACCAACAGCAGCGTCGCTTCTCTGTCTACTACGACATCGACCAGCGTCAGTTCGTTGTCGACTGGTGTGAGCACCGCGCAGAGCGGCGTTGCGTCCTTGTCCACCGGCTTGAGTACGACGGACAGCAGCGTGGCTTCGCTCTCGACCTCGACCTCGACGGGTATCAGCACGGCTCAAAGCGGCGTGAACTCGCTGTCGACCGGCTTGAGCACGACCAACAGCAGCGTGGCTTCACTGTCAACCTCGACGTCGACAGGCATCAGCACTGCACAAAGCAGCGTCGCTTCGCTGTCCACCACGACGTCAACCAGCGTCAGTTCGTTGTCGACTGGCGTGAGCACCGCGCAGAGCGGCGTGGCGTCCTTGTCCACTGGTCTGAGTACGACGGACAGCAGCGTGGCTTCGCTCTCGACCTCAACTTCGACGGGTATCAGCACGGCCCAAAGCAGCGTCGCTTCGTTGTCCACCACGACGTCGACCAGCGTCAGTTCTTTGTCGACGGGCGTGAGCACCGCGCAGAGCGGCGTAGCGTCTTTGTCGACGGGTCTGAGCACGACGAATAGCAGCGTGGCTTCGCTCTCGACGTCGACCTCGACGGGCATCAGCACGGCACAAAGCGGTGTGAACTCGCTGTCGACGGGTTTGAGCACGACCAACAGCGGCTTGGCTTCGCTCTCGACGTCGACGTCGACCGGTATCAGCACGGCCCAAAGCAGCGTCGCTTCGCTGTCCACCACGACGTCGATTAGCGTCAGTTCTTTGTCGACGGGCGTGAGCACCGCGCAGAGCGGCGTCGCATCTCTGTCGACGGGGCTGAGCACGACGAACAGCAGCGTGGCTTCGCTCTCGACCTCGACCTCGACGGGCATCAGCACGGCCCAAAGCGGTGTGAGCTCGCTGTCCACTGGACTCAGCACGACCAACAGCAACGTGGCCTCGTTGTCGACGGGCCTGGCGAATTCGGTCCAGTACGACGACTCGACCCATACGAAGGTGACACTGGGCGGCGTTGGTTCGACCACACCGGTGACCCTGACCAATGTCGCCGCCGGAGTGAATCCGACCGACGCGGTCAACTTCAGCCAGTTGACTTCGCTGTCCACGACGACATCGACGAGCGTCAGTTCGTTGTCGACTGGTGTGAGCACCGCGCAAAGCGGCGTGGCGTCGCTTTCGACGGGGCTCAGTACGACGGGCAGCAGTATCGCTTCGCTGTCGACGGGCTTGAGCACCACGAACAGCAGTGTGACTTCGCTTTCAACGTCGACCTCGACCGGCATCAGCACGGCTCAAAGCGGCGTGACGTCGTTGTCCACGGGTCTGAGCACCACGAACAGCAACGTAGCTTCGCTGTCGACCTCGACTTCCACGGGTATCAGCACGGCCCAAAGTGGCGTGAACTCGCTGTCTACCGGCCTGAGCACGACCAACAGCAGCGTGGCTTCGCTCTCGACCTCGACCTCGACGGGCATCAGCACAGCCCAAAGCGGCGTGACCTCGCTTTCAACCGGCCTGAGCACGACCAACAGCAACGTAGCTTCGCTGTCGACCTCGACCTCGACGGGCATCAGCACAGCCCAAAGCGGCGTGAACTCGCTTTCAACCGGCCTGAGCACGACCAACAGCACAGTCACCGCGCTCTCGACCTCGACCTCGACCGGCATCGCCTCGCTGTCGACCAGCGTCGGCTCGATCCAGACCAACGTCACCGCGCTCGGCAACAGCACGGCGTCCGCGCTCGGCGGCGGCGCGACCTACAACGCGACAACCGGCGCGATCTCCGCACCGTCGTATGTCACGTACAACGCGAACGGCACGACCAGCACGCTCAACGACGTCGGCTCGGTGCTCAACAGCATCAACAGCCAGGGCATCAAGTACTTCCATGCCAATTCGACCCTGGCCGATTCGCAGGCGCTCGGCGTGAACAGCGTCGCCGTCGGACCGGCGTCGCAGGCCATCGGCGACAACAGCATTGCGCAAGGCAACGGGGCGATCGCTTCGACCGAAGGCGACATCGCCATCGGCCAGGCTGCCGCCGCCAACGGTCAGAGCGCCGCGGCGCCGGCGACCGCGATCGGCGCGCAGGCCAGCGCGACCGGCGCGGGCAGTCTGGCAATGGGTTCGTTTGCAACCGCCTCGGCTACTGAAGGCACCGCACTGGGCTATTCCTCGACGGCCAGCGGCGGGGCTGGTACGGCGATCGGCCTCGCGGCCACGGCGTCGGGTGCGGCGTCCACCGCGCTCGGCGAACTGGCTAACGCCAGCGGCGGCGACAGCAATGCGATCGGCCGTCTGGCGAGCGCCTCGGGCACCGGTTCGATCGCCCTGGGCGGCAACGGCACGGGCTCATCGCTGACGGGCGGCGCGAGCGCCGCGGCGAGCGACGCGATTGCCATCGGCGGCTCCTCGTCGGTGGTATCCGCGGCCACTTCGGGTATCGCAATCGGCGTGAGCAGCACCTCGTCCGGCACGCAAAGCGTGGCGCTCGGCGCCAATGCGGTCGCCAGCACCAACAATTCGGTGGCGCTGGGCGCCAATTCGACGACGGCTGCCGCCGTGCCGGTCAGCTCGGCCACGATCGGCGGCACGACGTACGGCACGTTTGCGGGTAACGCGCCGGTCGGCGTGGTGAGCGTCGGTGCAGCGGGCGCCGAGCGTCAGGTCACCAACGTCGCTGCCGGTCAGATCACGGCGGCGAGCACCGATGCCATCAACGGCAGCCAGTTGTACGCGGTGGCGACCCAGGTGAACACCGCGGCGAGCAACGTGGCGTCCTTGTCGACGGGCGTCAGTTCGTTGTCCACAGGGTTGAGCACGACCAACAGCACGGTGGCGAGCCTCTCCACCTCGACTTCGACTGGCCTCAGCTCGCTGTCGACCGGCCTGAGCACGACCAACAGCACGGTGGCGAGCCTGTCCACTTCGACCTCGACCGGTCTCAGCTCGCTCTCCACTGGCTTGAGCACGACCGACAGCAGCCTGGCTTCGCTGTCGACGTCAACCTCGACGGGCATCAGCACCGCGCAGAGCGGCGTGAACTCGCTGTCCACGGGTCTGAGCACGACCAATAGCAGCGTGGCGTCGCTGTCCACCTCGACTTCGACCGGCATCAGCACGGCACAAAGTGGCGTGGCTTCGCTGTCTACCGGTCTGAGCACGACCAACAGCAACGTCGCGTCCCTGTCGACGGGTCTCACCACGACCAACAGCAACGTGGCCTCGTTGTCGACGGGTCTCACCACCACCAACAGCAATGTCGCCTCGCTGTCGACGGGCCTGAACACGACCAACAGCAACGTCGCCTCGCTGTCCACTGGCCTGAACACGGCCACCAGCAGCGTCACCGCGCTGTCGACGGGCATCGCCAACGGCACGGTGGGTCTCGTGCAGCAGGTCGGCGGCGCACCGGGCAACGGTGCGATCACGGTGGGCGCCAACACGGGCGGCACCGTCGTCGACTTCACCGGCACGGCAGGCGCGCGCCAGTTGACCGGCGTGGCCGCCGGCACCGCGGCCACGGATGCGGTGAACGTCAGCCAGTTGCAGGCGGTGGCCTCGGTCGCGAGCGATGCCGTGCTGTACGACAACGCCGCGCATACCAGCGTGACGCTCGGCGGCGTTGGCGCGGCCTCCGCGGTTGCACTGACCAACATCGCAGCCGGCGCGATCTCCGCGACCAGCACCGACGCGGTCAACGGCAGCCAGTTGTATGCGCTCGAAACGCAACTGTCGCAAACCACCAGCCAACTGACCCAACTGTCGCAGACCACCACCACTAACACCACGTCAAGCAATTCGAAGTACGTGGCGGTGAACACCACCGGCAGCGCAGCAAGCGCGACCGGTACCGAATCGGTGGCGATCGGCGGCAACTCGACGGCGAGCGCGAGCAACACCGTCGCGGTCGGTTCCGGCTCCCAGGCGAGCGGGTCCAGCTCGTCCGCGGTAGGCGCCAATGCTACCGCGTCCGGCTCGAACTCGGTGGCGATCGGCGCCGGTTCGGTGGCAACGGAGGCGAATTCGGTATCGGTGGGCTCGCCGGGTAACGAGCGGACCATCACCAACGTGGCGCCGGGCGTCAACCCGACCGATGCGGTAAACGTTGCGCAACTGCAGGGCGTTGAGCAGAATATCGACAACGTTGCGCGCGCAGCCTACTCGGGCGTGGCCATGGCCGGTGCGTTGGCCGGCCTGCCGCAGGTCGAGCCGGGCAAGACCTTCCAGGTTGCCGCAGGGGTAGGCAACTACGCGGGCTACAGCGCCATCGCCATCGGCGCCAGCGCCCGGGTTACACAGAACACCATCGTCAAGCTGGGCGCCAGCGCGACGAACGGGGCTCACGTGCTGGTCAACGCCGGGGTGGGGTATTCCTGGTAATCCATCTGAGTGTGAACATGCGCATCGGGATTTCCGTCATTACACACACCGGCCAGAACATCTGGCAGAACGGGCTGGGGCAGAACGTCATCTTTCTGGCGGAACTCTTCCAGCGCCTGCCGTTCGTGCAGTCGGTGGTGTTGATCGATGTCGGAGACCAGGGCGTGATGCCCGCCCAGGTGGATCTGGCCGCGCGCAACCTGCGCCTGATGAGGGCGCGTGAAGCCACGGACGAAGTGGATGTGATCGTCGAAATGGGCGGTGCGCTCGACATCGAGTGGCTCGACCTGATGCGCGCGCGCGGCAAGAAGGTGGTGTTCTACTGCTGCGGCCAGCCGTATGTCGGTCTTGCCGAACCGGCCATTTTCACCAAGCCCACTCATGCGCCGCGGCCCGACCGCTGCGACGAGGTCTGGCACCTGCCCAAAGACGCCGCCTTCGCGCCGATGATGCGGCTGCTGCACCGCTGCGATGTGCACGAGGCGCCCTTCATCTGGCATCCGCAATTTGTCCAGCAGCGCGTGCGGGAAGTCGAGGCGCTCGGTATGCGCTATGGCTATCGAGCCGACGCCACGGCAACTGAGGCAACCGGCGACGGCGCACGCCGTGGCCTGCGAGTGGCGATTTTCGAGCCGAATATTTCGGTGGTGAAGACCTCGAGCATTCCGATGCTGGTCTGCGACGAGGCCTACCGTGTCGAGCGCAGCCTCGTCGAGGCGATGCACGTGCTCAACACCTTGCACCTCAAAGATCATCCCACCATGCTGTATTTCGCCAATTCGCTGGACCTCGTGCGCGAGCACAAGGCGACGTTCCATGGCCGCCACGATATCGTCGGCTTCATGGTGCAGCATGCCGACGCCATCGTCGCGCATCAATGGCAGAACGAACAGAACTATAGCTATCTCGACGCGCTGTACGGCGACTATCCGCTGATCCACAATTCGCCGTGGCTCAAGGAAGCGGGCTATTACTACCCCGGCTTCGATACGCGCCAGGGCGCGGCGCAACTGCAGCACGCAGCGGCGCAGCACGCCGATGGCCTCGCCGATTATCGCGCCCGCTCGCAACGCATTTTCGCGGCGGTGGACCCGTTCAACCAGGCCAATCTCGACGCCTATGCGGCCCGGTTGCTGCACCTGTGCCGCGACACGGCATTTGCCCCCCATGCGAGCCGCTCATGAGCATTGAACTAAGCCCGGGTTCCCAGCCCCGCAAGCTGCGCGTCGGCGTGTCGATCTACGTGCGCAAGGGCGAGCAATCGGTGTGGGAAAACGGCATCTACCAGAACTGCATTTTTCTCGTGATGCTGCTGATGCGCTCGCCGCTCGTCGAAGCCACGTATCTGGTCGCAGGCGGAGGCGATGGCCGGCCCGAGGATGCGAAGAACTTTCTCGCCGATTCGCCGGTGCCGTTGATCGACATGGACGAAGCGGCCGCGACGCTCGACGTGATGATCGAGATGAGCGCCCAACTGGCGCGCGAGTGGGTGGTGGCGTTTCGCGAGCGCGGCGGCAAGATCGTGTCGATGCGGGTGGGCAACGACTACGTCATCGACATCGAACGGATGATCTTCGACAAGCCACATGGACTCCTGATTAATGCGGCGCCGTATCACGAGGTCTGGACGCTGCCCGAATACGAAAACACCTGCGTGCCGTATTACGCCTGCACCTTTCGCTGCCCGGTGCGCCTGATGCCGCACCTGTGGAGCCCGCTGGTGCTGGAGCGCGAAGCGGCGCGCCTGCCCGAAGGGCTCGCCTTCGGCTACCGGCCGGGACGGCGGCGCTGGCGCGCCGGCATCTTCGAGCCGAATATCTGCATGGTGAAGACGAGCTTCGTGCCGCTCTTGTCCTGCGAGGCGGCGCACCGCACCGATCCCGACCTGCTGGAACACGTCTGGGCCTACAACACGTTTCATCTGAAGGAGCATGTGAGCTTCAACGGCTTCGCCCGCAGCCTGAATATCGTCAAGCATGGCCTGACCTCGTTCGAAGGGCGCTTTCCGTTTTGCCGGGTGGTGGCGAGCGACGTGGACGTGGTGGTCAGCCATCATTGGGAAAACGCTCAGAACTACGTCTACTATGAGGCGCTGTACGGCGGCTATCCGCTGATTCACAACTCGCATCTGATCGGCGATTGCGGCTACCGCTATCACGACTTCGATTGCGAGGAGGGCGGACAGGCCTTGCAGCGGGCCTTTGTCGAGCACGATACGCATCTCGAGACCTACCGGCGCACCGCCAAGGCGTTTCTGCACAGACTGGACCCCGAGAACGACGACAACGTGCGCATCTACAGCGATGCATTGGCTGCGCTCTATGCGCCCGCTTAGCGGTATCGCCATGCGTGATCTGGCGGGCACACGCCGATTTTCATTGCGCCGCAGTCGCCAGACTGCGCGCTGCGTTTCCGCGCGTTTCTGTTTCATGCCTGGGTTTCGAATCACACCATGAAAGCATATTGTTCGCTTGAACGAATCACCCGGCCGATACGCCCGTCGACGGCCGCACGCCTTGCCGCCATGCTGGCGGCCGCCTGCGTGATGGCCTGCGGGCCGACGCTCGCGCTCGCGCAGCAGGGCACTTCGGCCGACGAACTGCTGAACGACGCCAACCAGGTCCTGCAGCAACTCGACGCCAATCACTATACGGCGCTCTGGCAAGACGCGGCGCCGTTCGTCAAGGCGAGCGTGCCGCAGGAGCGCTTTGCGAGCCAGATGCAGCAGGCGCGGCAGTCGGTGGGCGCCGTGACCCGGCGCGGCTGGGCCTCGGTCACGCGGATCCAGTACAGCGGCGCCAAAGGCATTCCCGATGGCCTGTATGCGAACGTCGATTTCGCTACCACCCTGGCGAGCGGGCGCACGGTGTTCGAAATGCTGAGCTTCCGGTTGGGCGACGACGGCCAGTGGCATCTGACCGGTTACGTGCCGCGCCAAACCCAGGACCGGACGGCGACCCAGAGCCAGATTGCGACACCATGAACGGACTGCGTGTCGGCATCACGATCGGCTTGCATCACGAGGCAGAAACGCTCTGGAATAACGGCATCAAACAGAATGCCGCGTTTCTGGCGGAGGCCTTGCGGCGTTGCCCGCAGGTCGCGCGAGTCGTCCTCGTGAACACCACCGCGGTTGCCGTCACGGCGGCCTTGCCGTGGGACCAGGTTCGCTATCCGACGCTGTCGTTCGAGGCGGCGAAAGACGAACTGGATGTGTTGATCGAACTCGGCGGCCAGATCGACGGCGCCCAGACCGCTTATCTGAAGCAGCGCAATGTGCGGCTTGTGTCGTACTGCTGCGGCTTCGAGTATGTCCACGCAATGGAATCGGTGTTGTTCCGCAAGCCGATGTGGGGCGCGGCACTGTTCGTCAATCAGCGCTACGACGATATCTGGATCATTCCGCAGGTTGCCAATATCAGCCGGTCGTTCTTCGAGGTGTTGCGCCGGCAGACGGGCCGGGTCGTGCCGTTTGTCTGGAGTCCGATGTTTCTGGACGAGCGCGTCAAAGAGCTGCCGAATGCGGGCGAGTACCGGCCGCGTCAAGGCGCACGGCGCCTGAGCGTGATGGAGCCCAATCTCAATGTGGTCAAGTTTTGCCTCTACCCGGCATTGATCGCCGAGCTTGCCTATCGGCAGCGGCCTGACAGCATCGGGCTGCTGCAGGTCACGAACGCCGAACAGATTGCGAAAGAGAGCGTCGATTTCATCGCCTTGATGAACCAGCTCGAGATTGTCCGCGACCATAAGGCGGTCTTCCTCGGCCGGTACGAAACGCCGGTGTTTCTGGCTGAGCACACCGATATCGTCATTTCGCACCAGCTCGAAAATCCGCTGAACTACTTCTACCTCGAAGTGTGCTGGCAAGGCTATCCGTTGATCCACAACGCCTCGCTGTGCAGCGATCTCGGTTACTACTATCAGGGCAACGATGCCGATGAAGGCGCGCGCCGGGTGGTTGAAGCGATCGAATCCCACGACGCGCACGCCTCCTGGTACCGCGAGCAGCAGCGCGGCCTGATTGCGCGTTATTTGCCGGATAACCGGCAACTGGTCGCCACCTATGCGGCGTTATTCGACGACCTGCTGGCACGGCCGGTTCGCTAGAGATTCGTATGCCCATATCGATGCACTCAATGACCTCGCTCTCCACACCGTCTACGCCATTCGAGCGGCTCCAGCAGCGTCTCGAACGCGGTGAGCTCGTGCACGCGTCGCAGGAGATCGACGCCTGGCTGGCGTTGCAGCCGCAAGACGCCGGCGCGCTGACAGCCCGCGCGCACTTGCTCAGGCTGTGCGGCCGCTATGACGAAGCCCAGGCGACGCTCGAACAGTCGCTGGCGATCGCGGCAGACTTTGTCCCGACTCTCATCGAACTGGCGCGGCTCGCGGTGCGCGAAGGCGCGCTTGAGCGCGCCAACGCGTGGTATGAGCGTGCGTTCCAGAGCGCCCCGCAGGCGGCTTACGCGTCCGAATCCTCGGACTGGCTCGAAGCGTGGCTGGAACTCCTGCTGCAACTGAATCTTTGCGGACGTGCGGTGGAGATTGCCGCGGGGTGGTGCGAAGCCCGGCCCGGTTCCTCACGCGCGTGGTTCCTGTTGGGACTCGCGCACCACAAGAGCCAGTCGCAACCGGCCGCGCTTGCGGCGTACCAGCGCGCGCTGGCGCTCGATTCCGGCAACGCCATGTTGCACAGCAATCTGTCGGCGCTGCACTATCAGACGAAGGACGATCGCGTGGCGCTGCGCTTCGCCGAACAGGCGCTGCAGCTCGACCCGAACAACGCTCTCGCCTGGGCCAATGCCAGCAACGCCTGGTTGCGGCTGCGCGAACCGCACAATGCGCTGATCGCGGCAGAACGCGCCTGCGCGTTGGCCCCGCAATACTTCGTCGCCTTGCAAGCATGCAGCAACGCGCTGAAGGAACTGCAACGCTGGGACGAGGCGCTGGCCGTCATCGTCCGGGCCGCGCAGGCGTCGCCTTACGAGCCGAAGGTGAAGTGGGCCGTGGCGATGCTGCAGTTGCTGCGCGGCGACTATGTCAACGGCTTCATCAATCACGAGGCGCGCTGGGCCGGTTCGCCGGAGCTGCAGCAGGCCACTTTCCTGAGTCCGAAGACGCATTGGCAAGGCGAGGATCTGCGCGGCAAGACGCTGCTCATCTGGGGGGAGCAAGGCTTCGGCGACGCCATCCAGTTCGTGCGCTTTATTCCCGCCATCGCTGAACAGGTGCGGCGTGCCGGCGGGACGCTGATTTACTGCTGTTTTCGCAAACTCTTGCCGCTTTTCGAGCGCAGCCTTGCCGCACTGGCCATTGCGGTCGTGCCGCACGATGCGGCCGAATTCCCGGCGTTCGATTTCGATCTCCCGGTCGGCAGCTTGCCGCTGCGGCTCGGTGTGACGCTCGACACCTTGACGACGCCGTCGCGTTACCTCGAAGCGGACCCCGTCCGCATGAGGCAGTGGGGCGCGAAGTTGTCCGGCGATGCAGGGCTCAAGATCGGGCTGGTCTGGAGCGGCAATCGCACGCACCAGCGCAATCCGCTGCGCTCGCTGCCGCCTTCGTTGTACGCGCAAGCATTGCGGGCGATCCCCGGAGCCACGTTCTACAGCCTGCAGATTGACGGCGCCGAAGACGTCAGGGAGATGGCTGGGCACGGCCTCGCGGTGATCGACCACACGGCATCGCTCGACTCGTTCGACGAGTCCGCCGCGCTGATCGGCAATCTCGATCTGGTGATCACCGTGTGCACCTCGGTTGCACATCTCGCGGGCGCGCTGGGCGTGCGCACCTGGCTGCTGCTGGACGTCAATCCGCACTGGGTCTGGATGCTCGATCGCGCTGACAGTCCCTGGTATCCGTCCCTGACGCTGTACCGGCAACGACAATACCGCGACTGGTCCACAGTACTGCAGCGGGTGAGGGCGGACCTGCTGGCGCTGGCTGCGCCGGGCGACGGCGTTGCCGCAACGTAGTCGCCGGTGCAACTGCGGCGCGTTCGCCCGTATTTGCCGCTTCAAGCCGGAGCGCATCGGGCCCGCCACGTTGTCGGCTCGCGCCATGCCAGGCGGCGTTTTTGTTTAGAATCCGGTAGTCGATGCAGCGCGCAGGATTTGCCCGAGGCCACTGGCGACTGGCCTTGCCCGGCGCAGCGCGACGCATGCACTGTCGCACCTGTTCCAGGAATCCCGCGCAGGTTGCCGAGACAGACCGAAAGTCAAGCCATCGGCGATGGTTTTCCGCAGGAGCGGTATTGTGTTGCATCTCCCGACAGCGATTCCACCCGCGCTATGTGCCTGGGCGGTTTTCATGAGCGTGCTGATCACGCAGCTTGGCGTGCCGCTCCCGGCCGCGCCCATGCTGGTTCTCGCAGGAACCATGGCCGCCGCGGGCCAGGTCTCGTACTCGAGCGTGTTCGTCGCCGCCGTTTGCGCCACCTTGCTCGCCGATACGCTGTGGTTCACCACTGGGCGGCTGCGCGGCCGCCGCATGCTGAATTCGCTGGTGCGCTTTTCGCTGTCGTTCGACGCGACGGTCCGCACGGCGCGCAATATCTTCGAACGCTACGGTGCGCCGATTCTCACCGTGTCCAAATTCGTTCCCGGCCTCGGTTTGATCGCCGCTCCCTTGCTCGGCACCACGAGTATCGATGCACGCATTTTCCTGCTTTGGGATCTCCTCGGCGCGTCGTTGTGGGCGGGCCTCTGGCTGGTCGGCGGCGCGGCGCTGCACGACGAGATCGCACAATTCCTCCAGTTCGTGCGGCACAACGGCGTCACGGTATTCGATCTGCTGGCGGTGCTGGGTGGGTTGTTCGTTGTGTATCGCTGGGTGCGGCGGGTGCAGTTTCGCCGCTGGCTGGCGAGGATTCGCATCTCCCCCGAGCAACTGGACGGGTTGATGAAGTCGAACGCGCCGCCGCTGATCTTCGATGCACGTCCGGCGCAGGTGCGCGCGAAAGAGGCGTACCGGATTCCCGGAGCGCGCGCCCTCGATCTGGACTCGCCCGAGCAGCTCGATCCCGAACTGCTGAAGCGTCCGATCGTCGTGTACTGTGTGTGCCCGAACGAAGCGACGGCCAAGCGCATCATCACGCAACTGCATCGAAAGAATATTCATCACGTGCATGCGCTCAAGGGCGGGCTCGACGCCTGGGAGCGGCGCGGTTATCCGGTGGAGCCGCTGTCGGCGGACTTTCATGCGCCGCGTGGCAGGCCCGAGTCTGAAGCCGAGTTCGATCCGGTGCTCGATAACGAGTACACGGTGAGGGCGCGTCTCAGCGAATAATGCACGGCGAGGGCATCCAGAACGACTTCGCGCAGCACCAGGCCGCTTGCCGCGACTCGTTGAGAGGCGCCACGTGGTGCCCATCGAAACCGTTCACAAAACTCCGGACCTGTGCCACACTGGCCGTCATGAACCCACGTAACGCAACCACCCGCTCGCATCACCATCACGGCAGCAGTCCGTCGCGCCGTGGTTCGTTACGTCTCATAGCATCGAAGCCAGCCAGATATTGATTGACCGGCTGGCTCATGCGAAAACGACCCAGGCGCCTATGGCGCCTTTTTTTATTTCCTCACCACCTGGAGTTCGAGCATGACCATGATCCGTGGAACCCGCTTTATCGTCGGCAAGGAAGCCGCACGCGTTCGTGAACTGGAGAATCGTTTCCGGAGCTACCTTCATTGACGCTGGGGCGGAAGAGGCCATCATCCCCGCGCTATGGTCTCAGGACACCTTTGTGCAAAAGGCCGGCGGCAGTGAAATAATCGGCCAGATGTGGGCGTTCCCGGACAAGAAAGGCCGGCCGGTTTGCCTGATTCCCGAAGCCACCGCGTTGTTTCAGGAGCGTTGTCAGGAACTGCTCGAACGCCGCAAGGAACGGCTGTTGTTTTATGTGGCGCGCTGCTACCGCTATGAACGGCCCCAGGCCGGCCGCTATCGCGAGTTCGTGCAGCTCGGCTTCGAGTACCTCGGTCCAGATCCGTTAGGCGCTCTCGTACGCAGCCGTGAACTCGCCACAGGCTTTCTCGATTCGATCGGTGTGCGCTACGAACTCGACGTCGCTGCGCGACGCGGTCTGAGTTACTACCTGAACGGCGAGGGTTTCGAGATCCGTTGTCCTGAACTCGGCGCGCAACAGCAGGTAGCCGGAGGCGGCGCATATCGCGAGGGCGCAGGCTTCGGTATCGGCGCCGAGCGCTTGCTGCTTGCAATCGGCATACAAGGGCTGCAAGGTACGTCGAGCGGCTAAACCCTTGCAACGAACACGAAGCGGCACGTCGATCCAGTCTTCGCTGAGAAGCCTGAGCACTTCGCCTTGCAGCAACGGGGCAGTCCATGCTGCCCCGTCTTAGTGCAGCCGGCCAAAAAAGGAATACAGAACTCGCTACGTTGCGGGAGCACAGTTTTATCTGCGTACCAAACGGCCCACTTTGCGCTGCTTTGTTGATGAAGATCGAGTTGGGTCGCCCTATCATATGCGCCAGTTTGACGCACCCTCCTTAGGTGAAGAGGGGAGACCAATTCGTGGAGCCATGATGTACGCAGAGAGTATTGATAAATTCGCCAGGATCGGCGCCCACAAGGCGGCGGCGATCTTGCGTTCGCCGTTTGCCTTTCTGGTTGGCGCGGCCATGGCCGGCGCCTATATCGGCTTCGGCGACATCCTGATGTTTTCGGTCGGCTCGCATGTGGATCCGGCCTATGTGCACCTCGTCATGGGCGCCGTGTTCGCCTGCGCGCTGACGATCGTGGTGTTCGCCGGTTCGGACCTGTTCACCGGGACAGCGATGTACATGCCTTTTGCCGTGCTGCGCGGCGAGACGGGTGTCGGCGGCATGGTGCTGGTGTGGGTGGTGTGCTGGATCGGCAACCTGATCGGCGCCATCGTGCTCGCGGCGATTCTGCATGCGGCCGGCGGCGGGGTGCTGCTGACCGACGGCTCCGAGGTGTTCTTCAAGGCCGTGACGGCGAAGATGGCCGCGCCCGGTGAGGCGCTGTTCGCCAAGGGCCTGCTGTGCAACTGGCTCGTCTGTCTTGCGATCTGGATGGCGGCGCGCACCAACAACGACGGTGCGAAACTGGGCCTGATCTTCTGGCCGGTCTTCGCATTCGTGGCAAGCGGTTTCGAACACAGCGTCGCCAACATGTTCGTGTTCGCGCTGGCCTTGATGAGCGAACACCCGGACAGCGTGACGCTCGCCGGTGCTGTGCACAACGAAATATTCGTCACGCTCGGCAACCTGGCCGGCGGCGCGATCTTCATGGGGCTGGGCTACTGGCTGCAGGAAGGCGGCATTGGCCATCCGTCCAAGACGCGCTTGCCGATCGCGGCGGGCAACGCCAACACGAACTGATACTGATACGACGACGCAGGCACGGCTTCGTGCCGATCCGCGTGGAATCTGCATCGCCCGCATCTGAGCAATCAGGCGCGGGCGATGTGCGTTGAGCGGTCGTCGCTGGACGGTATTCAGCCGTCCGTTCGGGCAAGGGCCGTGAACCCTTCCTGGATGGACTCGACGTCCGCCGGCCGTACCACCCGTGCAACTTCGACGCCATCGCGTAAAAAAATCAGCGTCGGCCACAGCTTCACCCTGAACGACCGGCCGAGCGGCCGGCCGGGACCGTCCTCGATCTTCAGATGGCGCAGCCCGGCATGCTCCTCGAGGGCCTTGCCGATCAACGGCTGCGCCCCTTTACAGTAACCGCACCAGTCCGTGCCGAACTCGAGAATGGTTGTGCCCGCAAGCGCATCGACTTCGGCACGCGTCGGCGAGGTGGGTGAATAAGCAACGTGAGACGTCATTTCTACTCCGCAACAGGAGGGCGCCACGCTTCGCGTGCGTTGGAATCGCAGCTTGCGTGGCGGGAATGCTTCAATGTAGCGGAAAACGGCGCGGTCGACATACGCTGGTGCAGTCGACGCGGGCCGTGAAGCGCTTACACGTGGTCTCCGGTTGCCCGTTTGGGAAACAGGATGCCCTCATGGATCGCAGTGCCGGGTTTGACGCCGTCGCCCCAGGGGACATTCCAGCGCGGTTCGATGGAGACCCCAAGCAGCGAGCGCAGTTCCTGCATCTTGCCGGGCATCACCGGGGACAGCAGGTTGGAGACGTGGTATAGCGCTTCGATCAGCGTGTAGAGCACGCTATCGAGCCGCCCGGACGCGCTGCTATCTTTGGCGAGCGTCCATGGGGCGCTCGTCGCCACGTAGACATTGAGTTGTTTTACCAGCTCCATGACCTGCTCGGCGGCACGGCCGGGTTTCATTTCATCGACCAGCGCCAGAACGATGGCGGGCAACTCGCGCACCCGCGCGATCAGCGCCAGTTCCGGCCCGGTGTAGGCACCGGGTGCCGGGACGCGAGCGCCGCGGTACTTCACCACCATCGAGAGCGTGCGCGCCGCCAGGTTGCCCAGATCGTCGGCCAGATCGCGATTTAGACGCTGTTCGATTACCGCGTGACTGATGATTCCGTCAAAGCCGAAGCTGACCTCGCGCACGAGCGTGTAGCGCAGCGCGTCGACGCCGTAGGTGTCCGCCGCCTCCAGCGGATCGACGCCGTTGCCGAGCGACTTGCTCATCTTGCGTCCATCGGCGCCCAGCAGATGTCCCGACACGTGCAGGCGCCGATAGGGCGCAATTCCCAGCGCATGCGTCATGCTTAGCCAGAACAGCGTGTGCGTGCGCAGAATGTCCTTGCCGACGATATGCCGTGCCGACGGCCAGTAGTGCGCAAACGCCGCCTGATCGGGATAGCCGAGCGGCGAGACATAGCTCAGCAACGCATCGAACCAGACGTAGGTCACGTGCCTCGTATCCCACGGAATCGGAATGCCCCATTCGAGGCGCTCGGCCGGGCGTGAGATGCTCAGGTCGCCTATCGGTTCTTCCAGCAGCTTGAGCACTTCGTTGCGGTATTGCGTGGGCTGAATCAGATCTGGCGTGTCCAGCAGCAGTTGCCGGATCCATGTGCGATGCGCTTCCATACGAAAGAAATAATTCGCTTCGCGCCGCACCACGGGCGGCTCCTTGTCCTCGGGGAGCTTGCCGTCGACCAGTTCTTTTTCCGTGACGAAGCGCTCCTGGCCGACCGAATACAAGCCTTCATAGTCGGCCAGATAAATCTCGCTGGCTTCATACAGACGGGTCAGGCAGGCCGACACGACCCGGGCGTGCGACGGCGCCGTGGTGCGGACAAAATGATCCGGCTCGACCGCGAGATGCCGCCACGCCGCCTCGAAGCTCTGCGCATGACGTTCGGCGAACGCGTGCGGCGTTTCGCCGGCCTGCGCCGCGGCCTTGGCGATTTTCTCGCCGTGCTCGTCGGCGCCGGTGAGCAGCATCACCTGATGGCCGGCCGCTCGCAGATAGCGGGCCATGATGTCCGCATGGACGCTCGCGTAGGCGTGGCCCATATGCGGCCGGTCATTCACGTAGTAAATCGGTGTGGTGATGTATCGGTACGTCATTGCTGCTCCAAAAAAGAAAAGGGACGCCAGCGGCGTCCCTTTTTAGAAGCAAAAAAGCCCTTAGCGCCTGGGGGGAGAACCTGCCAGGGACATACGCATCGAGTGAGCGAGGACTTGGATAGCTTGCATTTTCGTCGGGAAGTATCGGGAGACAAAGTCGCGGCTCGTGCCGCGGTCTTTGAATGCTGCCAGCAAAGCTGCGGCTTGTCTAGGGGCGGGAAGCGCGGTATTCCGGACCCGCAGCCTCACCCCGCAACGCTTTGAAAATTGTTCAGGTCGGACCCGCGCTCGGAGATAATGGCGGCATCGGCGCCTTCGCTACAAGCTTGTAGCCGCACGCTTAACAATGGCTCATGTGCGATGCCGCCTCCACCCCGCCGTTTAACCGAGACTGACGAGGATCGCCCCGTATGGACCGCCTTCAGGCAATGGAAGTCTTCACCCGTGTGGTCGAGACCAACAGCTTTTCCAAGGCCGCAGAATTGCTCGACTTGCCGCGCGGCTCGGTGAGCAACCTGATTCAGGCGCTCGAGCAGCACGTCGGCGTGCGCCTGCTGAACCGGACCACACGTCAGGTCAGCGTCACCGAAGATGGTGCGTTGTACTACGAACGTTGTGTCGGCATCCTCTCCGAAATCTCCGATGCGGAGGCGTCGCTATCGAACAAGCGGCAAACGCCTGCCGGCACGATCCGCGTCGACACCTCCGGCACGCTGGCGAAGGCGCTGCTGTTGCCGGCGCTCGGCGATTTCTACCGGCAGTATCCGGAGATCGATGTGCGCCTCGGCCTCGCGGACCGCAACATCGACCTGATCCAGGACGGCGTGGATTGCGTGATCCGCATGGGAACGCCGGAAGAGTCGAGCCTGGTCGCCCGGCGCATCGGCAACTCGCGCATCACGACCTGTGCGTCGCCAGCTTATCTTGCCGCGCATGGCACACCCACGACGCTCGAAGAGCTCGCGGGACACCGTGCTGTCAACTATGTCTCGGCACGCAGCGGCAAGGTTTTTCCATTCGAATACGAAGTGAACGGCGAAGTGGTGAAGGTGTCGCTGGAAGGCGCGCTCGCGGTCAACGACGGCTCGGTCTACATCACCGCCGGCGCATTGGGTTACGGCATTATTCAACCCTCGCGCTTCATGGTTGCGGAAATGATCGAGCGCGGCGAACTGCAGGAAATCTTGAGCGAGTATGCGATTCCATCGACCCCGTTGTCGATTCTCTATCCGCATCGGCGCATGAGTTTGCGGGTCCGTGCGTTTACCGAATGGGTCACCGAACTCGCGAACCGTCATCCGGATCTGGGCCCCTGAACCAGCGCCATAGTCGCCGCAATATCTGCGCCCGGACAATGTCAGTTGAGCCGAATAACGCGTCTCCACTGCTTCGAGTGCAGGGCAAGCATCGGATCGAAGGCCGCGCCAGACTCTTTACCAGCCGTTACAAAGACGAATTATTTTTCGCGCTGCGACCCTTGCGCGGCTTCTAGAATTTCCTGCGTCTCTTCATCATCCTCACTTCAGGGAGAACGCATGATTCGCTTGCCGATTGCTTCGCTTATGGGCGCCTGCGCCACTGGTCTTCTGGTGGTCGCGCTCAGCGCCCATGCCCAAGGCACACCCGCCGCATCGAACGCACCGGACGATACGAAGTTGCACGCCGAAGATCAGGCCTTTGTGGCCGACGCGACCAAAGCGGTATCGACGCAGCGTGACGCCGCGCGACTCGCAACCTCGCGCTCCACCGATCGTGACGTCAAGGCTTTCGCGCAGCACGTCGCCGCCGACAACGCCAAGCTTTCGGAAGCATTGCGCGCCGCGAGTCCGCGTGGCGTCGACGTGCCGAACAACGACCCCGACACGGCCGTGCTCGACAGCATCAAGGACCTGCGCGGCAGCGATTTCGACAAGGCCTATATCCAGCAGGTCGCGCTCGGCGATGAGCAGAAGACCTTGTCGACCTTTCAGTCTGAAATCGCTTCGGGCCGCAATGCACAGTTGAAAGAGGCCGCGCGCAAGGCGTTGCCGACGGTGCAGGCCGATTACGCGCAGGCTCAGGAGCTGGCGCAGAGAAAGCACCTCGCCCAGTAAGGGCGGCATGCGCTTCACGCGCGACCGGTGTGACGCGCGAGCGCAGTACACACCTTTCATGCACCTTAAGCACGGGTGCTCGCCAGCAATTCGAGTGCCCGTGCAAACCACTTCCCACCTTTCACGCGAGCGGGCGAATTATTTTTCCAAAAAATAATTCGCCTTGCTGCCGGCATTTTTTTTAATTAAATGCAAGGCGCCGCAATTATTTATTTTTCTTACCTCGCGTCCTATGATGGCCCGCATGCTTGGGCGATCTAGCCAAGGGGCCGACACCGACCAGGACGACGGCATTCATGGACAACAGGATTCGCGGTTTCGACGGACTACGCGCCATCGCCGTGCTGATGGTGTTTTTGCAGCATCGCCTGCTCGCCAGCAGCGATGAGACCGGCCATCTCGGCGTATGGATTTTTTTCGCGCTGAGCGGCTTTCTGATCACCGGCATCCTGACGGCGCAACGCCGGACGATCGAGACGGGTGTCAGCGATTTTTTTGCCGAACTCAAACGCTTTCTGTTTCGGCGCACGCTGCGCATCTTTCCGATCTACTACCTGCTGCTGAGCGTGCTGGCGGTCCTGATGCTGTTCGGCTATGTCAGCCCGCAGCTCAAGAGCGGCTTGCTATTTCATTTCACTTACCTGTCGAATATCTGGATCGGCGAAGTATTGCGCTACTGGCCCGGCCCGTATTCGCATCTATGGAGCCTCTCTATCGAGGAGCAGTTCTATCTGTTCTTCGCGCCGCTGCTGTTGCTTGCGCCGCTGCGCTGGCATCTGCCGATCTGCTACACGGTGTTCGTCATCGGTGTGGCGTCGATGTGGTGGATGCGCATGGCAGGCACGCCGGAGATCGTCATCTACACGCACCCGTTGACCAATTTCTGGCTGCTTGCGCTCGGTGGAATCGGTGGGGCATGGCTGAACGCGGAAGGCTCGCTGCTGCGTGCGTGGCTCGCCCGGCCGTCGAGCTTCGCCGTGCTTCTGTTCGTCGTGGGCGCGCTGTGCGCCAGCGAGCCTCACTGGATGATGGCGGCAACCAGTCCCGCCGTCTATACGCTGATCTGCACGCTCTACGGCATCTGCGTCGCGGCGCTCGTGTGTTCGATCGCGTGCAGCCGCAGCACGACACTCGTGGGCCTGCTGGAAACGCAATGGCTGGTTTCGCTCGGCCGCATCAGCTATGGCTTTTATCTGTATCACAACTTCGTGCCGAATCCTGCGCGGCTCAATCGCGTGCAGGCGCTGTTTCATGGCGCGGGGGAGCCATCGTGGGTTCGTCTCGGAGGCATCGCGACGTCGTTCCTGTTTGCACTGGTGCTGGCGAAACTGTCGTGGCGCTATATCGAAGCGCCGCTTCTGCGGCGCAAGGCGCAGTGGACGCTGCGCGTCGTGAATCCGGCGGCGCGCGGCGCGGGGTTGTACAAGGGATAGGGTTGCTGCAGAGCGGGTGGTGCGGGTGGAGTGGGTGATTAAGGCGCCTTCTGCGCCGCTTCGACCTGAGCGGGTGACGAAACGGCGCTCGCGGCTTCGACGCCGTCCACGCTCGCACGAATGCGCCCGCCATCGAACCACACCCGCAAGTTGCGGTATTTCCTGAGATAACGAAGTCCGACGAGCGCGGCGGCGAAGCCCGAGGCGGCGCCCACGCCGAGCGCCCAGCGCGGGCCGAAATGATCCGCCACCCAGCCGACGATCGGCGCTCCGAGCGGCGTGCCGCCCAGCGCGATAGCGAGCAGGATCGCCACTACCCGGCCGCGCATGGCAGGCTCGGTGGACAGTTGCACGAGACTGTTGGTCGAGGTGGTGAAGGTCTGGGTGCAGATGCCGATCACCACCAGCGTGACGCCGAACAGGGCGTAGTTTGGCATGCAGGCGGCCAGGGTGCAGCCGCAGCCGAACAGTGCTGCGCTCACCAGCAGCAGCGCTAGCCGGGGCCGCGCACGCCGCGCGGCGAGCAGGGCGCCGGTCACGGAGCCGATCGCCATCGTCGAGCTCAGTAGTCCGTATTGACTCGCGCCCGCATGAAATGCCGTGACCGACATGGTCGAGATGAAGATCGGGAAGTTGAGGCCGAACGTGCCGATCAAAAACAGCATCAGCAGCAGCGCCATCAGATCGGGCCGTTTCGCGACATAGCGGAAGCCGTCCACGAAACCGCCGCGGGTGCGCTGCGCCTTGGGCTTGTGGTGCAGTTCGTGGACACGCAGCATCCCCAGCGACCCCAGCACCGCGGCGAACGAGAGCGCGTTGAGCAGGAACACCCAGCCGGTGCCGACCGAGGCGATCAGCACGCCGGCTACCGCCGGGCCGATCATCCGGCCGGCGTTGAACGAAGTGGAATTCAGCGCCACCGCATTCGACAGGTCCTCTTCGCCGACCAGTTCCGCGACGAAGGTCTGACGCGCGGGTGCGTCGAACGCGCTGACGCTGCCAAGCAGGAACGCAAACAGGTACACCTGCCACAACTGCACGAGCCCGGTAAGCGTGAGCAGACCGAGCCCGAAGGCGAGGGCGCCCATCGCCCCCTGGGTCACGAACAGCATCTTGCGCCGGTCGAGATGGTCGGCGGCGAAGCCGGTCAGCGGCAGCAGGAGCAGCATGGGGCCGAATTGCAGCGCCATCACGATGCCGACCGCGGTCGCATTCCGGTGCGTCAGCTCGGTGAGCACGAGCCAGTCCTGGGCGGTACGCTGCATCCAGGTCCCCACGTTGGAGACGAGTGCACCGCTGGCCCAGACCCGGTAGTTGAAGCCGCTCAGCGAGCGGAAGGTGCCTTTCACTTGACGCTCATGCGTGGGTCTGCCCGAGCAGGGCGACGATCTCCTGGGTGGTGCCGCTCTCGCCAAGACGCGGGAAAATCCGCGTGATCGAGTTGTGGTGCGTGTCGGGGTTCAGGTCGGTCATCGCGTCGACGGCGAGCGTGACGTTAAAGCCCAGTTCGAACGCCTGGCGCGCGGTCGATTCGACGCCGATGCTGGTGGCCACGCCGACGATCACCACCTGGGTGACGCCGCGCCCCTTCAGATACTGCTCGAGATCCGTGCCCGTGAAGGCGCCCCAGGTGCGCTTGGTCACCAGATGGTCTTGCGGCTGCTGGTTCAGTTCGGGCACGAGATCGCTCCAGCCGGCCGGCAGTGCACCGCTGCGCGCCTGCTCCGTGCGTCCCGGTGCGCCGCCGGCGACGTTCACCAGCACGACCGGCAGGTGCTGCGCACGGAATGCGTCGAGCAGCACGCGGCTGTTCCTGACGACTTCGCCGGTGGGGTGCGCGGTGGGCAGCGCGAGAATGCCGTTCTGCAGATCGATGACGATGAGCGCGGTGTTCGGATCGAGTGTGGTGACTGCCATGAGATGCTCCTTCGTGGGGTGAGGACAGCGGTGGCGCCGACGTGGCGCAAGCCGCGGACAGGGTTCGAATGGCGGCTGCCGCGCACGGCGCGCGGCAGCACGGGTCATGCTTCGACGAGGCGTTTGAGCAGTTCGACGGCGCTTGCCAGTTGCGCCTGTTCCGCCGCCGCGAGCTTCGTGCGAATGGCGCGGAACAGCCAGTCTTCGCGTGCGGCGCGGCCGGTCTTGATGGCTTCGACACAGGCTGGGGTGAGCGACAGCACGGTTTGCCGGCCGTCGGCCGGATCGGGCGCGCCGCTGACCAGGCCGGCCGCCTTCAGGGCGGAAACCGTTTCGCCCATCGATTGCGGACGCATGCCTTCGGCCCGGGCGAGCGCGGTGACGGTGGCGGGCCCCTCGCTTTCCAGGCGCAACAGCACACGGATCTGCGACCAGCTCAGGTCGCCGAGATGCGCCTGTTCGCGCAGGCGCCGCTTCAATTGGCCGATGACGACGCGCAACTCCCCGGCCAGCGCCAATGCGCGAAGGGCTTCGGGATCGGAGGGGGATTCGTTCATGTCCGGGAGATATGAAGGCAACCTGATAAGGTTACCTTCACAATAGGTCGGACGTCAAGCTGAAGCCTGCGTGGCTTGCCTTACAACACGGCATCCAGGTTATCCGAGCCCGGCGCAATCCCGTGGTCGTCCGGCTCGTCCGCGGTCTTGCCGGACGCCTCGCGCCGCCGCGCTTCGAGCAGATCCTGGTAGCGCAGCCACGAAGCGTGCTCGCCCGATTTGGCGGCGTACATCGCGGCATCGGCGTGGAGCAGCAGCATCTCGGCCGAGGTGCCGTCGGCGGGGTACTGACTGATGCCGATGCTCGCGCCGACCACCATCGGCTGCCCGTCGATCAGCAGGATCTCGTTCAACGAATCGATGATGCCGGCGGCGATGCCCGGCGCCGCATCGGTCGAGGAGGTGCCGCGGATCAGCACGATGAACTCGTCGCCGCCGAGCCGCGCGACCATATCGCGTTCCGAGAGGACCGCCTGCAGGCGCCGCGCGACGGCGGCGAGCACCCGGTCGCCGACCGTGTGGCCGAACTGATCGTTGATCTGCTTGAAGCGGTCGAGGTCGACGAACAGGACGGCGAGCCGTTCGCCGCTCGCGGCGGCCTCGCGAATCGCCGTCTCCAGCTTCTGGGCGAACAGCATCCGGTTGGGCAGCCCGGTCAGCGTATCGTGACTGGCGAGATGCACGAGCTCGTGCTGCTTGCTATGCAGGACATCGAGCTGCGAGCGGATCTCGCGGCGCATCCGGTCGAAGCAGCGCGCCAGCACGCCGATCTCGTCGGTGCGCTTGAGCGGCAGCGCGCCCATCGTATGGTCTGCGAAGAAATGGGTGGCGGCATGCGCCAGGATCTGCAGCGGTTGAGTGAGTGCGCGTGCAAACAGAATGGCGAGCAGGAAGGCGAAGACGCTCGATATCAGCACCATGCGGATAATCCGGTCGCCGAGCAGGTTCGCGTCGGCCAGCACGTCGGAGAGCGGCTTGGCGAGTCCGAGCACGATGAAGCGGTTGCCGTCGGCCACGCCGAACGGCCTGCGGATGAAGGCGAGCACGTGGCCGGCCGCCTGCTGTGGGCGCACCAGGCCGTTCATCAGCACATCGCTCTTCGACTGCTCGAACAATGGCTTGGTTGCCGGAAAACTGTCCTGCATGAAAATGCGCCGGCCGCGGTCGAAACCGAAGGTCTGCGCAGCATCCGGATGAATCAGGAAATCGCCCCACTCGTTGGCGAGATACACTTGGTAGTCGCGCGGCAGATCGACCTGCAACAGCCTGAGCAGGCTCGCCAGATCGGTGTCGACCACCACCACGCCGACCACGCTGCCGTCGGCCGCTACCACCGGCGTAGCGAGGCGCAGCGTGGGTTTGCCCTCGGCCGAATGCGCGCCGTGCTCGTGGTTGACCGAGATCGGCGCAATATAGATGCCGCGCCGCGGCAGCGTGAGCGTGTCGAACACATAGGCAAACTGGCTCTTTTCCTGCAGCCGGTTTGCCTCGACCCGCACCGCACTTTGCCCGTCGCGGTCGAAGCGGATCAGTTCCAGCCCGTAGTGCTGGCGCGCGATCAGGCGGATCTGCAGGTACTCGGGGTGATTCTCCATGAAGCTGGCGAACACGTTCGCCAGCCGCTCGCGTGCGGGATCGACGCCGGAGCCGTCGTCGAATTGCGCGACCCGCGCGGCCGACGGCAAGGCGGCGAGCACCTGCGCGTCAGCGGCCACGTCGTCGATCGCCGACGAAATGCGCTGGCCCAGCAGTTCGGTCGAGGTCAACAGGTTCTGCTCGGCTTCGCTCACGAGCATCGTGCGGTTGGCGCGGTACGCGTAGTAGCCGGTCGCGCCGGAGGCGACGACGCCGATGCAGGCGAGCAGGATCGAAAGCTTGAAGGTCAGGCCCGGACGCATCATTTGAAGGTCTCCGGCCGGTCTCCCGAGACGATCTTGCTCCAGAGCGCTTCGCGCCGCTGGATGTTGTCGACGGGGCGGATCCAGATCAGGTGTGCGTCGGCGTTGCTCTCAGGCGTTGCGCTCAGCGTATTGGCGAGGCCCTGGCGCTGCGTCAGCAGTGCGCTGACGTCCGGCTCGAGCATGTAGTTGATCCATGCAAGCGCGAGAGCACGATTGGCGGCCGTGCTCGTCATGGCCCAGCAGTCGAGCCAGGCGAGCGCGCCTTCGTCGGGAATCACATAGCCCACATCCGCGCCGGCCCGGCGCAACTGGGCCAGTTGCTGGGTGCCGTAGTTGCCGAACATCAGCGCGACCTTGTGATGGATAAAGAACGCCGTGCCCTCTTCGGGGAGGTTGTAATAGGTGAGCAGATTGCGCCGCAGATCGATCAGCTTGAGGGCGATCTCCCGGGTTTGCGCAGGGCTTAGCTGAAACGGATCGGGATAGCCGAGCGCGAGCGCCGCGAACGAGAAATTATGCTGCGCGCTGTTGAAGTCGAGCACCTTGCCGCGATAGCGCGGATTCCATAACTCCGCCATCGAACGCGGCGCCACCGCGATCTGCTTGCGATCGTAGATCAGCCCCATTGACGAATAGGTGAACGGAATCGCGTAGACCTTGCCGTCTCCGGTGAGACCGTCGATCGAGGCGCGCGCCTGAAAGCGCGGCAATTGGCGCCGCGTGTTGGGCAACTGCGTGAGGTCGAGCGGCGCCAGCATGTGCTCGTGCCGGTAGCGCTGGATTTCGGCCGTGTTGGCGGCGAGCACGTCGAACTGCGGAGCGGCGCCCGCATGCATCTTGTCCCACAGCGCCTCGTCGGAATCGACCATCGTCACTTCCACCGTGGCGTGAAAGCGCGCCTCGAAGGCTTTCACCACGTCACTATCGGCATAGCCTGGCCAGGCCAGTACGCGTAGGACGCTGTCACCGGCCACAGCAGGCGCGGCCGGCAAGATCGACAACAGCGCCGGAAACAGCGAGACGCACGCAAGCAAGCCGAGCCGCCGCAGTCCCCGCACACCATATGCGCAATGGATACGGCATGGCGAATGTGCCGGCGTCCTGGCGGGATCCGGCGTTGGTTGCCAGAGGAGCGGGAGGCCCCAGCGCATGTCCTTGGTCCTTTTGCAAGCGTGTACACGGGATCGATCCCGCCCAGCATCATGCACCCGAATTCGAGCAATTGCATGTCCAGGGCGTCGCGTCCCCCAGCGCCGTGCCGCACGAGGCTGAGCGGACCGGCTTGCCGGCGCGGGTCGATCGGCTGTTCGCGGTTTGCGAAGGTTGGTGCGCACGTTCGGTATTGCCGCGATCTGCATCCGGCCAGATGACATTTCGCAAAAAAATCCGAGCGTGCCTCTCAATTGCATAACGGCTGTGGTGACGAATATCTTGAGCCGTGGCGGGTGGACGAATCTCTCTAAAAAATAACGAACGAAGATGAACGAAGCGGGCCCGTCCCAGCGCTTGACGTTTCACGCACGCCGCAAGCAAAAAAAAGCGGCCCCTTATGGGGCCGCCCGGCTTCGCGGCGTTTCACGCCGCGCGTGCATCCGTGATCTCGCTCAGGACGACATGACCGTCACGGACTTGGTCACCAGATAGGCTTCCATCGCTTCCGGACCGCCTTCGGAGCCATAGCCCGAATCCTTGACGCCGCCAAACGGCATTTCCGGCGTCGGCGTAGCCGGCTGGTTGATCCACAGCATGCCGACTTCGAGGTGCTGCGACAGCAGATGCACGTTGGCGAACGACTTCGTGAAGGCATAGCCGGCCAGGCCGTACGGCAGACGATTGGCTTCGGCAATCGCGTCTTCGAGCGAATCGAAGCCACGAATCGCGGCGACCGGGCCGAACGGTTCGTTGTTGAACACATCGGCTTCGAGCGACACGTTGGTCAGCACCGTCGGCGCAAAGAAGTTGCCCTCGGTGCCGACCCGCTCGCCGCCGGTCGCGACCGTCGCGCCGGTGGCGCGCGCGTCGTCGAGCACCTTGGCCATGGCCGTCAGACGCCGCGCATTGGCGAGCGGTCCGAGCGTGGTGCCTTCGGCGAGGCCGTCACCGAGCTTGAGGCTCTCGGCGTGCTTGACGAGCGCCTGCGAGAATTCTTCGCGGATGCTGTTGTGCACGAGAAAGCGCGTCGGCGAAATGCAGACCTGGCCCGCATTGCGGAACTTGGCGCCGCCGGCCGCCTTGACGGCCAGCTCGACGTCCGCATCCGCCGCGACGATGACCGGTGCGTGACCGCCCAGCTCCATGGTGGCGCGCTTCATGTGGCTGCCGGCCAGCGCGGCGAGTTGCTTGCCGACCGGCGTCGAACCGGTGAAGGTGACCTTGCGGATCACCGGGTGCGGAATCAGGTAGCCGGAAATTTCGGCCGGATCGCCGAACACGAGGCCCACCGTGCCGGCCGGCACGCCAGCCTCGACGAACGCCTGCAGCAGCGCGGCGGGCGAGGCCGGGGTTTCTTCCGGCGCCTTGACGAGGAACGAGCAGCCGCTCGCGAGGGCGGCGCTCAGCTTGCGCACCACCTGGTTGACCGGGAAATTCCACGGCGTGAAGGCGGCGACTGGACCGATCGGCTCTTTCAGCACCAGTTGCTGCGCGGCCAGATTGCGCGACGGCACGACCCGGCCGTAGACGCGGCGGCCTTCGTCGGCGAACCATTCGATGATGTCGGCGGCCGACAGCATTTCGATGCGCGCTTCGGCGAACGGCTTGCCTTGCTCCTGGGTCATCAGGCGGGCGATGTCCGAGGCGCGTTCGCGCACCAGCGCGGCGGCACGGCGCATGGTGGTGGCGCGCTCGGCGGCCGGAATCTTGCGCCAGGCTGCGAAGCCTTTCTGGGCGGCGGCGAGCGCCCGGTCCAGATCGGCGATGCCGGCGTGCGCGACCTTGCCGATCGGCTTGCCGGTAGCCGGATTGAGGACTTCGATGGTCTTGCCGCTGGCGGCGTCGCACCACTCGTTATTGATCAGGAGACGGGTATCGGTATAGCTCGAAGTGGCCATGCTGGGTTCCTCTGGCGGTTGGGGCGAGCGGCCGCGACAACTGCGGGCGGCCGGTGTGTGCTGCGGATACGGGCATCTTAGCCGATTGTGGCCGCTCTCACAGGCGGCGCGGTTGCCCGCGCGGGCATGGCGCAGGTGTGGCAGGGGGGCCGGCCGGGCATGCCGCCCAGGGCCAGCGCAAGCCCGTTATTAGCGTGCACAGGCTCTAGGGTGCGGACGCGGCGCCCTTGTGCCGGTTGGCGCAGTCCGCGGTGACGATCATGCTGGCCTGGTCGGGCGTCAGCGCCTGGCCCTCGTGGCTATAAATGCGCTCGATGATCGCGTCGACCTCCTGCCGGTCGGAATCGTCCTTGTAGTAGGTCGCCGCCTGGGTCAGCGCTTGCGCTTTGGTCTTCTTGTGCAGGCGCCACGAGGCCACCTGGCCTGCAATATCGCCAAGCGCAAAACATTGATTGCTGACTGTCTGCGCAACCGCCTGTACGGCGGGTTGCGCGAGGCAAACCGCCAGCGCTGCTGATACGACTACTCGCTTCATGACCCGATCCTGTCGCCAGATGAGCGGCGCGCCGTACACGAGGGCCTCGGCCGGCGCGGAACCGCAAAACGAAAGGCGCTAGTTTACCGAGAAGCGGGCCGCGCGGGCGTGCAGGCCTGCAGGCCGGACTTACTTCTGTCCCTGAGTCCGGCCGCCGCCCAGCGCTTCGAGCAGGGGGCCCAGCGCATCGAGCTCCGCGCCGAAACCGCTCCAGTCGCCTGCCTTCAGCCGCTCGATGGCGCGCTGGTAATGGGCCAGTGCATCGCGGGCGCGCGCATCCGCCGCACCCGCCGGCGCAGCGGCGAGCGGGGTGCTCGCCTTGAAGAGCGCCGCCAGCGCGCCACCCAGCGTCTCGTCCATCACCACCCGGTCGCCATACGCCGCGATCACGCGCTTCAACTCGGGCAACTGGCCCGACTCCGCGCGCAGATACAACGGCGAGACGTAAAGGAGCGAGTTCTCGATCGGCACAACCAGCAGATGGCCGCGAATGACCCGCGAACCCATCTGGTTCCACAGCGAGATCTGCTGCGAAATCTCGGTGTTCTGCTGGATCCGCGCCTCGATCTGGAACGGCCCGTAAACCAGCTTGTCCTTGGGGAAGGTATAGACGATCAGCTTGCCGTATTCGGGCGGGTCGCAGCGCGCCGCCAGCCACGCGATCATGTTGTCGCGCTGGCTCGGCACCATCGGCAGCATCAGGACGAACTCTTCGTGCGGCTCGCCCGGCAGCCGCATGATCGTGTAATACGGCGCCATCGCGGTGCCGGGACTGCCGCCGCCGTCGATGCCGACCAGTTCCCGTGGAAACTGCCAGAGGTCTTCGCGGTTGTAGAAGACTTCCGGCGCATCCATGTGGTACGCCCGGTACAGTTTCGCCTGGATCAGAAACAGATCCTCGGGGTAGCGGATATGCTGCTGCAGATCCTGGGGCATCGCCGCCAGCGGTTTGAACAGACCCGGGAAAATGCGCCGGTACGTCTGCACGATCGGATCGTCAGGATCGCTGACATAGAAGTCCACCGTGCCGTTGTAGGCGTCGATCACCACCTTGAGCGCATTGCGGATGTAGTTGACGCCGTCGTCGGCGCCCGCCTGGGCGTAGGGGAACCAGCGGCTCGTCGTATAGGCGTCCTGCATCCAGAACAGGCGCCCGTTGCTCACCACCAGGTAAGGGTCGTGATCGAGCGTGAGAAATGGCGCGATCATGCGCACCCGGTCCTGAATGTTACGGTGCAGCAGAATCCGGCTGCCGCCCGTGATGTAATCGGTCAGCAGGATGTTGGGGTCGTCGAACTCCCAGGCGAACAGGCTGCGGCGCGCGGCGCTGCCGATGCTGATGCCGTCGCGCCCGCTGTAGGTGGTGTAGACGTTGTCCTTGCCCTTCGGATAATCGAATTCGGGCAGGTTGCCCTTGACGACGACATAGCCGTCGCCGCCTTCGCCGAAGTACAGACGCGGCTCGCGAATCGCGGGGCCGCCGCTGGCAGCGGGCGGAATATCCTGCAGGTAGAGGGACGGCAAGCCTTCGGTCGATTTTTCGGTGACCGGCGACATGACGACCCCGTTGCCGTGGGTGAACAGGAGATGCAGGTTCACCCAGGTCTGGGCGTTCGGCGGCAGCATCGAAGATTCGAGCTCGCGCGCCGACAGCATCACCTGCCGGTAACCGCTGTCGAGCCGGTAGCGGTCGATGTCCACGGAGAAGAATTTGTAGTACGTCCGGATCTCCTGCAACTGCGCGTAGGTATCCATCAGCGGCTGCACATCCCACAGGCGGATGTTGTCGACGGTCGCGCGATTGGCTTCGAGCGAGGCGAGGTTCAAGCCCTGCTCGGCCGGAAACGGTTTCACCGCAATCTGCCCGAGACCGTAGGCGGTCCGCGTCAACGCGATGTTGTCCCTGATATAGGGCGTCTCCAGTTGCAGCTCGCTCGGTTTGACATAGAGACGCTGGAACAGCGCAGGGTAGACGCCGGCCAACAGCACCGAGCCGCCGAACACGAGCAGCACCGAGGCGGCTGGAATCCGGTAGCCGGGTCGGCGCATGTTGAACCACGACGCGAGCGCCGCAACCGCGGCGAGTCCGGCGAGCAACCACAGCATCGGCAGCTCGACATGGAGGTCCGTATAACCGGCGCCGACCACGACACCGTTGTCGCCGTACAGCAGCAAAAAGCGCTCGAGTGTGTACGACCATGCCTTCACGGAGAAGAACAGGCCGAGCAGCGCGCAACCATGCGCGGCGGCTGCGCGCGCGAGTCCGCGCGGCACGCGCTCGAAGCTGAGGTCGCCGCGGATGCCATAGACCACGGCTGCGAGGATCGTGCTGCAGAAGAGCACTTGCCATAGCCAGTTCTTGAGCGCGAGAAAGGCGGGCAGCGAGAACAGATAGAAGCCAATGTCCTTGCCGAAGACGGGATCGCGCTGGCCGAACGGCACCTGATGCAGGTAGCGCAGCACCATGTCCCAATTGGCGGTTTCTCCCGCGGCGATCACGAGTCCCAAAACGAGCGCGGCGGCGGCGATGCTGGTGCGCCAGGGAATGCGCGGCGCGAACTGTTCCGTCAGGGCGTTGATGAGATCCGGCGGGCCGGACGATTGGGCTGCTTCGACTTGCCAGCTACCGGGGCGCGTTGCGTAACGGTGCGCGACGAATCCGGATGCGCCGATAAGCGCCGCCGACACGACGCACACGGCGGCGAACAGGAGCGCCTGGGTGGAAATGACAGTCCAGAATACGTTCGCATAACCGATCGATGCAAACCACAACCCATCGACCACGATGCCGGTGATCCGGCCGACGACGATCAGGACGGCGACGACGACCACCACTAACGCGATGGCGGTGCGTCTGAAGCGTGCGGGGTATTTCACTGGCGAACGCATCGACCCTCCGTGGTTGGGCCGCGACTCGAAGCTGCCCCGGATTGGGTCAGCCCAGATGAACAATTGTATGACGGGGTCTGAATCGATGCTGCAACACGACGATGCGCCGGTCGCAGGGAGGAGGCAGGGAGGCGATGGACGGGATTGAGGCGATTGAAACGAGTGACGCAACGACGGCCGTCGGCGGGCCGGGGTGTCGGGTCGGCACCCGGCACCCCGGCGTTCAACCGTTAGCGCAAGCCGCCGCCGGCCAGCAGCGACTCTCCGGTGACCCAGCCCGCATCGTCCGAGGCGAGGAACACGGCGACCTTGGCGATATCGTCGGGTTGACCGACACGGCCGAGCGGCGTTTGAGTGACCAGCCACGTCTCCATGTCCGAACCGATGAAGCCGGCTTCCGTGGCGCCTTCGGTTGCGACCATGCCCGGGTTGATCGAATTGACGCGAATCTTGCGCGGTCCGAGTTCGCGTGCGAGCACGCCGGTGACCGCATCGACGGCGCCCTTGGTGGCCGTGTAGACAGTGCTGCCCGGCGGCGTCACGCGGCTGACGACCGAACCGATGTTGATGATGCTGGCGCCTTCGCCGAGATGCTTCGAGGCCGCCTGGGTGGTGAGCAGCAAGCCCAGCACGTTGACATTGAAGTGCTTGTGGAAATGCGCTTCGGTGATCGCTTCGAGCGGCGCAAACTCGTAGACGCCCGAATTGTTGACGAGGACATCGAGGCGGCCGTAGGTTTCGATGGCGGCGTCGATAATGCCTTGCGCATCGCTCGCCTTGGAGACGTCGCCGCGCACGGCGATCGCCTTGCCGCCGGCTTGCGTGATCGCCGCGACGACCGCATCGGCGCCGGCCTGACTCGACGCGTAGTTGACGACGACCGACGCGCCTTGCGCCGCGAGAGCCTTGGCGATGGCGGCGCCGATACCTTTCGATGCGCCGGTGACGACGGCGACTTTGCCGGTGAGCTTGGACATGATGGCTTCCTTTGAGGGGGCAAGTGACAGAGCACGGGCGGGAGGGTTCCCGGCGGTGCATTGAGGTGCGACTGGAGCCACTCTAGTGCATCGGCCGCCGTGGATCATTGGGGTCAAGGCGAATTCATTTGACGGGAGAGGCGAACAATGGACGAAGCCTCCAGAGCGGCGCTTCAAGCACCGTTCTCCAGCAGCCTCTCGGTGCGACCCGCAACGCCCGATCCTCAGTGCGCGGCCGGCTCCTCCGCCGCCACCGACGACGCCGGCGCATCGCTTTGCGCAAGCCGGCGCTCGAGCAGCCCTCTGGATAGCTGCACGGGCTTGCCCTGCAGCTTGTTGAGCGCCTGCTGCAACATGAAGTCGTCGCGCGAACCGAACTCCACGGGCGCACGGTCGCGGTCTTTCTGGCGCTGTTCCGGCGTCTCGCGGTCGCTCTGTTCCTCGAGCAGCCGCAATTGTTCCTGACGGTCCTGCTCGCGCGCCTGCAGTTCTTTCTTTTCGTTCGGATCCTGGATATTCGCGAGGTGATTCGGATAATCGGCTTCGCGCGTCACGAGCGCATCGTCCGGATCGCCGTCGGCGAACTGGTCGACCGCCACGTCCGGACGGATGCCGATGTCCTGAATCGAGCGGCCGCTTGGCGTGTAGTAATAAGCGGTCGTCAGGCGCAGCGCGGTGTCCGGGCTGAGCGGCATGGAGGTCTGCACCGAGCCCTTGCCGAAGGTGGTCTTGCCGAGAATCAGCGCGCGATGCGCATCCTGCAAGGCGCCCGCGACGATCTCCGAGGCCGATGCCGTGTACGCATTGGTCAGCACGATCATCGGCACCGTCTTGAAGATGGCCGGTTCGTTCAGCAGCGGATCGCTGGTAAACGAAGCGAGTCTGTAGTACGCGTAGTTGTCGCGATAGGCGCGCTTCGAGTATTCGACCTGGCCATTGGTCGTCACCACCACCGAATCGCGCGGCAAGAACGCGCCCGCCACGCCGACCGCACTTTCCACCAGCCCGCCGCCGTTGTTGCGCAGGTCGAGAATCAGCCCCTTCAACTGCGGCTGTTGCTGGGCGATGACGCGCAGCTTCGCCGCCAGATCCGGGGTCGTGCCTTCCTGAAAGCTTGTAATGCGTACGTAAGCGTAGCCCGGCGCCGGGGCAGCCGTTTTCACGCTCTGCAGCTTGATGAGGGCGCGCGTAATGGTGAGCGGAAAGGTGCGGTCTTCGCGCTTGCGGTAAAGGGTCAGCGTCACCTTGGTGCCGGGCGTGCCGCGCATCAACGCAGAGGCCTGGTCCGGCGTCATGCCGCTCACCGGCTTGTTGTCGATGCTCATGATGAGGTCGCCCGGACGAATGCCGGCGCGAAACGCGGGCGTGTCGTCGATTGGCGCAATCACCTTGATGAGACCGTCTTCCGTGCCGCTTTCGATGCCGATGCCGGCAAAGCGGCCGGTGATCTGCTCCTGCAGATCCTTGAAGTCGGTTTTGTCGAGATAGGCCGAGTGCGGATCGAGGCTCGACACCATGCCTTTGATGGCCGCCGTGAGCAGCGTGGCGTCGTCGACCGGTTGGACGTATTCCTGTTTGATCTGACCGAACACTTCGGCAAACAGCCGTAGCTGGTCGAGCGGCAGCGGCGCGGAAGGCGGCTGCGCGGCGCTCGCCGATGCGCTCAGCATCGCGATGGCGCTGCATGTCACGCTCAGGGCGAGGCAACGGGGCAGATTGCGCATGATGACGATCCGGTGGGCATGACGACCTACAACACTAGCGCAGGCACAGGCGTTGCGCAATCGTGGGACTGGCCGCGCGGGGAAGGGCCGGCTTTCGATGCCGGACGGTTGAGCCGTAGCTGGCCGCTTCGGCGGGCTGCACATCGCTGCGCAAGCGGCCTCGGTGGCCGCGCCGGTTGCCTGGATCATGGCGGCTGACCGGATGGGAGAACGTATGTACAAGGTATCTTCGGCGACATCGTCGACTAGCAGCCTTGACCACGCAGGCGAGCATGCCGGCGCGCTCAAACAGACGAAGGACGAGGCCTCGGGCGGATTCAGCCCAGCGGCCGACGATGCGCGCCTCGATGCGCTGAAACAGCCGCCGGGGCAGACCTCAGGCGCCACTGACGCGGGGTCGCGCTCCCCGCGGGCAAGCTTCTCGACGACGTCGGGCACGGCTGGCAGCCATCCTACGGCAGCGCCCCCGCCACCTCCGCCGCCTCCCGGCCCGGCGTTTCGTCCTTCGGCGTTCCGGACCTCGTCTTCGCGCCCGCCACCATCGCAGTCGGGCAGCGCAACCAGGCCGTCCGGGCTCGCGAGAACGGCCCAGACGCAAGCGGTCGGCTCCACCTCGGCAGTCAGCAGCGCGACCATGACGGCGCCGGTCACCGGCACGCACAGCCACGACAAGACGCCGGAAGACATCCAGCACGCGTTCAGGAACAGCGGCCTGTTGATCCGCACGCTACAGATGAAGCACGCGCACAAGGAGCTGGACAAGTGCGGCGTCACGGTCGAGGAGGCGTCCAGCCAGGCCGCCGCAGGCGGTCATGGCGGCTTGCGCAAATGGTCGCTGGCCCATGCGGACCTCAAGCCGCAGTACTACAAGATGGGCCCTGACACGAACGGACCGTTTGCCCGTCACATTGCCGTGCTCGCGATGCCGGATCTTGCAGGTGAGCACGTGGTGGGCGTGCATGAGAACGACCAGCAGTCGGGCAACATCGCGGCCGGCACCCAGGCCCTGCGGCCTGAAGACAGCAGGCGCCAGGTCGGCGCGCTGCTCAATACGCTGAAAGACAAGCAGGCCCAGCACGCCAACATTGAAAACAGCGAGATCCAGACCGTCGGGATAGAGCCGACCGCGGTTGCCGGCCTGATGTTCAACAAGCCAGGGGGGACATGGGAGGGCAGCAAGGCGGAGGTTCAGACGATGCTGTCAAAAGTGGGACCGGAGTTTCATGGCCGCAGCTTCCCGGTCTTCACGTTTGCGCACAACGACGGCCAGACGACGCTGACGCATATCGACACGCTGCGCGCGTCGTCGCCGACGCCGGCCACCAACGCCCCGAGCGAGTAATTCATCGAGCGGGTAATCCCGCAGGTGATCCGTTAGAGAGCCGCGTCCCGCACGAGGCTCGCCGGGTACGGATCACTGTGTCGCGGCTTGTGTCCCCTGGCCGCCAGCGGCACTGCTGCCCGGCGCCGCAGGCGTGGACGCTGCTGCGGTCGCCGCCGCCGCTGACGCAGCCGGCTGACGGTCAGGATGGCGCGGATCGTGCAACTCGCTATCCGACCAGCCGCCGCCCAGATCGCCGAACAGCGAAGCCGCATCGAGCAGGCGCGACTCCTGCACGCTCAAGGCCGTTTGCTGGTTGGTCAACTGGGTCGCCTGGGCCGTCGCCACGGTGGTGTAGTCCACCGTGCCGGCCTGGTATTCGTTGAAGGCGATCTCGGTGCCGTGCGTCGCATCGCGCACCGCAGCATCGAGCACATTGGCCTGCTCGGCAAGAATGCGCAGGCCGGAGAGGTCGTTCTCGACATCCTGGAACGCTGTCAGCACCGTGCCGCGGTAGTTGGCAACCGCCGCGTCGTACGCAGCCTTTGCTGCGGCGACGTCGCCGCTGCGCTCGCCGCCGTCGAAGATCGTCTCGGTGGCGCTGCCGCCGAGCGACCAGACGTAGTTGGCGACGTGCAGCAAGCCGCCCAGCGGGTCCTGCGTGAAGCCGTCCAGCGCGGACAGCGAGACGGTGGGGTAATACGCCGCGATGGTCACGCCGACTGCCGCGTTTTCGGCCGCCATCTGGCGTTCGGCCGTCGCGATATCGGGACGCCGCTGCAGCAGCGTCGACGGCACGCCGACCGGAATCGACGGCAAGGTCGGCATCGCGGTGCTATGCGGAATGTCCAGCTCTTCCGGGTTCTTGCCGACCAGCACCGCGATCGCGTGCGCATCCTGCGCCCGCGCTACGCCGAGCGCGATCAGGCTCGACTGCGCGGTTTCGAGCTGGGTGCGTGCGGTCACCACATCGGACGGCGCGATGGTGCCGAACCTGTCCTGATTCGCGACTACATCCAGATAGTGCTGGTACGCCTTGACCGTGTTCTGCAGCAGGTCGATATTCGCGTCGCTGGTGCGCAGCTCGATCACCGCGGTGGCGAGCGCAACCTGCTCGGAGAGCGTGGCGTTCGCGAGGGTCGCTTCGCTCGCCTGGGCGGTTGCCGAGTTCTCCTCGATGGTGCGGCGTACCGAACCCCACAGGTCCGGCGACCAGCTCACATTGCCTTCGAGCGAACCGGAGTTGTTCACGGTCGGTGTGCCCGTGGCGCTGCGCGCTCGGGTGGCCGAGCCGGTTATGCCGATGGTCGGAAACAGGCTCGCGCGGGCGACCTTCACCTCGGCGAGCGCTTCCTGGTAGTTGGCGTAGTCCTGGCGCACGGTCTGGTTGGAGACCGCTACCAGCGGTTCGAGCTGGTCGAGCAGCGGATCGTTGAAACCGGTCCACCACGCGCCCTTCGGACCGTCGGCGGCCGGCTCGGCCTGGGTCCAGCCGGGCAGTTCGCGATAGGTGGCGGGCACGCTGACCTGCGGCCGGTGGTAGTCCGGGCCGACCGCGCAGGCGGCGAGCAGCAGGGCCGCCGCAGCGGCAACAGGGGTGAGAGGGGTGAGGGAAATCTTCATCTTCATGCCTTCGTATCCGTTTGCCCCGGCTGTGCCGGTGGCCCCATCTGCTCCGCCTGGCTGCTCCACGGCAGTCGCGACGCCCATCTGACGAGCCTGAAGCGCAAACGGTCCAGGTAGAGGTAAATCACCGGTGTGGTGTAGAGCGTAAACACCTGGCTCAGGATCAGGCCACCCATCACGGTGACCCCGAGCGGCTGGCGCAGCGACGCGCCCTGGCCGATGCCGATGGCGAGCGGCACGGCGCCGAGCACGGCGGCGAAGGTGGTCATCATGATCGGCCGCAGACGCACGACGGCGGCGGAGTGGATCGCCTCCTTGGCCGACATGCCTTCCTTGCGCTGCAACTGGATCGCCACGTCCACCATCATGATGCCGTTCTTCTTGACGATACCGATCAGCAGGATGATGCCGATCAGCGCGATCACCGAGAACGGCGTGCCGAAGATCAGCAGCGCGAGGGTCGCGCCGATGCCGGCCGAGGGCAGGGTGGAGAGGATCGTGAGCGGGTGAATCGAACTCTCGTAGAGCACGCCGAGCACGATGTAGACGACCCCGAGCGCCGCCAGGATCAGCAACGGGATGGTGCCGGTCGATTGCGCGTAGGCCTGCGCCGCGCCGGCGAACGCCCCGTGGATGCTGGCCGGCATGCCGATCTCGCGAGCGGCGTCGTCGATGGCCTGCTTCGCGGTGCTCAGCGAGCCGTTGGCCGGCAGGTTGAACGAGATCGTCGCCGCTACCAGGCCGCTCTGGTGATTGACCTGGGTGGAGGTGTGATTGTTCACGTAGCTCGTCATCGCCGGCAGCGGCACCATGGTCTCCGCCGAGGTGCTGTCCGCGCTGCCGCTCGAGGTGCCGCCCTTGCTGTTGGAGATGCTGTTGGTGGTGGCGTTGGCTTGCGCGTTCGAATTCAGCGAGTTGGTGCTCGACGAACTGCTCGACGTGCTGGTGGTCGTGCTCGTCGCCGTCACGCCCGTGACCGTCTTGCCCGGCATCTGCGTTTGCGCGGTGCCGCTCGAGTTGCCCGCCGCCGTGCTCAGGAAAATCTGCCTGAGCGTCTGCGGGTACTGCCAGTACTCCGGCGCCACTTCCATCACCACAAAATACTGGTTGAGCGCGTTGTAGATGGTCGAGACCGTGCGTTGGCCGAACGCGTCATACAGCACGTTGTCGATCTGGTTCGGTTGAAAGCCGTAGCGCGCCGCCGTGCTGCGGTCGAAGTTGACGTAGGTCTGCAGGCCGTTTTGCTGCAGGTCCGAGTTCACGTCCAGCACCCGGGCGTGGTCCTTGCTGAGCTGGGTGACGAGCTTCGGCGTCCAGGCGAACAGCGCCGCGGAATCTTCGCTCGTCAGCGTGTACTGATACTCGGCGGCCGACTGCCGTCCGCCGATCCGCAAGTCCTGTTGCGCCTGCATGAAGAGCCGTGCGCCCGAGACCTGGTTCAGCTTGGGCCGCAGGCGGTTGACCACCTCGGTGGCGCTGACGCGGCGCTGCGCGAGCGGCTTGAGTTCGACGAACACGTTCGCCGTGTTCAGCGCACGGCCGCCGGTAAAGCCGGCCACCGACTGGACCGCCGGATCTTTCTGCACGATCTCCTGCAACTGCTCGAGCTTCTTTTGCATCGCCGGGAACGAGATGCTCTGGTCGGCGATGATCTGGCCGATCAGGATGCCGGTGTCCTGCTCCGGAAAGAAGGTGGCCGACAGCAGCTTGGCGAGGAAGAAGTTGCCGAACAGCAGCACGAACAGCAGCACGATCACCAGCAGCGCATGGTCGAGCACCGCGGTGAGCGAACGCGCGTAAGCACTCTTGAAGCGCTCGAACTGCGCCTCGATCCACTTCGCCCAGCGGGCCTGCGAATGGCCGGCGTTGTTGCGGCTCAGCACATAGGCGCACATGGCCGGCGTGACGGTGAGCGAGATCACCAGCGAAATCAGGATCGCAATCGACAGCGTGACCGCGAACTCGTGGAACAGCAGGCCGACGATGCCCGGCATCAGCAGGATCGGCAGGAACACCGCGATCAGCGAGAAGCTCATCGAGATCACGGTGAAACCGACTTCGCCGCTGCCTTTCAGCGCGGCTTCTTTCGGACTCAGACCCATTTCCAGATAGCGCGTGATGTTTTCCAGCACCACCACCGCATCGTCGACCACGAAGCCGGTGCCGATCGTGAGCGCCATCAGCGAGAGGTTGTCGATGCTGTAGCCGAGCAGGTACATCGGCCCGAACGTGCCGACGATCGACAGCGGCAGCGCGACCGCCGGCACCAGCGTGGCGCGCGGCGACTGCAGGAAGATGAACACCACGCCGACCACCAGCAGCACGGCGATAAACAGCGTGCGCTCGGTATCGCCCACCGAGGAGCGCACCGATTCCGAGCGGTCGACCGCGACCTGCACGTGGACACTGTGCGGCAGGGTTGCCTCGATCGCCGGCAGGACGTTTCTGATCTGCTTGACGGTGTTCACGATATTGCTGCCGGGCATCGGATAGACGATCACCAGCACCGCCGACTTGCCGTTGTAGAGCCCGGCGTTGCGGATGTTTTCGTTGGAGTCCTTGACCTGGGCGACATCGCGCAGCATCACCGGCGCGCCGTTGCGGTAGGCCACCACGAGGTCGCGGTACGGCGCCGCCTTGGTGATCTGGTCGTTGGACAGCACCACGTAGCGCTGCTCCCCCTCGTCGAGGTGCCCCTTGGCGCTGTCGGCGTTGGCCGCCGAGATTGCCGCGCGCACGTCTTCGAGGCCGATGCCGTAGCTGTTCAGCTTGCCCGGTTGCAATTCGACCCGCACCGAGGGCAGCGCGCCGCCGCCGAGCGTGATCTGACCCACGCCGTTGACCTGCGAGAGCTGCTGCTGGATCACCGAATCCGCGGAGTCGTAGAGCTGTGCCTTGGTGAGCGTGTTCGAGGTCAGCGCGAGCACCATGATCGGCGAATCGGCCGGGTTGTACTGGCGATAGGTCGGATTGCTGCGCAGGGTGGTCGGCAGGTCGGCGCGCGCGGCCTGGATGGCCGCTTCGACGTCGCGGGCCGCGCCGTTGATGTCGCGGTTGAGCCCGAACTCCACCACGATCATCGACGAGCCGACGTAGCTGATCGAGGTCAGTTCCTCCACGTCGGCAATCGTACCGAGGCGCCGTTCGAGCGGTTCGGCCACGGTCGAGGCCATGATGTCGGGGCTCGCGCCCGCCATGTTGGCCTGCACCACGATCACCGGGAAGGCGATGTTCGGCAGCGGCGCGACCGGCAGCCGGAAATAGGCGAGCGTCCCGGAGATCAGGATCGCGATCGCCAGAAGGGTGGTCGCGACCGGGCGCCGGATGAATAACGCCGAGATGTTCAAGGCGCGTCCCCCGCCGTACCTTCAGGCGTGCCCTCGGGCCGGTTGCGGTTGCGCCAGCGCCGGGTGCGCTCGGCCATGCGGTCGAAGTACAGATAGATGACCGGCGTGGTGAAGAGCGTGAGCATCTGGCTCAAGGTCAGGCCGCCGATGATCGCCAGACCGAGCGGGCGGCGCAGTTCCGAACCGGTGCCGGTGCCGAGCAGCATCGGCAGGGCGCCGAGCATGGCGGCGAGCGTGGTCATCAGGATCGGCCGGAAGCGCAGCAGCGAGGCCTCGAAGATCGCCTCGCGCGGCGCCTTGCCGTGATTGCGTTCGGCCTCCAGCGCGAAGTCCACCATCATGATGGCGTTCTTCTTGACGATACCGATCAGCAGCACGATGCCGATAATGCCGATCACGTCGAGGTCGCTGCCCGCCATCATCAGGGCGAGCAGCGCGCCGATACCCGCCGAGGGCAGGGTGGAGAGAATCGTCACCGGATGGATGAAGCTCTCATACAGCACCCCCAGCACGATATACACGGCCACCAGCGCGGCGATCAGCAGAAACACCTCGCTCGAAAGCGAGTCCTCGAACGCCTGGGCCGCGCCCTGCAGCGACGAGGTGATCGACGGCGGCAGATTCACCGCCTGCTGGGCCTCGTGGATGCGCGCCACCGCCGTGCTCAGCGACGCACCCTTGGCGAGGTTGAACGAGATCGTGACGGCCGGGAACTGCGCCAGATGGCTGATCACCAGCGGCGACTTGACGATCTGGATCTTGGCGATCGCCGAGAGCGGCACCTGGCCCGAGCTGCTGGTCTCGCTGGGGAGATACAGGTTGCCGAGCGACCCCACGTTGGGCAGCGACTCGGGCTTGGCGACGAGGATCACGCGGTACTGGTCCGACTGCTGGAAGATGGTCGAGACGATCCGCTGGCCCAGCGCGTCGTAGAGCGCGTTGTCGATGGTGGCCGGCGTGATGCCGAAGCGCGCGGCCAGTTGCCGGTTGACTTCGACGTTCACGCTCAGGCCGTCGGTATTCATATCGCTTTGCACATCGGCGAGCGCCGGGATCTGCTTCAGGCGCGCCACCAGTTCAGGCACGTACTTCTGGAACGCCTGCTGGCTCGGTCCGCGCAGCACGAAGCTGTACTGGTTCGGCGAGACCGTGGTGTCGAGCGTCAGATCCTGCTCCGGCTGCATATAGAGCCTGATCCCGGGCACATTGGCGACTTCCTGCTGCAGGCGCCGCGCGATCTCCTCGGCCGTGTCCGAGCGCTTGTCGTGCTCGCGCAGATTGATCAGGAAGCGGCCGTTGTTGAGTGTCGGGTTGGTGCCGTCGATCCCGACGTAAGAGGTGAGCGAGACCACATCGGGATCCTTCAGGATCGCATCGGCGAGCGCGCCCTGGCGCACCACCATCGCCTTGTACGACACCGAGTTGTCGGCCACGCTGATCCCCTGGATCACGCCGACGTCCTGCACCGGGAACAGGCCCTTCGGAATCACGACGTACAGGACGCCGGTCAGCACCACGGTGCCGATCGCCACCATCAGGGTCAGCAACTGGTGATCGAGCACCCAGCGCAAGCCCCGTTCGTAGGCGGCGAGCGTCTTGTCGAACAGGCCCTCGCTGAAGCGCTCGAAGCGGCTCGGATGGCGTTCGGCCTGAGCCCGCAACATGCGCGCGCAGAGCATCGGCACCACGGTCAGCGAGACCACCGCGGACAGCACGATGGTGACCGCGAGCGTCACCGCGAATTCGCTGAAGAGCCGCCCGATCACGCCGCCCATGAAGAGCAGCGGGATCAGCACCGCGATCAGCGAGATGGTCAGCGACAGAATCGTGAAGCCGATCTGCCCGGCGCCTTCGAGCGCCGCTTCGAGCGGCGTCTTGCCTTCCTCCAGATAGCGCACGATGTTCTCGATCATCACGATCGAGTCGTCGACCACGAAGCCGGTGGCGATGATCAGCGCCATCAGCGAGAGGTTGTCGATCGAGTAGTTCAACTGGTACATCACGGCGAGCGTGCCGATCAACGACACCGGCACCGAGATGCTCGGGATGATGGTGGCCGGCACGTTGCGCAGGAACACGAAGATCACCGCCACCACCAGCACGATGGCGAGCACCAGTTCGAGCGCCGCGTCCGACACCGACGAGCGGATCACGCCCGTGCTGTCCGACACCACCGTGACCTTCATGCCGGCCGGCAGCGTCGATTCGAGCTGCGGCAACTGCCGCATGATCTGGTTGACGGTGGCGATCACGTTGGCGCCCGGCTGGCGCTGCACGTTCAGCACGATCGCGGGCGAGCCGTTGTACCAGGCACCGCGCTCGACGTCCTGGGCCGCCGAGGTCACGCGGGCGACGTCGCGCATGAACACCGGCGCGCCGTTCTGATAGGCGACCACCGTGTCCATGTAGTCTTTCGGATCGCTGATCTGGTCGTTGCCGTTGATCGTGTAGTCGAGGTCCGGTCCGTCGAAGTTGCCCTTCGGCTGGCTGACGTTGACGTAGCTGAGTGTGGTGCGCAGGTCGTCGATATTCAGGCCGTAGGCGGCCAGCTTTTGCGGGTCGGCTTCGACGCGGATGGCCGGCACATTGCCGCCGCTGGTGGTCACGACGCCCACCCCCGACACTTCCGAAATCTTGGTGCCGAGGCGGTTGTTGGCGGCGTCCTCGAGCTGCGTGAGCGACATCGACTTCGAGGTGACCGCGAGCGTCAGGATCGGCTGGTCGGCCGGGTTGACCTTGGCATAGGTCGGCGGCGCGGGCAGGCCGCTCGGCAGGTAGCTGTTGGCCGCGTTGATGGCCTGCTGGACGTTCTGTTCGGCGATATCGAGGTTCAGCGACAGATCGAACTGCAGCGTGATCACCGACGCGCCGTCCGAGCTGTACGAGGTCATCTGCTGCAAGCCGGGGATCTCGCCCAGTTGCACTTCGAGCGGCGCGGTCACGGTGGTGGCCATCACGTCCGGACTCGCGCCCGGATAGAAGGTCTGCACCTGGATCGTCGGGTAGTCGACGTTCGGCAGCGAGGAAACCGGCAGCACGCGTACCGCGACGAGGCCCACCAGCACGAGGGCGATCATCAGCAGCAGGGTGGCTACCGGTCTGAGAATAAACAGGCGGGAGATATTCATCGGCGCGTGGCTTGGCTGGGTCCGCTACTACGAAGCTGCATCTGCAGAGGCGGCAGCGGCCCCCGAAGCGCCGTTATGAGGCCGTCGATGCTGGCCGGGTGCACCGCTGGCCGCGCCGCCCTGCGCTGCCGCGGCAGCGCCGCCCGAGGCGGCACGCGGGGCAGCGGCCTGGATTTTGGCACCGTCGCTGAGCCGGTCGGTGCCGTCGGTCACGACGACATTGCCGGCCTCGAGCCCGGAGGTGATAACCGTGTTCTTGCCGTCGCTCGGGCCAAGCGTGACCTTGTGGACCGACACCGTGTTGTCGGCGTTCACGAGGTACACGTAGTCGCCCGGGGCGCCGGTCTGCACGGCCGGGGTGGGCACCAGCACGGCGTTTTGCAGCGTATCGACCAGCAGCTTGATGTTGACGAATTCGTTCGGGAACAGCGCTTCATCGTCGTTGGGGAAAGTCGCCCGCAAGGTGACCGTGCCGGTGCCCGTGGCCATCTGGTTGCTGACCGCGTACAGCATGCCGGTGGCGACCTGCCGCGAGTTGTCGCTGCTGTAGGCGGTGACCGGCAGGCTCGCGCCGCCGTTCATGCGCCGCAGCACCGCGGCGAGCGAGTCCTGCGGCACGGTGAACTGTACCGTGGTGGGCTTCATCGTGGTGATGACCACGATGCCCGTCGTGGACGATGCGGTGACATAGTTGCCCGGATCGACGAGGCGCAGGCCGACGCGTCCGGAAACCGGCGCGGTGATATGGCAATAGGCCAGGTCGAGTTCGTACTGTGCGATGGTCGCGAGGTCCGACTTGACCGCGGCTTCGTCCTGCTGGACGAGGAACTGCTGGTCAACGAAGGTCTGCTCGGCGATCGACTTGTGCTCGTACAACTGCTGAAAGCGCGCGAGGTCCGAGCGGGCCTGCCCGAGCGAGGCGCGGTCCTTGGCGAGCTGCGCTTCTCCCTGCTGCTTGTTGATCTCGTACTGGCGCGGATCGATCTGGGCGAGGAACTGGCCTTTCTCGACGTCCTGGCCTTCGTGATAGCCGACCGCGGTCAGGTAGCCGCTCAGTTGCGGCAACACGGTGACGGTCGCGGTGGGCGTGACCGTGCCCAGTTCGCTTAAGGTTTCCGGCATCGAGCCGAGGGTGGCGGTGGCGACCGTGACGACTTGCGGCGGGGTGCCCCGCGCCGGCTTCGGCCGGTTCAGCAGGTGCACGATCACGAGCGCGACCAGCGCCAGCACTATGACCGCGAGCAGGACGAGCCTGCGGCGCGAGCGCTTGGGCTGCGTGGACACGGCTTCGCTCATATCAATCTCCGAAAACTGGTGGTGCCGTAGGCGTTGGGTTCGATGCGGCCTGGCTGGACCGCACCGGCAAGAACGACTCGCGTCCGCTGCCGCAACCGGTTCATCTGTCCGGTTGGCGAACGCAGGGCGAGGCGAAAAAATGCATTTTTTCGCGACTGCGGAAAAGTGCCACGTTTACTGGGCGTTGTCACCATCGAACCGTCCTTTGATTTTCTTTTGACGAATGTGACAGCCGTTGTGTCCTGACGAGCCATGCTTCATGCGGAGCCTGGCTGGCGCATGCCGTCGGGCACGAACATATAGCCGCGGCCGCGCACGGTTTGAATGAAATGCGGCGTGGACGGGTCGGCCTCGAGGATGCGGCGCAGGCGCCACACCTGCACGTCGATGCCGCGATCGGTGCCGTCGTATTCCGGCCCGTGCAGCAGCTCCAGCAGGCGTTCGCGGTTGAGCGCACGCAGCGGATGGTCGACAAAGATCTTCAGCAGCGCGAACACGCTGTCGGCCAGCATGAGCGGCCGGCCTTGCTGGCTGAGCATGCGCGCCTGGAAGTCGAGCGTGAAGTGGCCGAAGGTGAACGGCTCGCGCTGCTCGGGCGCCGCTGCCGCGGGGGTGACGCGGCGCCGCAGTACGGCCTGCACGCGCGCCAGCAACTCACGCGGGTTGAACGGCTTGGCGAGGAAATCGTCGGCGCCCAGTTCGAGGCCGACGATCCTGTCCACGTCGTCGGCCTTGGCGGTGAGGATGATCACCGGGATGTCGTCGCCGGTGGCGCGCAGCTTGCGCAGAGCCGTCAGGCCGTCGATGTCCGACATCATCAGGTCGAGCACGATCAGATCGGGGCGCTCCCGTTCGAGCCGGCGCTCCAGCGTGCCGGCGCCGTGCAGCACCGAGACCTCGAAGCCGGAGTTGCTCAGATAGGTGCGCAGCAGATCGCGCAGATCGGCGTCGTCGTCGACGACCAGAATTTGGATAGCCATGCGCAGGAGTTTAATGTGCGCGGGGGTGCTTGCCGTGCCTTGCGACCCTCAAAGTGGTTGCGAGGAGTTACGCCACGGGCGCTGTGTAAAAGACGGTAACGCATCAGCCCGTTATGCAAGACATGGCGAGCTGGATATTTCGATTCCGTAATGTTGCGAAAGCATATTGTTAGGATTGCCGTGAAAACCGCGCGTCGCCGACGTGCGGTCCACGAAGCGCGGCTGGCGCCGTCAGAACGACGTGCCGATCTGGAACTGGAACTTCTGGTACTGGTCGCCGGCATGCCGCACGATCGGCAAGCCGAAGTCGAGCTTGAGCGGCCCGATCGGCGAGATCCATTCGAGACCGGCGCCGTAGCTGTAACGCAAGCCGTTGGCGCCCGTGCTGCTGCCTTCGGTGCCCCAGACGTTGCCGCCGTCGACGAAGGTGAACACGCGCAGCGTGCGGTCGTAGCCGGTGCCCGGCAATGGGAACGTCAGTTCGATGTTGCCGACCAGCATTTTCGAGCCGCCGATCGGGTCGCCCGTGCTCGTATCGCGCGGACCCAGCGAGCTCGGCTCATAGCCGCGCACCGAACCGATACCGCCGGCGTAATAGTTCTTGAAGATCGGGTACGGCTTGCCGTCGAGGCCGTTGCCGTAGCCGCCCTGGAAGTTCAGGCCGAGCACGAAGCCTTTGGCGAACGAGTAGTAGTACTGCGCCTGCAGATCGGCTTTGTAATAGTTGGTGCGGGCGATCGGCGTGCCGTATTCGGCGTTGAACTGGGTGAAATAGCCGCGGCTCGGCACCAGTGCGCTGTCGCGGTTATCGCGCGACCAGCCTACCGTGACCGGCACGTTGTTCGACACCCGGCCGAAGGAGTTCACGTAGTCGATATAGCTTTGCGGCGTGGTCGAGTCCACGTCGAGCCGGTTCTGCTCGATGCCGGTGCCGAAGTAGACCATGTCCGATTCGGAGAACGGCACGCCGAACTTGAGGTCGGCGCCGAGCGTGATGATCCGGAAGCTCGTGTCGGTGACGCTCGAGTAATAGAGCGGCTCGGTGGTGCGGTAGTAGACGTCGGTAATGCGCTTGATGCCGTCTACCGTGAAATAAGGGTCCACCTGGGTGACCGTCAGCGTGCGGTAGGTGGTGGCCGTGTTCACGTTCACCGAGAGGCTCGTGCCCGAGCCGAACACGTTGTCCTGCGACACGCCCGCCGAAATGATCGGACCTTCGCCGGAACCGTAACCGAGACCGAGCGTGATCGAGCCGGTCGGCTTCTCGGTCACCTTGACTTCGATATCGACCTCGTCGGGGGTGCCTTCCACCGGCACGGTCGTCACGTCGACGTCGGTGAAGTAGCCAAGGCGGTTGACGCGGTCTTTGGACAGCGCCAGACGGCTGGAGTCGAACCACGAGCTTTCGAGCTGGCGCATTTCGCGGCGGATGACTTCGTCGCGCGTGCGGGTGTTGCCGATAATGTTGATGCGGCGCACGTAGACACGGCGGCTCGGGTCCACTTGCAGCGTCAGGTCGACCGTGTGGTGCTGCTGGTCGATCTGCGGCTGGGCGTTGACGGTGGCGAACGCGTAGCCGTATTCACCGAGCTTGTCGACCACGGCCTTGGTGGCGGCTTTCAGTTTGGCCGCCGAAAAACGGTCACCCGGTTTGATCTTGATGAGCTTCGTGAGCTCCGCATCGCGGTTGAGCAGGTTGCCGGACAGACGGATGCCGGAAATCGTGTACGGCTCGCCCTCGTGCAGGGTGAGCGTCAGGTACATGTCCTTCTTGTCCGCCGACAGCGAGACCTGGGTCGATTCAATGTTGAACTCGAGATAGCCGCGGTCGAGATAGTACGAACGCAGGTTTTCGAGGTCGGTGGTCAGCTTGTCTTTCGAGTACACGTCGTTCTTCGTGTACCAGGAGAACCAGTTGGGCGTGGACTCCTGCATTTCGTCGTGCAGCGTGCTGTCGCTGAACACCTTGTTGCCGATGAGGTTGACCTGGCGGATCTTCGCGCTGGGGCCTTCGATCACCGAGAACAGCAGGCCGACGCGGTTACGGTCGATCGGCGTGACCGTGGTGGTGACTTCGGCCGCGTAGAAACCGCGGGTCAGATACTGGCGCTTGAGTTCCTGCTGGGCGCGATCGACCAGCGACTTGTCGTAGTAGCGGCCGAGCGACAGCCCGACCGAGTTCAGCGCCTTGGTCAGGTTGTCCTTGTCGAATTCGTGGAGGCCGGCGAAATCGATGGTGCCGACGGCGGGGCGCTCCTGCACCTGAATCACGACGACGTCGCCATCGGCCGAGATCTTGACGTCGTTGAAGAAGCCCGTCGCGTACAGCGCGCGGATGGCGTCAGAGGCCTTGTCGTCGGAGAAAGTGTCGCCCTGCTTGATCGGCAGATACGAGAAAACGGTGTTCGGTTCGACGCGTTGCAGGCCTTCGAGGCGGATGTCGCGCACCACGAACGGGGTCGTGGCGTAGGCGGAGGCGGCGGTGACGCTCACGCCAATGAATGTCAGCGCACGGGCGCAACGGGCCGAAATGGTTTCGAGGTTCATACAGGCTGACAGGAGAGACACACAATAGGAGGATGGGAGGCGCAACGTTAGCCGTTGCTCCGGGAGCCGCTGCTCCGGGTGCGAGGACGGCGATACGAGAGAAGGAAGGCGAGCGCGGGGCCGCGAACGAACGGTGGGCACGGCCGCGCTATTGCAGGCGAACGCCGGCTGCGCCATTCACCTTGGCGAGGCCTGTCACCAGCGAGAGCACTTCGGTCATATGACGCACTTCGGTGCGATGCATGCGAAACGACAGCTCGGCGCCGCCGGGCAGACGAAACGAGAGCAGCAGATGGGATGACTCGCCCTTGTCTTTGCCGACGGCCCAGGCCTCGCAGGGCATGGCGAATTTCACGTCGTCGTTTTGCTGCCGGACTCTTGCGGACCAGCCGATGGCATTGGAAATGGCGGCCAACAGCTCGTGCATGACCGAGTAGTGCAGGGCGATGCTATCGGGTTGATTTCCTTTGAGCATGAGGTACTGGCCATCGCCGGTCAGCTCGAAGGAGTGAAGGGAATGGATCGCGACGGCAACCGGCTGTGACATGAGAGCGCTCCGAACAACATTGGAGAGCGAGTCTAGGGGAGTTGCAAGCAGTGGGGGTTACTGGTGCATTACCTATTCTTCCATTTTGAGTTCTTGTTTTTTTAGTGGTCTGTTTGCCTACGGCGTTGGCCTTTCCTTGCTGTGTTATTGGTTTATTAGCGTTGCCCCTGTGCGGGGCGGCACCTACTTTTCTTTGCCGCCGCAAAGAAAAGTAGGCAAAAGAAAGCGGGCTGACAACCGCTAGCCCGTAGGTGTCCACCACTCAGGTCACCACGGAATGGTCCGCACGAGGAGCGGCCCTTGCACCATTCGCGTTAGTGACAAGGCCGTCATCCGTTCCAGCGTTGCGCTACGCGCCCCGCCGAAGGGCATAGCGCCTTCTGCACACTCCGTAGGTATTCCAGCGATCTTTGGCTTGCCCACTATCGGTACGGTAGCGCCGGCGGCATGCCGAGCGGTCAACCACGTCGCTGATCATGCGCCGAGCGCTAACCGGGTGAGGAGGAGTCCATCCCATTGTTCCTGGTGTCGCCGCACAGCCCGACCATAGGCCGCAAACCCAGGCAGACCCGCTTTCCCAGGCAGACCCATCCGCGACGCACGCAGTGCGGAGTGGGGTGGATGAGCCCTTTGTCACTAATGGGGGAGATGCGAGGGCCGGTCTTCGTGCGGACCACGCCGCAATGGTTTGAGTGGTGGACACCTACAGGCTGGCGGTTGTGAGCCCGCTTTCTTTTGCCTACTTTTCTTTGCGGCGGCAAAGAAAAGTAGGTG